>JAEUMG010000276.1 GCA_016793355.1 Hyphomicrobiales bacterium
TTGTCACGGGTTTTTCGCGCCTATGGGCAGGAAATCATCGTGCTGGGCGCGCTGATCGTACTCTTCGTGGTCGTCGGCACAGTCAATCCCCGCTTTCTCTCGAACACCAATCTTACGAACATCTTTTCCGGAAATGCCTACATAGCGGTTGCCGCGATCGGCATGTCGCTGGTCATCATCACCGGCAATATCGATGTTTCGGTCGGATCATTGATCGGCGTGCTGGCCACCATTGCCGGCACCCTGGCGGTCAGCGGCTACCCGGTCTGGATCGCCTGGATCGTCCCGGTTGTGGTTGGTGTCATCATCAACACGGCCGTCGGCGCGTTCATCGCCTATCTGAAAATTCCATCAATCGTCATGACGCTCGGCATGCTGTCCATCCTGAAGGGCGGCCTCATAAGCGCGACCGGCGGCACGTGGATTTCAGGCATGCCGCCCGAATTCTTCATCGCGCAAGGCCGCCTCTTCGGCATCCCCTCCCCCGTCTACTTCATGACCATCCTGACCATCATCATGGCGGTGTGGATGCGCTACTCGGCGACAGGGCGCTCCTTCTATGCGGTCGGCGGAAATCCGGAAGCCGCCCGCGCCAGCGGGTTAAGCCCGGAGCGCACTTGTGTGCTCGCCTTCGCGCTGCATGGTTTTTTTGCCGGCATCGCTGCCCTGCTCTTCGCAACGCAATTGCAGGTGATCCAATCGACGGTTCCACCCAATCTTGAGCTCACCGTCATTACCGCTTCGGTTATCGGCGGGGTATCCATTCTCGGCGGGACCGGCACGGTGATCGGATCGACGCTCGCCGCGATCCTCTTCGCCTGCATCGGATCGGCATTGATATTCCTGAATGTCTCCGCCTATTGGCTGCGCGCCGTGCTCGGCTTGCTCATCCTGGCGACGGTCCTTGCCGACATGGCGCGCCGCAAGCGGGAGATGGCGCGATGAGTCAGTCGCTGCGCAATCTCCTCTTCCGCCACGAGACGATACTCGGATTGCTGCTGATACTCGCCCTCATCATGCTCGCCTTCCAGTCGGACCGTTTCTTCACGACGGAGAACCTGCTGAACCAGGGACGTTTGATGGCGGAGGTCGGCCTTGTGGCGCTGGCCATGACATTCGTCATCGTGACCGGTGGGATAGACCTCTCGGTGGGTTCGATTCTTGGCCTGGTCGCCATTCTTCTCGGCGTTTTCTGGCAGAACATCGGATTGCCGCTTCCGCTTGCGATGATGCTTGGCATCGCCGCCGGTGCGCTTGCCGGCTTCGTCAACGGGCTGATCATAACCCGCTTTGGCGTTCCTCCCCTGATCGCAACACTGGCAACGCTGGCCCTCTATCGCGGGCTCGCGGAAGGCATCAGCCAAGCGCGCTCCGTGCGCGGCTATCCGGAATGGTTCTTCGTGCTGGGCCAGGGAGAGTTCTTCGGCGTGCCGGTGCAACTCTGGATTTTCGGATTGTGCGCGGTTCTTGCCGCGATCATTCTCGGACTGTCCACATTCGGACGCGAGACCTACGCGATCGGCTCCAATGCAGTCGCCTCGCGCTTTTCCGGCCTCAGGGTCGATCGCGCTCTGCTTCTTATCTACACCGCGTCGGGCCTGATCGCCGGTCTCGCTGCGGTCATTTTCGTATCGCGCGTTTCGACCACGCGCTCCGATATGGGAACCGGCCTCGAACTCGATGTCATCACCGCTGTCGTCCTCGGCGGCACCAGCATTTTCGGCGGCCGCGGCACGATCATCGGCACGTTGCTCGGCCTCGTGCTGATGCAGGCCCTCAAGAATGGGCTGGCGCTCGCCGGCGTCAAGGGCGATGGCACGATCGTCGTGATCGGTGCCGTGCTGATCCTTACAATCCTCATCAGCAACATGTTTCGAAGAGATGCAGACGGTTGAACAAATGGGAGAAGGATCCGGGCCGCAACCGTCCGCTGTAGCATTGGACCGGATTCGAAGCGCAAGGAGCGTGACCATGATACGCAAGACTGTAATTGCCGCTTTCGCTCTCGCCGCCATGGCGGGGAGTGCCTACGCGGCCTCGGCCTGGACGGGCGGCGACGATCTGCCGACCAACCCCCTCGCCTGCGACGGAACGCCGAGTGCGGCCGTTGCCAAGCCCTATGATGGCGGCGAACCGACCAACGCGCCTGATCGCAAAGGCAAGAAAATCACCGTTGTCGATATCCCCAAGCTGATCGGCATCGGCTATTTCAACGCCACATCCAAGGGTATCGCCGACGCGGCGGCTGAACTCGGCAATGTCGACGCCAAAACCGACGGCCCGACGCAGGCCAATATCGACCAGCAGATCAGCTTTATCGACAATTACATTACGTCCGGCGTCGACGGAATTCTGTTTGCCGCCAATGACCCGGTCGCCATCGCGCCGGTTCTGAAGAAGGCCTTGTCCAAGGGCATCAACGTCGTCGGCTATGATGCCAATTCGCAGCCCGACGCACGCCAGTGGTTCGTGAACCAGGCCGAATTCAACGGCATCGCCAAGTCGCTCGTCGACAATATGGCGAAGGAGATCGGCGAGGACGGCTCTTTCGCGATCGTGACATCGACTTTCACGACGCCGAACCAGGCACGCTGGATTGCCGAAATGGCGGCCTATGCGGCCAAGTGCCATCCCAACATGAAATGGCTCGAGACCGTCGAGGCGCAGGAAGACAATGTGCTCTCCTTCAACCAGGCAACGACGCTTATCAACAAGTATGGCGATGAGCTGAAGGGCCTATTCGGCATGACGAGCGTCGCAACACCGGCCTCGGCCGAAGCCGTGACACAGGCCGGAAAGTGCGGGCAGATCGCGGTTGTCGGCCTCGCCACGCCCAACGCCATGAAGCCCTATGTCGAAAAGGACTGCGTCAAGTCAGTGGTGCTGTGGAACCCGGTCGATCTGGGTTACGCGGCCCTGCAGGTGCTGCGCGCGGTGGCCGATGGCGACCTCAAGGCCGGCGCAACCAGCGTCAAGGCCGGAAAGCTTGGCGAACTCCAGGTGATCAACGGCTCCGAGATCCTGCTCGGCGCGCCCTACACCTTCACCAAGGAAAATATCGGCCAGTTCGATTTCTAAGCATCGCCATCCTCTCCCGCGCAACCGCGCGGGAGAGGCATTGTCTTCTGAGGTTTTTGACTGATGACGATCTCCAATCATACCGTACCGAATCTTTGGGATAATGCCGTCGCCGAGACGCTCGATGAAGCGGGACAATTGCTCTATCGCTCGAATCTGCTCGGCGCGGACCTGCGCATCACCAATTTCGGCGGCGGCAATACGTCGGCCAAGATCGATACGCCCGATCCATTGACGGGAAAGCCCGTCACTGTCCTTTGGGTCAAGGGGTCCGGTGGCGATCTGGGATCGATGAAGCTCGACGGCTTCGCAACGCTCTATCTCGACAAGCTTGAATCATTGAAGTCGCTTTACAGCCGTCTCGATCAGGAAGACGAGATGGTCCACAAGCTCAATCACTGCACCTTCAACGCCAATCCGCGCGCCGCCTCGATCGACACTTGCCTGCATGGCTATGTGCCGCATCGCCATGTCGATCATGTCCATTCCGATGCGGTTATCGCCATCGCCGCGTCGAAGGATGCCGAACGTCTTACATATGAAATCTTCGGCGACGAGATCGGCTTCCTCCCCTGGCAGCGCCCGGGTATTGATCTCGGCATCAAGCTCGGCGAAATGGCGAAAGCCAATCCGAACTATGTGGGCGTCGTTCTGGGCAGCCACGGTCTCTTCACCTGGGGGCCGGATTCGAAATCCTGCTACGAAACGACGTTGCGGATCATCAACAAGGCGGCCGACTGGTTGGGGCACAACAGCGCAAAGCCGGCCTTCGGCGGCTCGACTGTCGCCGATCTTGGCGAGGCAGCCCGTAAGGACGCCGCAATTCGCCTCTTGCCGGAAATTCGCGGGCGCATCGCGCGCGACGAGTTCAAGGTTGGGCATTTCACCGATTCGCCCGAAGTGCTGGAATTCGTGAATTCCAACCAGCTCACAGAGCTCGCGCCGCTTGGAACATCCTGCCCCGATCACTTCCTGCGCACCAAGATCAGGCCTCTGGTAGTCCCGGCCGATGCGAGTTCCGCCGATCTTGGCCGCCTGATCGAGGCTTACCGTAAGGACTATGCGGGCTATTACGATCGCTGCAAGCATGCGAACTCGCCGGCGATGCGCGATCCCAATCCGGTGATCTATCTCGTGCCGGGCGTCGGCATGATGTCCTTCGCACGCGACAAGGCGACCGCGCGCATTGCATCCGAGTTCTATGTCAACGCCATCAATGTCATGCGCGGCGCCTCTGGCGTTTCCGAGTATCGGGGGCTCCCGGAGCAGGAGGCGTTCAATATCGAATACTGGCTGCTCGAGGAGGCCAAGCTTCAACGCATGCCGAAACCGAAGAGTCTCGCCGGTAGGATCGCCTTCATCACCGGCGGCGCCGGTGGAATCGGAGCGGCCATCGCGGCGAAGCTCCTGAGCGAAGGTGCCTGCGTCACCATCGCCGACATCGATGCCGCTGCGCTGGAGCAAACATCTGCGGCCTTTGCCAAAGACTTTGGCAAGGACTCCATCCACAGTGTCGTCATGGATGTGACATCCGAGGAAGCCGTCGTCGACGCATTCCGGTCCGCTGTGCTGCGCTTCGGCGGCATGGATATTGTCGTCAACAATGCCGGCATCGCCCTGCCCGCCCCCGTCGAGGACACCAGCCTCGAAATCTGGAATCGCCAGTCGGCTATTCTCGGCACCGGATACTTCCTGGTCGGGCGCGAGGGCTTCCGCCTGCTCAAGCGACAGAACATGGGCGGCTCCATGGTGTTTATTTGCTCGAAAAATGCTATCGTCGCTTCGGCGGGGGCAAGCGCCTATGGCGCCATCAAGGCCGCAGAACTGCATCTCGCCCGCTGCATGGCGCTGGAAGGGGCGCCAATGGGAATTCGCGTCAATGTCGTGAACCCCGATGCGGTCCTGCGCGGGACCAAGCTGATGCAGGGCGATTGGCGCAAGCAGCGCGCCGAGTCGCTCAAGATTCGCCCTGACGAGCTCGAAGAGCACTATCGCAAGCGCTCCCTTCTGCAACGCTCGGTCTTCCCCGAGGATATCGCCGAGGGCGTCTATTTCTTCGCATCCGACATGTCTTCGAAATCGACCGGCAACTATCTCAATGTCGATGCCGGGCATGTGGCATCCTTCACGCGATGACAGCCGAAGGCGTTCGAATTTTTTGCTCCATGGGCGGGCTTGACCCGCCCATCCAGACTGGATCGGCGGGTCAAGCCCGCCGATGGAGGATCTTAGATCTTGGTTCGGCGGAGAAATAGTCAATGACCTATCGCATTCCACCTGAACTGATCGCCACGGAGAACGGAAAACTCGCCGGTGCTCACGAC
>JAEUMG010000322.1 GCA_016793355.1 Hyphomicrobiales bacterium
CGCACCAACCTGTCGATCACCGATTTCACATAAGGACAGTGGTTGCAGATGAAGGCGATCAAGGTACCCTTTGGTCCGCGGATATCGGAGAGCGAATAGATTTTTCCATCCGTTCCCGGCAGTTCGAAGGCCCTCGCCTTCCAGCCGAAATCGCAGACAGGCGGTGTGGCAGCCATGATGGCCTCCTCGCGATCAGTAAGGCGCGTCGAAATACTGTTGGGCGGTGAGCTGAAAAATCTCGACGGCCTCGAAGCGGCCGCCGCCAGCCGGATAATCGGGATGCGATTTGAGATGCTTCAAGCCAATGCGCCGGGCGAGACGCAAGGAGGCGACATTGCCGGCCATTACCTTGCACCAGACGCGCGCCACATCGAGGCGCTCGAAGGACAGCCCCAGCAACGCCTTGCCGATCTCCGAGCCAATACCCATCGCCCACATCGCGGGATGAACGCCCCAGCCGATCTCGGCGATGCCCGGCCGCTGGAGAAGTATAAAACCGTCACCGATCGCCTCGCCGCTCATCTTCTCTTCGGCGGCAAGATGGAATGACGCGCGGCTCCCGTCGCCCTTCCTGCTCACGGCACGATGGACGAAGGCATCGACTTCGGTGCGATTGCGCAGGCGAACCGCGATATGCTTCTGATAGGCGGGCTGCGTCATGAAGCGGGCAAAGCTTACCGCATCGCGCGTTTCGATTTCGCGCAGCAGGAGCTGCGGCGTCTCAACGGAAGGAAGCGTGGCGAGCGTCGTCATTCCGCTGCCTCGCGCACCGTATTGCCACTGCTCCAGCGGGCGAGGAAACGGTGAAACCAGTCGCCCAGGGCCCGGTCATGAACAAGATTGTCCGCAAGCTGACGATCCGGCGGGAATGCGCCGGGCAATTGATGCCGTTCCGCCGGACGGCGTCCGATCCAGCGCGCGAGCATCGCCCGGCTCGCCTCGGGATGGAACTGGAAACCATAGGCCGATGGCCCGTAGCGGAACGCCTGTTCGGGAAAATGCTCCGATCGGGCAAGCTTCACCGCCCCCTTGGGCGTGCCATACCAGCCATGCCAGTGCGACTGCAGCACCTTCAGGCCTGAACCGAATTCGCTCTTTCCCGCTTCCGTCGGCACGAGATCGTAATAGCCATATTCGGCATGGCGGGCGGGATGCGGTCCGACCGGTTCGCCGAGCGCATGCGCCAATAATTGCCCGCCGAGGCAGAGACCGAGCAAGGGCGTTCCCTTCTCCAATGCGTCGTCGATGAACTTCAATTCGTCGACAAGGAAAGTAAAGGACTTCTGCTCGCCGACATCGTACTTGCCGCCATAGATGACTGCACCCACAACTTCATCGGTGATCGGCGGAATCGCCTCTCCCTCGGCCGGGCAGCACCAGTCGAGGCGATAGCCTTGGCCTGCGAGCCAGATCGACGCACGGTCGTCCTTGTCGTCCCTGTCATGCGTGATGAGGATCACGCTGCGCTGCTTCGTGCCGGTCATGGTCATGAGATTAACCAGCACATGCCGATCTGTGAAGCCGGAACAGCATTACAATTGCGTGCGCCGCCAGCCGTGGATGTAATGGCGCGCGACGAAAAGGATGAGGCCCGCAACCAGACCCCAGAAGGCCGAGCCGACTCCGGCGATTGTGACACCCGACGCCGTGACGAGAAACGTCAGAATGGCGCTTTCGATGTCACGCGGCTCCTTCATCATCGCTGTCGCGCTGCCGGCGAGCGGGGCGAAGAGTGCAAGACCAACAATTGCCGTGATGAGCGCGGGCGGGAGCGACCCAAGAATCTGGATGAGCGAGCCCGCAAGCAGGCCGACGACGCCATACATCGCGAGATAGGGCCAGGCGACCAGCCATCGGCGCTTCGGATCGGGGTGGCAATCGGGGCCCGTGACGATCGAGGCGGTAATCGCGGCGAGGTTGAGTGCGTGCGATCCGAAGGGAGCGGCAAGCACCGAACCTATCCCCGTGACCCAGAACGACGCGGTTACGGGCGGCCGGTACCCGGCGGCGCGCAAGACCGCGAAGCCTGGAAGATTCTGCGATGCCATGGTGACTAGAAAAAGGGGCACGCCGAGGCCCAGAATCGCGCTCGCATCGAATTGCGGTGTGGTCCATACCAGCGGCGTTACGCCGAAGCTGCAGCATTCCGACCCGAACTGGCCGGCAATCATCGCCGCGACTATGCCGAGCCCGACAACCACCGGGACAGCAAAGAGCGGGTAACTCAATCGCAAGGCGAAAAAGACAATGGAAAGGCCAATCACGATGACCGGCATGGCGAGCGCTGCCCCCGGCACGCCGAGGCAATAGCGGACCAGCACGCCGGCCAGCATCGCGGCAGCAACCGGTGCAGGAATACGCTCGATCAGGCGCGCGATAGGAGTCAGCAATGCCGCAAGGCAGACGAGGAGGCCGGCGACGACGAAGGCGCCGAGCGCATTGGCATAGCCGATCCCTGCCCCGCTCGTCGCAATGACGGCCGCTCCCGGCGTCGACCATGCGGTGATGATCGGCATCTTGTAGCGCCAGGAAAGAATCAGGGTCGTCAGCGCCATGCCGTAACACAGGGCGGCTGCCCAGGAACCCTGCTCGGCGGGATTTGCCCCGACGGCGCGCGCCGCTTCCATGATGAGCAGGATCGTGCTGGCAAACCCGACCACCACGGCGGTTGCCGAAGACGATATGAGCCCGAGCCAGCCCGAGGTGAGAGCCCCGCTCGTAGAATCCTCCGTGCTGGTCATGCGATCGGAACGCCCGGTTCGTATTTGGATTCACGCAGAATGAGCATGGTCTTTACATGCTCGACATTAGGCTGCGCGGTGAGCTGTTTGATCACGAATTCCTGCATGGCAGGCAGGTCAGCGGCGATGCATTTGAGAATGAAGTCCGCCTCTCCCGAAATGGCATGGCATTCCCTGACCTGGGGCCATTGCCGAGCGCGCGATTCGAAGGCTTCCAGTTCGGCTTCCGCCTGGCTCTTCAATCCCACCAGGGCAAAGAGCATGACTTCGAATCCCAGCTTCGCCGGATCGAGGACCGCCCGATAGGCCCTGATGACGCCCGCCTCCTCCAGCGCCTGGACACGCCGCAGGCAGGGCGGCGGCGACAGGCCGACCCGGTTGGCAAGCTCGACATTGGTCATGCGGCCGCTTTCCTGGAGGTGCTTCAGGATCTTCCAATCGGTCGGATCGAGGGCCAGACGACGGGGCATTGACAAGCTATAGCAATAATGTTGCGCGATTGCACCGCCCGGCGCCTATTCCGTGTCGCGATCCACAACAGTTGGGGAGCCGACCTTGAGAAGGGCCCAAAATAGGCTATGTTATCCTTCGATAGCGATTGGAGAATTTCATGCAGGCCCGTCATGTTCGCGTCCTGATCCTGGGGTCGGGGCCAGCGGGATATACGGCAGCCATTTATGCTGCGCGCGCGATGCTGAAACCGCTGCTGATTCAAGGCATACAGCCCGGCGGCCAGCTCACCATTACCACCGATGTCGAGAATTACCCAGGCTTTGCCGATGTGATCCAGGGGCCGTGGCTCATGGAGCAGATGCAGGCGCAGGCCGCCCATGTCGGGACCGAAATCGTCAGCGACCACATCACCGAAGTGCGCCTCGGCGAGCGCCCCTTCTGGCTCAAGGGCGATTCGGGCCAAGTCTACACCTGCGATGCGCTCATCATCTGCACCGGCGCCCAGGCCAAATGGCTTGGGATCCCTTCCGAGCAGCATTTCCAGGGTTTCGGCGTTTCGGCCTGTGCGACCTGCGACGGTTTCTTCTATCGGGATCGCAAGGTGATCGTCGTCGGCGGCGGCAATACCGCTGTTGAGGAAGCCCTGTTCCTGACCAATTTCGCCAGCGAGGTCACGCTCGTCCACCGGCGCGATGAACTGCGCGCCGAACGCATCCTGCAGAACCGGCTTTTCGCCCACCCCAAGATCAAGGTGATCTGGGATACGACCGTTGAAGAAATACTCGGAACCGGCGATCCCAAGGGTGTGACCGGCGCCAGGCTCCGCAACATCAAGACCGGCGCCATCACCGAACTTGCGACCGACGGCGTCTTTGTCGCCATCGGGCACAAGCCCGCGACCGACCTCTTCAAGGGTCAACTCAATCTCAACGCCGGGGGGTATATCGTCACGCATGGCCGCTCGACGGCCACCGAGATCGAAGGTGTCTATGCGGCCGGCGATGTTACCGACGATGTTTATCGCCAGGCGGTTACCGCGGCGGGATTGGGTTGCATGGCGGCGCTGGAAGCCGAGCGATGGCTCCATGCCAGTCATAAGCTGCGCCAAGCCGCGGAGTAGCAGGTGCAGGCATGGACTGGGACAAGCTCAGGATTTTTCACGCCGTTGCGGATGCCGGAAGCTTTACGCATGCCGGCCATGAACTCGGACTGTCGCAGTCCGCGGTAAGCCGGCAGATCAGCGCGCTTGAGCAGGAGCTCAATATTGCGCTGTTTCACCGTCATGCGCGCGGGCTGATTCTAACCGAACAAGGCGAGATGCTGTTCCGCACGGCGCATGAGGTGTCATCCAAACTCGCCGCCGCCCAGACGCGGTTGATGGATTCGAAGGACAAGCCGACCGGAGAATTGCGCATCACGACGACGGTCGGACTTGGGTCCTTATGGCTCACCCCCCGCATCGCCGAGTTCAAGGATCTGTACCCCGAGATCAGTGTCACATTGCTGCTCGAGGACCGAGAGCTCGATCTCTCGATGCGCGAAGCCGATGTCGCGATCCGCCTGCGCCGGCCAACCCAGCCCGATCTCATCCAGCGCAAACTCTTCACGGTCCACCATCACGTCTATGCGTCGGCGGAGTATGTGCGCAAATTCGGTATCCCGACGACGCTTGCCGATCTCGACAAACACAAGATCGTGACTTTCGGCAGTGCACCGCCCTATCTCGCGTCGATCAACTGGCTTGAGACCGCGGGGCTCGAAGAAGGAAAGTCTCGCCAGCCGGTGTTGCGGATCAACAACGCGGCGGCATTGCGGCGCGTCATCGTGGCGGGCGTGGGCATTTGCTCACTTCCAGACTATCTGGTCGATCGCGATTCAGGTTTGATTCAAATTGATCTGCCGCACCAGATGCCGGCCTTCGACACTTATTTTGTCTATCCGGAAGAGTTGAAGGACTCCAAGCGGGTCGTGGTGTTCCGCGATTTCATCGTCGCGAAGGCAAAGGAGTGGAGTTTCT
>JAEUMG010000404.1 GCA_016793355.1 Hyphomicrobiales bacterium
GGCTTGTTCGACAGAATCTCGCCGGTTTCGGGATCGAAATCGGTATCGGCCATGGCCCACACTTGGCACAGCGGCGATTCATGTCAATTGCCCAAACCGCGCTCCAGGGACTGGAAATCCTTGACAATGTGCAGGCCTTTGGTGCTTTTCGCCCGTATTCTTGGTCAGGCTCCGGTGCTGTCATGAACGTACTCCTCATCGGCTCGGGCGGACGCGAACATGCCCTCGCCTGGGCCATTTCGGCGAGCCCCCTGCTCGGTCGTTTCTATTGCGCGCCGGGCAATCCCGGCATCGGTGAGATCGCCGAACTGGTGGCGCTCGATGTAACGAACCACCAGGCGATCATCGATTTCTGCCGCATGGCGCAAATCAAGCTCGTCGTGGTGGGGCCCGAGGCGCCGCTCGTGGCCGGACTCGCCGATGATCTGAGGGCGGCGGGGATCAAGGTCTTCGGGCCGTCCAAGGCGGCAGCCCAGCTTGAGGGCTCAAAGGGATTCACCAAGGATCTTTGTGCCCGCTTCGGCATTCCGTCCGCTGCCTATGGGCGCTTTGCGAGGCGCGAGGATGCGCTCACCTATCTCAAGCAGCATCCCGCGCCGATCGTCATCAAGGCGGACGGACTGGCGGCCGGCAAGGGCGTCACCGTCGCGATGACCGATGCGGAGGCCAAGCACGCGATCGGGGAGATATTCGATGGACGATTCGGCACCGCCGCATGCGTGATCGAGGAATTTCTCGAAGGCGAGGAGGCAAGCTTCTTTGCGCTTTGTGACGGCGTCAATGCCATCCCGCTCGGCACGGCACAGGATCACAAGCGGGCCGGTGAAGGAGATACCGGACCCAACACCGGCGGCATGGGCGCCTACTCGCCCGCCCCGGCGATGACGCCAGAACTCTGCCGCATCGCCTTCGACGAGATCATCGCGCCGACCGTCAAGGCTTTGGCACGCATGGGGACGCCCTATGTCGGCGTGCTTTACGCCGGCCTGATGCTGACGGAGTCAGGGCCCAAGCTCATCGAGTACAATGTCCGTTTCGGCGATCCCGAGGCGCAGGTGCTGCTCATGCGGCTCAAGGACGATATCCTCACCCTCATGCTCGCTGCCTGCGACGGCACGCTCGATAACATCTCGGTGCGCTGGCACGAGGATACGGCGCTAACCGTCGTGATGGCCGCGCGCGGCTATCCCGGCGAGCCGCTTAAGGGCAGCGAAATCCGCGGGCTCGATGCCGCGCGCGCACAAGAGGGTGTCGAGATTTTCCATGCCGGCACGGCGCTCCGTGGCGATAAATTGATCGCGACCGGCGGGCGCGTCCTGAATGTCACGGCACGCGGCAGCACGGTGGCACAGGCGCAGAGACGGGCCTATGCGGCTGTTGACGCGATCGACTGGCCGGAAGGATTCTGCCGGCGCGATATCGGCTGGCGCGCCATCGCACGCCATGGTTGACGTCGAATCGCTGGTGTGCCGCCTCGGCCCCTGGCTGGTCACGGCGGCCGCGCGGCATCGCAAGATGCGCGATCTCCACAACGCCTTTTGCGGTTTTCTCCATCAAGCAGGAGTCCCATTGTGGCGATCTTCGCTCGCGCTTGAGCTCCTGCATCCGGAAATGTCCGGCGCGCAGGTCATCTGGACGGCCGGGGATGTCAAAGTGACGGACCGGAAGCGGCGCGATATCGAGGAATCCGGCGCCTATCAGAACAGCCCGGTGCGGATCGTGGATGAGACCGATCGGCCCTTTCGCCGCAGGCTCGACACGCCGGCACCCGATCTCACCGTGCTCGAGGAATTGCGTGAAGTTGGCGCAACGGACTACCTGGCCGTGCCCTTCCCGTTCATCGACAAGACCCGTTCGGCCATGATTTCCTATGCGACACAAGCACCGAATGGTTTTGGCGACGATCATATCATGGCCCTGGAGCTGGCGACCGCACAGCTCGGTCCCTATGCCGAACGGCATGTGCTGCGGACCATCGCCATCGATCTTCTCAACACCTATATTGGGCGGCGCAGCGGCGAGAAGGTATTCAGCGGCGCGATCGAGCGCGGCACGTCCGAAATCATCCCTGCGGCAATTCTCATGGCGGATTTGCGCGGCTTCACGCGCTATTCAGACGCGCAGCCAATCCCGGTCGTTCTCGAGACGCTCAACGATTTCTTCGATGCGCTGGTCGGGCCTATCGAGGAGAATGGCGGCGAGGTCCTGAAGTTCATCGGTGACGGCGTGCTGGCGATCTTCCCGGCGGATGGACGCGAATTGGGGCCGCGCTGCTGCCAGGCGCTTGCGTCCGCGCGCGAAGCCCGGGTGCGGATAGCGACGCTCAATTTCGAACGCGTCGAGCGCGAAATGTCGCCGCTCGGCTTCGGACTGGCATTGCATGCAGGCGATATCGCCTATGGCAATATCGGCAGCCGATTGCGGCTCGATTTCACCGCGATCGGCCCGGCGGTCAACCATACCAGCCGGATCATGGAACTCACCAAAATACTGGCTCGCGATGTGCTGGTGTCGGAAACATTCCAGGAGTTGTGCGGTCAACCGCTGGAGGATCTCGGCCCGCAGAAACTGCGCGATGTCAGCCCCGCCCAGCGGATCTTCACGATTCCGTCGGAGTAAGCGCGCTTCGAGGCAGGGAGGTTCAATCCCGGACGGACTTGCTCTAGACTTCATCCATGAACACGCTTTTTCCCAATACCCGCGAAGTGCGGTTCGAAGCCGGCAATACGGAAATTTTTGCGCGAGTCGGCGGCAGCGGACCGCCGCTCCTGCTGCTGCACGGCTTCCCGCAGACCCATGCGATGTGGCATCGGATCGCGCCCAAGCTCATGGCGGAGTTCACCTGCGTGTTGCCGGACCTGCGCGGCTATGGCTTCTCCTCCTGCCCCGACAATGACCCCGAGAATTTCGCCTATTCCAAGCGCGCCATGGCGGGCGACATGCGCCTGCTCATGGCAAGCCTCGGCCATCGCCGCTTCGCGGTTGCAGGCCACGATCGCGGCGCGCGCGTCGCCTATCGCATGGCGCTCGATACACCCGACGTCGTCCAGTGCCTTGCCAGCCTCGACATCGTGCCGACCTATGACATGTGGCACAATTTTACCGTGACGCTGGCGATGAAGACCTATCACTGGCTGTTTCTGGCGCAGCCCAATCCCCTGCCGGAGATGCTGATCGAGCCGAACCCGGCCGCCTATCTCGACTACACGATTGCCAGCTGGACCAAGGCGCGCGATCTCTCGGCCTTCGATCCGGCAGCACTTGCCGAATACCGCCTGCATTATGCGACGCCGGAGCATGTACACGCGACGTGCAACGATTATCGTGCCGGGCAGACCTATGATCTCAAGGCGGATGAGGCCGACCGCGCTGCGAACCGCAAGATCGAGTGTCCGACGCTCGTGCTGTGGGGCGACGCCGGCATTCCCGCCACCAAGCGCGGTGGCGACGATGTCGAGGCCGACGATCCATTGAAGGTCTGGGGCGCCTGGTGCACGAACTTGCGTGGTGCCGGAATCGATTCGGGCCACTTCGTCGCCGAGGAGAATCCGGAGCAGACGCTCGCCCAGCTTCTTCCCTTCCTGCGGGAATTCGGCCGGCAGTGAGCGCGCCGCTTGATCGCCAGAAGGCTTTTGCGGGAACGCAAGCCGTATCGCCGGCGCATCACATCGACAAAGCGCGGCTCTCGGACTATCTGAAGGGCCATATCGAAGGCTTTGACGGCCCCTTGCAGATCGAACAGTTCAAGGGCGGGCAGTCCAATCCGACCTACAAACTGACGACCCCTGGGGCCAGCTACGTCCTGCGGCGTAAGCCGCCGGGGAAACTGCTCGCCTCCGCCCATGCCGTCGATCGCGAATTCCGGATCATGTCGGCGCTGGCGGACGTCGATTTCCCGGTTCCCCGGCCGCTTCACCTGTGCACGGACGACGCCGTCATCGGCAGCATGTTCTTTGTCATGACATACGTGCCGGGCAGGGTCTTCTGGTATCCGTGGGCACCGGGCCTCGATGGCAGGGACCGCGCGGCGCTTTTCAATTCGCTCAATGAAACCATTGCCCGGCTGCATAACTTCGATCCGGCGGCCCTTGGGCTCGGCGATTACGGCCGGCCGCAGGGTTATGTTGCGCGCCAGATCAGACGCTGGTCGGAGCAGTATCGTGCGTCCGAAACGCGCAATATTCCCGCCATGGAACGGTTGATCGAATGGCTGCCGGGAGCCTGCCCGGCGGATCAGCCCGCGGCGATCATCCATGGCGACTTCCGCCTTGACAATTGCATCATAGATTTGCACGAGCCGCGAGTCGTGGCCGTTCTCGACTGGGAATTATCGACGCTGGGAGATCCCGTGGCCGATTTCACCTACCACCTCATGCAGTGGCACATGCCGGCCTCGCAGAGCGGGGCCGGTGTGGGCACGTTGAAGGGCCATGAGAAGGAGCCCGGGCTGCCGGCGCTTGCGGATTATGTCGAAGCCTATTGCTGCCGGACCGGGCGCGCCGGCATTGAAAATCTCGATGCCTATCTCGCCTATAATTTTTTCCGGATCGCGGCGATCCTGCAGGGCATCGCCGGGCGGGTGCGCGATGGAACCGCCGCTAATGCCCATGCCGCCGCCATGGCAAGCCAGGTCGAACCCCTTGCCGAGACGGGTTGGGGATTTGCGATGAGGGCGGGCGCTTGAGCGTTCCGCGCATCGGGCTGGCGCTCGGCGGCGGCAGCGCGCGCGGCCTTGCCCATATTCCCATACTCGAGGCCTTCGACGAGATCGGCATCAGGCCGACGGTCATTGCCGGCTGCAGCATGGGAGCCCTGATCGGCGCTGCCTACGCGTCCGGAATCCCAGCGAAGGAATTGCGCGCGCATACGCAGCGGCTCCTCGTCAACAAGATCGTTGCCATGCGCTATGTCTTCGGCGCCAAGAAGTCGCGGCTTGGCGATCTTCTTTCGCTGAAAGGGCTGAGCTCGGTCCATATCCAGGGCGAGAAGCTCGTCAGCCTCGCCTTTCCCGAAGGCGTGGCGAAGCGGGTCGAGGACACGCTCATTCCGTTCAAGGTCATCACTACCGATTTCGAGCGCCTCGAAGAGCGCGTGATCACCGAAGGTCCGATGGTGCAGGCAATCGCCGCATCGATCGCCATTCCGGGCGTCATTTCGGGCCCCAAGATCGACGGCCGCATTCATGTCGATGGCGGCGTATGCAATCCGGTTCCCTTCGATCACGTGCGGGCGGGATGCGATCTCGTCGTGGCGGTCGATGTGACGGGGCGGCCGCGCTCGACGGGGCGGATCCATCCGACCAACCGCGAACTGGCGCTCGGCTCGATGTTCATCATGTTCCACCAGATCGCCCGGCTCAGGCGATCCGTATCGCCACCCGACATCTATGTCGAGCCGCCGGTCGACCAGTTCAAAGGCAACCAGTTCTTCCGCGCCAAGGAACTGTTCGATGCCGCCGAGCCCGCCAAGGAATGGCTGAAGCGCGCGCTGGAAAGCCGCATCAAGAAGATCGCGTAGGAATCGACCTCGTCTTCTCCCGCCTGCGGGAGAAGAGGGGGACCCATGACGCAAAGCGGCATGGGGAAGATGAGGGGACGGATGTCTGCCAGCTTCCCCTCACCTTTCCCACTGCTTCGCAATGGGCCCCTTTCCTCTCCCGCAAGCGGGAGAGGAAATTCTCGAATCTCTCGAATCCTTTAGCGGCGTTCCCTGAAAAACTGAATCAGCAGGGCACGGGCCGGTTCGGCGCCGATGCCGCCATAGACTTCAGGGCGATGATGGCAGGTCGGCTGCTGGAAAAAGCGCGGGCCGTTCTCGACTGCCCCCATCTTCTCATCCGCGACACCGAAATAGAGCCGACCGATGCGGGCAAAGGAAATGGCGGCGGCGCACATGGCACAGGGCTCGAGCGTGACAAAGAGGTCGCAATCGGTCAGCCGCTCGCTATCAAGCCGACGTGCGGCCTCGCGGATCGCCCGCAATTCGGCATGGGCGGTCGGGTCGCGGTCGGCGAGCGTCCGGTTGCCGGTCTTGGCCAGGATCGTGCCGGCGCGGTCGGCGATGACACAGCCGACCGGCACCTCGCCCCGTTTCCCGGCGGCTTCGGCCTCGGCGAGCGCAAGCAACATCGGCTCTGGCAGTTTGAACGACATCGTGGTTCAGATGAACGCTGAAGCAGGGCCGGTCAAGATGAGCGCATTCGAAGGTGAACGCATAGCCAAGGTGATTGCGCGGGCGGGCCTGTGCTCGCGCCGCGATGCCGAGAGGCTGATCGAAGAGGGCCGGGTGCAACTCAATGGCAAGGTGCTTGCCTCGCCGGCGGTCAATGTCGGGCCGATTGATACGGTGGCCGTCGACGGCATCCCCCTCCCCGCTCCGGAACGGGCGCGGCTCTGGCGCTACCATAAGCCGGCCGGCCTGGTCGTCAGCCACAAGGATCCGCAATGCCGGCCGACGGTATTCGAGAAGCTCAAGACGCAACTGCCGCGGGTGGTCTCGATCGGCCGGCTCGATCTCAATACCGAGGGGCTGCTGCTTCTCACCAATGACGGCGAACTCGAACGCCAGCTCGAACTGCCGGCCAATGGCTGGATCAGGCGCTACCGGGTCAGGGTCTATGGCAAGCCCGATCCGGAAGCGCTTGGCCGGCTCAAGGAGGGTGTGACGATCGAGGGTGTCAAGTACGGTGAGATCGATGCGGTGATCGATAAATTCCAGGGCGACAATGCCTGGCTCACCATTGCGATCCGCGAGGGCAAAAACCGCGAAGTGAAACGCGTCTGCGAGCATCTGGGATTGCGGGTCAACCGCCTGATCCGCGTCGCCTTCGGGCCGTTTCAGCTTGGCGAGTTGCCGCGCGGCGGGCTACAGGAAGTGCCGCCCAATGTGCTGCGCGACCAGCTCGGGGGCAAGATTGGGGCGGGACACGCGCATGCGCATCGTCGGGGGAAAGTTCAAAGGCCATAGCCTGGCAAGCCCGGCAGGACACGCGACACGGCCGACATCCGATCGGGTGCGCGAGGCGATTTTCAACATCCTGGCGCACGGCATCGAAGACTTCACGATCGAGGGAGCGCGGGTACTCGATCTCTTCGCCGGCACCGGCGCCATGGGGCTCGAAGCCGTTTCGCGAGGCAGCCGCTTCTGCCAGTTCGTCGATGATTCGGCGCAAGCGCGCGGCCTCATCCGGCGCAATGCCGATGCGCTCGGCGTGATCGGGCAAGTGAAGATCTGGCGGCGCGATGCAACGCGGCTCGGCCCCTGCGCGCCGCAGCCCGGCTACGATCTGGTGATTGCCGATCCGCCCTATGGCAAGGGACTGGGCACGAGGGCGCTTGCCGCGCTGGTGGAAGGCGGCTGGCTCCTGCCAGGTGCAGTGGTTGTCGTCGAGGAGGCATTGGGCGCGGAGTTGCTCGCGCCGGACTCGCTGACATTGCTCAGCCAGCGCGACTATGGCGAGACGCAGGTGCGGTTTTATCGGGCTGCCTAATATTGTCATCACCGGATTTATTCCGGTGATCCACCGAGCCGATACTCCGCCGTGCGAGAATCGGCCCAATGGATTGCCGGGACAAGCCCGGCAATGACAAGTTTACGCAGGCTCGACTACTTCCTTCCGAACAATCGCTCGATATCGGCCAGCGTAAAGCGCACATAGGTCGGGCGGCCGTGATTGCACTGGCCGGAATTGGGGGTGCGCTCCATCTCGCGCAGCAGCGCATTCATCTCTTCGGCCTTCAGCACGCGGCCCGAACGCACCGAGTGATGGCAGGCAATCGTCGCGAGCAGATGATTGATGCGCTCCTCGACCGTCCCGGCACTGTCGAAGGCCGCGAGCTCATCGGCAAGGTCGCGCAGCATCCCGGCAATGCGGGCACCGCCCAGCGCGCCCGGAATCTCGCGCACCAGGATCGTGCTGTCGCCAAAGCGATCAATCACCAAGCCGGCCTGGCTGAGTAGTTCGGCCGCATCGGCGAGCCGTTCGGCGGCGGCCGGGTCCAGTTCGACGACCTCTGGCACGAGCAAGGGCTGGGTGGAAATGTTTCTTCGCGCATATTCGCCCTTCAGCTTCTCATAAACAATCCGCTCATGCGCAGCATGCTGGTCGACTATGACGATACCGTCGCCGGTCTGGCTGACGATGTAATTCTGGTGGAACTGCGCGCGCGCGACCCCCAGCGGAAAGTCCGATGTCTCTTCGGGCAAAGGCCCGGCAACCTCGGCGCTCAAGGCACCATCGAGCAGGAATGCCGCTTGCGCTTCGGCGAAGCCCTGGAGCGCCGATGCGGCAAGGCTCGCTTCGGCCATCGCAGGTGTCGGCGGCGCCGGCCTTAGGCCAGTCGAGAGCGACGATGCGCTGCGCCGTGCGCCGGCGCCCAAGGCCTCGCGAATCGCCCCGACGATCAGCCCACGGACCAGACCCGCATCGCGAAAGCGCACTTCCGCCTTGGCGGGGTGTACATTGACATCGACGAATTGAGGCGCGCAGGTGATGAAAAGGACGACCGCCGGAAAGCGCGCGCGCATCAAAACATCGGCATAGGCACCCTTGACCGCGCCGGCAAA
>JAEUMG010000384.1 GCA_016793355.1 Hyphomicrobiales bacterium
GGCCGCCGTCGGGAAGCGGTAGTAGCCATCCTGCGGAAAGGCGACGATCTGCAGATCGAGATAGGGCGCGACGCGCTTTCTGACTTCGATGAGCGCTTCGGCGCAGAGCAGGCGATCGTCGCAGACATCGACATGGGTACGAATGGCAAGGAGGCCCTGGGAAACCGCGAGATCGCAGTAGCGCAAAGCCCGCTCCATCACCGCTTCATGGGTGAGAAGCGGCTTCAGTTCGCCCCACAAGGCGATGCCTTCCAGCAGCGTGCCGGATTTGTTGAGCCGCGGGATGCCAAGCGACAGCGTCGCATCCATGTGGAAATGCGCATCCACGAAGGGCGGCGATACGAGATGGCCGCGCGCGTCGATCGACCGCGCCGCGGCGAGCGCGCCGAGATGGCCGATATCGGCGATTTTTCCTTTGGCGCAAGCGATGTCGATGCCCGTTCGGCCGTCGGGAAGCGTCGCATTGGTGATGAGAAGATCGAGCATGGGAGGATGGTCTCGCGTGGGGTTCGTCGCGCGGTAGTGTTCCATTGGCGCGGCCGGTTGTCATCCTCTCAGTGACTCTCCATGGCAGGGCTTGACCCTGCCATCCACTCTGGATAGCCGGCTCGGAGGCCGGCCAGGGAAAGACTAACGGAGATTATCCCTGGACTTCGCTCCAGCGGGCGGCGCCGATGACCGGGCCGACATCGCCGGTCTGCAGCAGCGCGACGCAGGCCGTGCAGCAGTCCTTGAACACGCCCTTGACCGGAAGGTTCAGCGACAGGCGCTCGCCGTGCCACATGCCGCCCGGCGTTATATTGCGCACGACGTTGTAATAAGTGATCTCCTTGCCGGCATTCTCGCCGCGCTCGACGGCGACCTTCACCCGCGGCATGACCGACATCAACCATATGGTCCCGTTGCGGGCGCCGCTCGGCGCTGCCTCGGCGGTGACCAGGAATTCGTCACCCTGCCGCTCGATCGTCATCGGCACCCAGTTCACCGGCGTAGCGGTCCGAACGCGCTCGATGGCGGCGAGAATCTGGGCGCGCTTGCTGCCGACATAGTGGCTCTGGCCGTCGCAGATGATTTGCGGGGTATAGACATCCATGTCGCCGCGCGCCTTGGCGTAATCATACTGGCGCTGCGAATTGGCGGCCGATGCAAGCGTATCGCGCCAGCCGAGATAATCCCAGTAATCGACATTGTAGCTGAGCGCGATGACGTCGGGCATCGCCGCCAGTTCTTCCATGAAGGCATCTGCGGCGGGACAGGACGAACAGCCCTGGCTGGTGAAGAGTTCGATGACGGCCGGCCTCGACTGCGCGGAACCGGCTGCGGCGATGCCGCCGCCCGCCAGACAGGCACCCGTCGCGAGAAGCAAGGCCTCGCGCCGGGTCTTATGAATCCGCAGTCCCATCGCTTCTCTATGTCGAAAGCCGGGGCCAACCGCGAGTCACGATCCGGTGAGACCGCATCACGAAACCGTTGTCATGCCGCCCTGGCCAAATTCCGCAATACATAAGGCATGATGCCGCCATTATTGAAGTAATCGAGCTCGTCCAGCGTATCGATGCGGCACAAAACATCCACCACGCGCAATTCACCCGCCGGCTTGCGGATCTCCACCGCCAGCATCGAGCGCGGCTTGAGATCGCCGGCGATGCCTCCGATCGATACGATCTCATCGCCGGTCAGCCCAAGCTCCTTCCAGCTTTCGCCTTCCTTGAACTGAAGCGGCAGGACGCCCATGCCGATGAGGTTCGAGCGGTGGATGCGCTCGAAGGATTGCGCGATGACGGCGCGCACCCCGAGGAGCCTTGTACCCTTTGCCGCCCAGTCGCGCGAAGAGCCCGTGCCATATTCCTTGCCGGCGAAGATGACCAGGGGAACCCCTTCCGCCTTGTACTTCATCGCCGCGTCATAGATCGGCATCACCGCGGCCGATGGGTAATGAATGGTAACCCCGCCTTCGACGCCAGGCACCATCTGGTTCTTGATGCGGATATTGGCGAAGGTGCCGCGCATCATGACTTCGTGATTGCCGCGCCTGGCGCCGTAGGAGTTGAAGTCCCTCACCGGCACCTGATGCTCGAGGAGATAGCGGCCGGCCGGGCTGCGCTCGCTGATATTGCCGGCAGGTGAAATATGGTCGGTGGTGATCGAATCGAGGAAGAGGCCCAGGATGCGGGCATTGGCGATGTTCTCGACCGGCGCCGGCGTGAGGCTCATGCCTTCGAAATAAGGCGGGTTCTGAACATAGGTCGATCCCATGCTCCATTTATAGGTGAGGCCGCCCTCGACCTTGATCCTGCGCCATTCGGCATCGCCCTTGAACACGTCCTTGTAGCGGCTGGCGAACGCCTTGCGCGTCACATGCTTCCTGACCTGCGCCGCCACCTCCTCGGGGCTCGGCCAGATGTCGTGCAGGTAGACAGGCGCGCCTTTGCGGTCCTGACCGATCGGATCATGCGCGAAATCGACGAACATGCTGCCGGCCAATGCATAGGCAACGACGAGCGGCGGCGAGGCGAGGTAATTGGCGCGCACATCCGGATTGACGCGGCCTTCGAAATTGCGATTGCCCGAAAGCACCGCCGCGGCAACGAGGTCGTTCTTTTGGATGGCTTCCGAGATCGGCTCCGGCAAGGGC
>JAEUMG010000385.1 GCA_016793355.1 Hyphomicrobiales bacterium
CAGGAGCGTGCGCTTTACTACGTGCTCGGCGATGGCAAGGCGGTCAGATATCCCATCGCGACGCCGAAAAAGGGTTTCGAATGGTCGGGCTCGCACAAGGTCAGCCAGAAGGTGAAGTGGCCGGACTGGAGTCCGCCTGCCGCCATGCGCAAGCGCAAGCCCGAGCTTCCGGCCTTCATGGCCGGCGGCCCCGACAACCCGTTGGGCGCGCGCGCCATCTATCTCGGCTCCTCGCTCTATCGCATTCACGGCACCAATGAGCCCTCGTCGATCGGCAAGGCCGCGTCTTCGGGCTGCATCCGCATGCACAATGCCGATGTCAGCGAGCTCTACGCTCATGTGAAGCCGGGCGCGCTCGTCGTCGTCAACTGATCAGGGTAGCGAACCGTCATGGCCGAGGCTTCGGATTGCGGCGACAATCGCCGCGAAGCCGGCCATGGCGGGCTTTGATACATGCCTCGCCCGCATATAGGAGTGGGCGAGCGCCGGTTCGCGGCGGATCGCCACCGGAACCCCGGCCGCTTTCAGCTTCGCTTCCATCATGATGCCGTCATCATAAAGCGGGTCATGCGCCGCGACCGCGATAAAGGCCGGCGGCAATTTGCGCAAGTCCTGCGCCAGCAGCGGCACCGCGTATGGGTCGTTCCAGTTTGCCGTTCCACCCGGTCCGAGAAAACTCTCGAGATAGTAGATCATGTCGGAGCGCGTGAGACACGGCGCCTCGGCATTGCGCCTGTAGGACGGCGTATCGACATCGGCGCCGAGCACCGGATAGATCAGCACCTGGCCCTGAAGCTGCGGCAGATCGTGATCGCGCAGCCACAAGGCAAGACCCATGGTCATCTGGCCGCCGGCACTGTCCCCCGCGCCGACAATATGGCCGGGATCGATCGCCAGGGCGCGGCCCTGCTCGCGCATCCAGTCCAGAACCTTGAGCGCGTCCTCGCGTTGTGCCGGGTGGCGATGTTCCGGCGCCAGACGATAATCGACTGCAACAACGACGACATCGGCACCCATCGCCATTTCGGCGCACATATCGTCATGGGTTTCGCAGCTTCCCAGCACCCAGCCGCCGCCGTGGAAATAGATGACCCCCGGCTTCGGCGCCTCGCCGGGCGGGCGGTAGACGCGCACATGAACGCCCTCGATGTCGAGATCCTCGACCATGAGCCGTTCGGGCCGCGGCGCGCGGAACATGCGGCAGACGTCTTCCCAGCCCTTGCGCTGTTCCGGCAGGGGCCAGTTCACCGCTTCGGGCGGTGAGTGCTTCAGAAGCTCTTCGTAAAAACGCAGCATCCCCGGGTCGACGGGAAGGTCGGTCATGGACTCACTCCGCTGGCATCCGGCCCTGTTTACCTTGCCGTCACATGAATGCAATCGGGGCAGCAGGTTTGTGAAATTCGCTTCCGATTGACGCCATTCTGTCATACGAGACGGCAACCCTAGCGCATGTTCGAAGGTCTCCGATTCGTGCCCGTTACCTGGCCATGGAAGAAGGACGCCGACGAGCGCACCCTTGGACCGGCTGTCCGGGTTCCCTCGTCCGGCAGCGTGGAACTTGTCGCGCGCATCGGCGCCGCCCTTCCCGATCCCTGTCTCGTGCTCGATGCGCATGGCGTCGTGGTTTCCGCCAATCGCCAGGCGCTCGACCTTTTCGAGTTCGATCCCACGCACAAGCACTTTTCGGCGGCGATCCGTTCGCCGGCCATCGTCGAGGCCGTCTCGCACATCCTGCGCGGCGGAGAGCCCATGCGCGCGGACTATGAGCAGCGCGTACCGATCCATCGCAGCTTCGAGGCCTATATCGCGGCCATCCCCGGCGAGGCCGGCGAGCCGGCCGCCCTGATACTCTTGCGCGATCTCACGCGCGAGCAGCAGATCGAGCGCATGCGCGCCGATTTCGTCGCCAATGCCAGTCACGAATTGCGAACCCCTCTCGCCTCGCTGCTCGGCTTCGTCGAGACCTTGCAGGGTGCGGCGAAGCACGACGAAAACGCACGTGGACGATTTCTCGATCTGATGCGCGTGCAGGCCGAGCGCATGCGCCGGCTAATCGACGATCTCCTGTCGCTCAGCCGCATCGAGATGAATGTTCACAAGCGGCCTTCCGATACGGTCGATCTCGTGCAGGTGGCGCGCCATGTCCGCGACATCCTCTCCGGTCTTGCACAGGAGAACGGCATGGAGATCAGGATCGCCATTGACGCGCCCATGCCGGTCCTGGGTGACTGGGACGAACTGGTGCAGGTCGTCCAGAACCTGGTCGAGAATGCCATCAAATATGCAAGCCGCGGCAGGCAGGTCGACATCTCCGGGCGGATCGACGCCCAATACGGCGAACTCACGATACGCGACTACGGGCCGGGCATCGCCGAAGAGCACATTCCGCGCCTGACCGAGCGCTTCTACCGGGTCAGCGTTCAGGAAAGCCGGGCGCGCGGCGGCACCGGGCTCGGGCTCGCCATCGTCAAGCATATTCTCAACCGGCATCGCGGGCGTCTCGTGGTCCGTTCGGAGCTTGGCGTCGGCAGCTCTTTCTCGATCCGCGTCCCGCTCGCGCCGTCGCGCAATGTGAGTTGATTTATCTTTTATATCAACCACTTCGATCGTCATAATACTGTTATCCAACAGTCACATAACCATTATCCGGGATACCTATGGTCGCGCTGTAGTCGGTCGAACAGGCAGTCAAAAGGCCTCGGCCGGGCGTCATCAATCCCAAGGAGACACTCTAATGAAGCGCATCCTGTTTGCTGCGAGCGTCGTGGCGCTTTCGGCCGCCCTCGCCGGCCCTGCGCTGGCGCGCGACCAGATTCGCATTGTCGGCTCGTCCACCGTTTATCCGTTCACCACCGCGGTTGCCGAGCAGTTCGGCAAGAAGTCCGGCATGAAGACCCCGGTGGTCGAGTCCACCGGAACCGGCGGCGGCATGAAGCTGTTCTGCGCCGGCGTGGGTGAGGATACCCCCGACGCCACCAATGCCTCGCGCCGCATGAAGATCGGCGAGTGGGAGACCTGCAACAAGGCCGGCGTGACCGATATCGTCGAAATGCTCATCGGCTTCGACGGTTTGACGCTCGCACAGTCCAAGGCCGGTCAGCCTATGAGCATCTCGCGCAAGAATCTGTTCTTGGCGTTGGCCAAGGAAGTTCCCGGTCCCGACGGCAAGCTCATCCCCAATCCCTACAAGATGTGGAACGAAATCGATCCGTCGCTGCCGGCGGTCAAGATCGAAGTTCTCGGTCCGCCGCCGACCTCCGGCACCCGCGATTCCATGCACGAGCTCTTCATGGAACCGGGCGCTCTCGAGTTCGACGTGCTGAAGGACCTCAAGAAGGCCGATGCGAAAGCCTTTGATGCGGTCTGGAAGTCGGTTCGCGAAGACGGCGCCTATGTCGAGGCCGGCGAGAACGACAACGTCATCGTTCAGAAGCTCGAGGCCAACCCGAACGCATTCGGCGTGTTCGGCTATTCGTTCCTCGAAGAAAACGTCGCCAAGCTCCAGGGCGTTGGCATTGACGGCGTTGTGCCGTCGTATGAGACGATCTCCGATGGCACCTACAAGCCGTCGCGCGAAATGTTCGTCTACATCAAGAAGGCGCATGTCGGCGCCGTGCCGGGGCTGGCGGAATTTGCCGCGGAATATGTGTCCGAAGCGGCCACGGGCGAAGATGGCTATCTCGGCGAGAAGGGCCTCGTCCCGCTTCCCGGCGCGCGCCATGAGCAGGTGAAGGCGGCCGTGCTGGCCATGGAAAGCATGACGGGCGACGGGCTCCACTAGATCTCGTAGCCTCTCTGGGGCGGTCTGCGGATGTACCAGACCGCCCCAAACTCACGTCAAACGACCGGACGCCAGAAGCCGGTTTGGAATGACAACGGGCGGGTCAAGCTAGATGACATCGATTTATCTCCTGATATTGCTGCTCCTGGTCGCATCGGGATTCATCCTCGGCCGCCGGCGCGCCTCCGCCCTCGTTGCCCATAATCGCGCGTCGGTCCATTCGCTCCCCACCTATCACGGCCTTTTTCTCGCCGCCGCCGTTTTCGTGCCGATGATTCTCATCATCGCGATCGGCATTCCGCTCGGCTCTCACTACGTTAAGAGCGCCGCCCTCTCGGCCTTTGATCCTGCGATCGCCGCCGATCCGCTGAAGGCAAGCGCTGCCTTGCGCGACATGCAGCTCTATGCAAGCGGTCTCTATACCGGCGAAGCGAGCGACCAGTTGCGGGCCGGTGCGCAAGCCATGATCTCCGCCCGGGCGCTGGTCGGCTGGGGCCTGCTCATTCTCGGCTGCCTCGCAGGCGCCATCGCCCTTTTCTATGGCTACCGGCTCATCGCGCCGAAATTCCGCGCCCGCAATGCCTTCGAGCGCTTCACGTCAGCCGTGCTCCTGCTCTGCTCGGCCGTCGCCGTGGTCACCACCGTCGGCATTGTGTTCTCCGTCGCTTTCGAGACTTTCCAGTTCTTCCAGAAGGTTTCGCCGATCGATTTCCTGTTCGGCCTGCAATGGTCGCCGCAAACCGCGATCCGGGCCGACCAGGTCGGCTCGTCGGGCGCTTTCGGCATCGTTCCGCTGGTCACAGGCACGCTGCTGATTACCGTGATCGCGATGCTCGTTGCCGGACCGATCGGGCTGTTTGCGGCGATCTACATGGCGGAATACGCATCACCCAGAGTGCGCGCCTTCGCCAAGCCCATTCTCGAGATTCTCGCCGGCGTCCCGACCGTCGTTCTTGGCTTCTTTGCGGCACTCTCGGTCGCCCCCTTCATTCGCGGCTGGGGCGAATCGATGGGGCTCAATGTCGCTTCCGAATCGGCGCTTGCCGCCGGCATCGTCATGGGCATGATGATCATCCCCTTCGTGTCCTCGCTGTCGGACGACGTCATTAACGCGGTGCCGCAATCATTGCGCGACGGCTCCTATGCGATGGGCGCCACCAAGTCGGAGACGGTCAAGAAGGTCGTCCTGCCGGCGGCATTACCCGGTATCGTGTCGGCCTTCATGCTCGGCATTTCGCGCGCCGTCGGCGAAACCATGATCGTCGTCATGGCGGCCGGGCTCGCCGCCAATCTTACCTTCAACCCCTTCGAGGCGGTGACGACCTTTACCGTGCAGATCAAGACCATTCTGGTCGGCGATCAGGAGTTCGACAGCGCCAAGACGCTTTCGGCCTTCGCGCTTGGCTTCGTGCTCTTCTTCTTCACTCTTGCGCTCAACTTCATCGCGTTGCGCGTCGTCCAAAGGTATCGGGAACAATATGACTGACAT
>JAEUMG010000390.1 GCA_016793355.1 Hyphomicrobiales bacterium
CGAAAAGCACGGCCTCGACTATGCAAAGGCGCTCTATGGCGAACTGCGCCATGCCTTCGAGACGGTGCACAACGTCATCCGCGACGAGAAGATCGCATGCGGCTTTGCGATGCAGGGCCGCTACATCATGGCGGCATCGCCTAGTCAGCGCGAGTCGCTTGACAGGGAATTCGAGCTGAGGGCCAGGCACCTCGGCGACAGCTACACGCCGGTTTCGCGCGCCGACCAGCATCGCGAGATCGCCACCGACCTCTATCACGGCGGTGTCGTCGTCGCCGACATGGCGGGGCTTCATCCGGGCCTCTATCACCAGGGCCTGCTTGATCGGGCACTGGCGGCGGGCGTGACCATCCTGCCCTTCACGCCCGTGCAGGGGATCAGGCGCGAGGCGGGCAAGCATGAGCTTGCAACGCCGCGCGGCCGGCTGACGGCGCAGGATGTGATCGTCGCCACCAATGGCTATTCCGGCCCGGCCTTTCCCTGGCTCCAGCGCCGCGTCGTACCCTTCGATGCCTATATGATCGCCACCGAACCATTGCCCGCTTCGGTGCTCGATGCGGTGATGCCGGGCAAGCGCACCTTCATCGACTGGAATTTCGATGTCGATTTCATCCGGCGCTCGCCCGATGACAGCCGTATCCTGTTCGGCGGGAATACCGGCGTCATCGGCGCCGATCTCAATCGCATGGGCGAGACCCTGCGCCGGAAACTGCGCCGGATGCTGCCGCAGCTCGGCGATGTGGCGCTCGCACATTGCTGGACCGGGCGCTGTGCCGGGACGCGCGATCTCTATCCCCATATCGGCGTGGAAGAAGGGGTGCATTACGCGGTCGGCTATTGCTTCGCGGGCGTGCCGATGGGCACGCATTTCGGCCTGAGCCTGGCGCGGCGGCTGCTGGGCCGCGGCGATGCGCAAACGCTTTTCTGGCAGCGGCCTTTCCGGGCAATTCCCTTCTATCGCGGCAATCCGTGGTTCGTGCCCTATGCCATGCGCTGGTACGCGCGGCACGACTGGCGCTGACGGTCCCAGCGGCACCTTCTTTGCAAGCCTGTCACAGAACTTCGGCAAAGACGCCCCCAACGTCGAAAAGCTGTTCCGAATCAGTAGCCTGAGCGGTATGGCGAGGGCCTGGACGGAGCCGTTGTAAACTATTGTGGAAGGTCCGGCGGATCGGTATATAGCCGCGCCACGGAGAGACGCCCAAGAGGACGCAGAATGGCAGTCGAGATCGAGGACACGTACAGGCCCAGCGAGGACGAGCCGTTCATGAATGACCGGCAGCGCGAGTACTTCCGAAACAAGCTGCTGAACTGGAAGGAGGACATCCTGCGCGAAAGCAAGGAGACGCTCCTCCACCTCCAGGATGAGAACAACGTTCTTCCGGACCTTGCCGACCGGGCCTCGACCGAAACCGACCGCTCCCTCGAACTCAGGACCCGTGATCGCCAGCGCAAGCTCATCTCTAAGATCGAAGCGGCGCTGACCCGTATCGACAACGGTTCATACGGTTATTGCGAGGAAACCGGCGAACCGATCAGCCTGCGCAGGCTGGATGCCCGCCCCATCGCAACCCTGTCGCTCGAGGCGCAGGAGCGCCATGAGCGCCGGGAGCGGGTCTATCGCGACGACTGACCTGCTCAGTTCGGCTCGTCGCCGTCGTACTTCCGGCCGGCCAGCCGCGGTTCGTCGCGTCCCGTCGGCCTGAGCGAGGGAAGGCGGTCTCCGAATACGGCCGGACGCGGTGCCGCGCGAAGCGGTGCCGAGGGATCGATATTTGCCACTTCGGGCGCGGGCCGCGTCACTGGCTCCGAACGCGACGGACGGCGCGCCATGCCGGGATCGGCGCCCATGGCGGCATGGCCTGCGATCCCGGTTTCGATCACCAGATCGCGTTCGCCGCCAATCATAAGCAGGTGTTCAATGCCGTCGCGCCTGACCAGAACCAAACGTCGTGTCTTGTCGACTTCGTAGTATTCGCTGACCCCCAGACGCGTGCCGCGGCGACCGCGCACCCGCCCGCCGACTGCCTTTATGACCAGTATCGCCAGGATCACCACCGCAAGAATGACGAGCGCGGCGATGAGATAGTTGAGATAAGGCGTCAACGCGTCCATGCACGGCTCCATAAGGCCAGCGATTCTGGCCCGCGCACCATATGGCGCGCGCGCTTTGCATGCAATCGGGACAACGCCAAGGCCGCGCGACCGAAGCAATTGCCCTATACTGCCGATGATTCGAGGGGGAAACGGGGCGCGGCTCGGTCGATGAGCGATACTGCAGGCGCGGATGCGCGGAAGGGGGCGGCTGTACCTGCCCGTGCGATGCGGGCGCGGCCGGCGCTGGCAGTCCTGCTTGCTATACTCGCTGCCGCCGGCGCCGGCGGCCTGGCCTGGAGCCTGCGAGGCTCCGCGCCGCCATGGCTCATCGGCGTATTGGGAGTGCTCGCCGCCTTCGGTCTCCTCTCACTCTTTGCATGGATTGCCGGCTTCATCAGCTTCGGAAGCGATCCGCAACAGAGGGCCTTTTTCGACGGCCTGATGGATTCGCTGTCCGAGGCCTGCGTCGTGACCGATGCGCGCGGCCGCGCCGTCTATGCAAACGGACAATTCATCAAGCTGGTCTCCGCAGCGGGAATCGGCAGGCTGGTCGGCGTCGAGAATCTCTATGCCGGCTATCCCGATGCGTCGGAACGCGTCTATCGCCTGGCTCAGGCGGCACGCGAAGGACAATCGCGCCAGGAAGAGTTCAGACTCGCCGCAGGATCGGCCGCGGCCGGGGCGCAGCCCGATCGGCCGGTGTGGATCAGGGTGTCCGTGGTGCCGATCGCGGATGCCAATGGCCAGAGCTATGCGTTCTGGCGACATCAGGACATTACCGCCGACCGCGAAAAGCAGGAGCGCGCCTTCGCCCACCTGCAATATATCATCAGCTATCTCGACCGGGCTCCGGCCGGATTTTTCTCCGCTTCAGCCGACGGCCGGATCGCCTATGCCAATGCCACGCTCGCGCGATGGCTGGGACTGGGCCTCGAAGAGACGACCGGGGGAAGCCTGTCGCTCAGCGACATTGTTTCCGAAGCCGGCATGAAGCTGCTTTCGGGTGTCGCGCCAAAACCGGGCGAGGAACTGACCGAAACCTTCGACCTCGATCTTTCGGCGCGCGACGGGCGGGTTGTGCCGGTGCGTATCATCCATCGGGTCGATTACGACGCTTCCGGCAGCTTGCTGCCGAGCCGATCGCTGGTCCTGGCCCGCAGCGCCGACGAAACGCCGGATGCCGCCGAGGCCCCGCCCGATCTCCGACTTTCGCGTCTCTTCAACAACGCCCCGATCGGCATCGCCGAGATCGACGAGACGGGCATCATCCGCAACGCGAATCTCGCCTTCATCTCCCTGTCGGTCAAAGCCCAGCGCGGCGCGCCGCTCGCCAATATCGCGTCGGACCATCAGCGCAGGGCCGTCGGCGAAGCGTTGGAAGCGGCACGGGCGGGCGAAGGCAAGGTGCATCACGCCGATATCGTCATTGCAGGCCCGGTACCCAAGTCGGTCCAGTTCGTGATCTCGCGCGCGAGCGGGCGCGACGGCGGATTCATCGTCTATGCTCTCGACACGACCGAAAACAAGGCCCTGGAGTCGCAGCTTGCGCAAAGCCAGAAGATGCAGGCGATCGGGCAACTTGCCGGCGGGGTCGCGCATGATTTCAACAACGTCCTGACTGCCATCATCGGCTTTTCCGACCTGCTTCTCGCCAAGCATCGGCCGACCGACCCGGCCTTTGCCGATATCATGAACATCAAGCAGAATGCCAATCGGGCCGCCAATCTGGTGCGCCAGCTCCTGGCCTTCTCGCGACGGCAGACGCTTCGCCCGGAGGTCCTGTCGCTGACCGACGTGCTGTCCGATCTCGGCAATCTGCTCGGGCGGCTGCTCGGCGAGAAGATCGAGCTCAAGGTCGTGCATGGGCGCGAGCTCGGCCTGGTCAAGGTCGACATCAACCAGTTCGAACAGGTAGTCATCAATCTTGCCGTCAATGCACGCGATGCCATGCCCAATGGCGGCACATTGACGGTCAGGACCTCCAATGTCAGCGCGGAAGAATCGCAGGCCGTCCATCCCGGCCTGCTGCCGCCCGGCGAATATGTCCTCTGCGAAGTCATCGATACCGGCACCGGCATTCCGCCCGAAATCCTCGACAAGATCTGGGAACCGTTCTTCTCGACCAAGGAGGTCGGGAAGGGGACCGGGCTCGGACTCTCCACCGTCTATGGCATCATCAAACAGACGGGCGGCTTCATCTTCTGCACCAGCAGGATTGGCAAGGGCACCACCTTCAGCATCTTCCTGCCGCGTCATCGGCCCGACCCGGCGGCCGAAGCGGGAGCGCGGGAAGACAAGGAAGAGAAAAAGGAAACGCGCCGTGCCGATCTGACCGGCAAGGGCACCATTCTTCTCGTCGAGGACGAGGACGCGGTGCGCGCCTTTGCCTCGCGTGCGCTCGCGTCGCGCGGCTACACCGTTCTCGAGGCGGATTCGGGTGCCAGGGCTCTCGAAATCGTCACCGAGAAGGATGGCGGGATCGATCTCGTCATCTCCGATGTCGTCATGCCGGAGATGGATGGGCCTACGCTGCTGAAGGAGTTGCGCAGGCGCGGGGTCACGACCAAAATCATTTTCATCTCGGGCTACGCCGAGGATGCCTTCCAGAAAAACCTTGAAGGCGAAGAGGATTTTGCCTTCCTGCCCAAGCCGTTCTCTCTCAAGCAACTGGCGGAAGCGGTGAAGGATGTGATGGGAGGCTAACCGATGCCGCAATCGCTCGCCGGGCTCGAGGTGAGGCTCGCGCAGGGAACGGTCACGGCGCGTGCGCTGGTCGAGGAATCGCTGGCGCGGATCGACGATCCCGACGGCGAAGGCAAGCTCGCCTTCCTGAAGGTTCATCGTGATCGCGCACGTCATCTTGCCGATTACTATGACAGTGCGCGCAAGGCCGGATATCCGGTGCCGCGTTATGGCGGTGTCCCGTTCTCGGTCAAAGACCTGTTCGACGAAGCAGGCGAAGTGACGCGAGCCGGCTCGCGCCTGCTTGCCGGGGCGGCGCCTGCCGCGAGCGATGCCCCGGCCATCGCGCGATTGAAGCATGCGGGCTTCATCGCCATCGGCCGCACCAACATGACGGAGTTCGCCTATTCCGGCGTCGGTCTCAATCCGCATTACGGCACGCCGCGTTCGCCCTGGGATCGCAAGACGGGGCGCATTCCGGGAGGCTCGTCATCCGGTGCGGCAGTCTCGGTCGCCGACGGCATGGTGCCGCTGGCGATCGGTTCGGACACCGGCGGGTCCTGCCGCATTCCGGCGGCCTATAACGGCATTGTCGGCTACAAACCGAGTACCGGCCGCGTGCCGTTGACGGGCGCCTATCCTCTCTCGGCAAGCTTCGATTCGATCGGCCCGATCGCCAACAGCGTTGCCTGCTGCGCCATCGCGGATGCGATCATGGCCGGAGCGGATGGGGATGTTCCGCGGGCGCTGCCGGCGGACCGCATCCGCTTCGCCGTCCCGCGGTCGCACTTGATCGAGAATCTCGAGCCCGAGGTGGAAACTTCATTCGCGCGCGCAATTGCCGTCCTGCGCTCCGCGGGCATGCGCGTCGATGAAATCGACTATGGCGACTTGCGCGACATCCCGGCGATCAATTCCAAGGGCGGCATCGTCGTCGCCGAGGCGCTTGCCCATCATCGCAGGCAGCTCGATGAGGCGGAGGCAAGCTACGATCCGCGCGTATCGCGGCGCATCCTGGCCGGCAGCCAGATCAGCGGGGCCGATCTGATCGAGATCATCGCGGCGCGGCGAAAGCTGATCCGCGACAATGCCAGGCTCATGGCAAGCTTCGATGCGCTGGTGGTGCCGACGACGCCCAATGTGCCGCCGCCGATCTCTGCCCTGGAGCGCGATGAAGACTACTTGCGTTTCAACGCGATGAGCCTGCGCAACACGTCGATCGGCAATTTTCTCGACCAATGCTCAATCTCGCTGCCGATGCACGCACCCGGCGAACCGCCGGCCGGCCTCATGCTGATGGCGCCGCACGGCCGCGACCGGCACATGTTCGCGCTCGCGCTTGCAGTCGAAGGCGCACTTGCCGGCACCAGAGGGGGATGACTGCTTGAAGAGGCCCTTCATCGAGGGAGCGAATTCAATCCCTCGCTAAATAGTGTAATGTCTTACAGCGCAGTTATTATTCACTACCCCTCGTATTCGGCAAACTACTCCCCATATTTATTGGATGCTTGAATGATTTCATTCAGACATTTCTTAGAGTCATGGAAGGAATACCAGATGAACACCCCAACTCTTGCGACCACGCCTGCCGCGCAAGCCCATTCCACCGACGCCAAAACGATGATCGGCAAGGATATCCGGGCCAAGTGGGACAAATTCTCGGATCAGGACGTAAGGTCCCTCAAGAGCAAGGACGAGTTGGTCACACAGGTCGTGGCCAAGTATGGAACTGAAAAAGCTCAGGCCATGCGCGAAGTCGACACCGTCCTCAATGGACGGGTTCTCTCCTAGCTCAATCGTCGGAGCCGCGCTGTGCGCGGCTCCGAGCGGATCATCGAAAGGATCGGTCGTGAGAAACGGTGTTCAATCACTGTCGACGCGAGAGGCCTCGTTGCTGTATCCGACTACCGGTATTCAGCTCCCATGGCCGCGTATCGCGGATGACTATCCGTGTAGATGGTGACGGAAGGCAAGCGCCCATTGGTTCCACGCAGTCTCCAGATTGAGCGGGGCCTTGCGAGTTTGTCCCGCGCTCTGTGGCGCTGGGAAAATGAGGGCGGCGCTACCGCGCAGTGGCCGCCTCGCAATCTGGAGACCGCCGAAAATGTTCAACCGTGTGAGGCGAACTTCAATTGAGATCAACCGCCCATTTCAAATCCCCGGCTTCATGAAGGTCTTTCCGGCGGGCCGCTACGAGGTCACAACCGAAGAAGAGCCGTTGGGTGACAGCATGAGCCCAGTGTTCAAGCGGGTATCCACGACGATCTACCTGCCTCGACCACCGGGGGACTTTGGTCTGGGAAATTTCTTCGAAATCGAACCTGCGGAGCTGACGCGACTGACGATGCTTCCGCCGCCAGAATAGACGCCCTCGAGAGGAGTGTCCGCGAATGAAGGTACTTGCGAGCCTAGCCGTGATCGGCATGGCGGCAGTTCCTGCCGTGCAGACGTCAGACGCGATGTCTGCCGCGAATTGCATGGCGATGTGGAACAGGGCGGACACAAATGACGACGGCGCTTTGACTGGCAAAGAGACCGCGCCCTATGTCATGGCCATGAAGGATGCCGGGATGAAGCCCGTCATGACTGATATCATTTCCCGGGTTGAGTTCATGAAGGCGTGTGAAGATGGTGCATTCCGAAACATGACGATGTAGCGCTGCTCGATATTGGCGGACTGCTTGCGGCCGCACAGCTTCGTCACCGGTAAAGAGAGACGCTTGTGGAGGCTCCATGACTGTGAACCTGTTAAACCAAGCGCGCGTTCTGATCCGCGAAGAACTCAGGTTTCTCGACGGTTTTGTCGATGCCGCTAACCTCGCCACGGTCATGCACAAAACCTGTCCGACTGTTGACTTTCAAAGTCTCGTCAACACGGTCATTGAGGAAGCGATAGCCATGGGCGGCTCTGTGGCTCGGTCCGTCACCACCCCAGGCCACCAATCGAACAGGATGGTCCGCTATGCGACCTTTCGATGAATTTAAGAGACGTTCGGTCGACCCTATGCGCAATGTCCAGTCTGGCCCGCGCTTTAGCAGGCTGGGATTGCTCATCAACGCCTTTGTCACGCTTTTGATCGTCGCGCCGCCGCTCTACTTCGCGGCTGTCACGCTTTGGTCTGCGGATGCAACCGATCGATGGAGGCAGGAGAATCATGCGCTCTGGGCGGAACTGCAGGCGAGGTGCGCAAATGAAAACGATGGTACCGAGAAATCCCACGAGTTCCCGTATGATTCCGAATCGCAATATTCGGCTTGCATGATCGAAGGCAACGCCCTCAATCGAGCCCGAAACCCCAAGCCGCTCTAACTCTTAGCCGTCGCTGATCTTTCCAAAGCTGTTGTCGAAAAAGGCGAGCCAGTTGCCGCCCATCACCCTGGCGACCTCGTCATTGGTAAAGCCTGCACGCGAGAGACCTCCGGCGATATTGGCGTGATCGCAGTTATCCTTGAACCACGAGGGCTGCGGCGGGAAGCCCGGGCGTTCCTTCGATCCCTCGCCGAAATCGGTCTCCTTGGTCCAACGGCCGGTACGCATCCATTCGACCACGGAATCGGGCTGGTCCTGGCAGAGATCCGAGCCGATGCCGAGGTGATCGACGCCGATCAATTCCGCCGTTCGTGCCGCCATGGCGCAGAAATCCTCCAGCGTGCAGTCCGAGCCGCCGCGCAAGTGATGCGGATAGAGCGACAGGCCGAGCATGCCGCCGGCCGCGGCGAGTTCCTTCAAGACGGTGTCCGACTTGTTGCGCAGCGCCGGGTGCCAGGATTTGGGATTGGCATGGGTGATGGCGATGGGCCGCTCGGACGCAGCGATCGCTTCCAGGGTCGAGCGTTCGGCGGAGTGCGACATGTCGATCACGAGGCCGACGCGGTTCATCTCGCGGATGACCTCGCGGCCCATGCGGGTGAGCCCGCTATCCTCGGCTTCATAGCAGCCCGTGCAAAGCAGCGACTGGTTGTTGTAGCTCAGTTGCATGAAGCGCAGGCCGAGAGTGTGGGCGATTTCGACCAGGCCGATATCGTCCTCGATCACCGAGCAGTTCTGGGCCCCGAAGATGATCGCGCAGCGCTTTTCGGCCTGCGCGCGGCGGACATCGTCGCCCGTGCGAGCCGGCATGATGAGTTCGGGAAAGCGTTCGAACCAGCGATTCCAGCGCTCGATGTTGAGAACCGTCTCGCGGAACGTTTCGTGATAGCAGATGGTCACGTGGAGCGCGGAGACGCCGCCGGCGGCGATCTCACGGAATATTCTTTCCGACCAGTTGCAGTATTGCAGAGCGTCGATGAGCGGAGGGGTCGCGGTCATCGCGCGACAAGACCGCTTTGACGCCCGGGCGTCAAGGCCATGCGCATGGACTTAATGGCCGCCATTCGCTAAGACGCAACCACATTCAACAGGCAGCTCAAGCAGGCAACACATGCTCGATTTTGCAGCGGCGCGCGCCCGTATGGTCGAATCGCAATTGCGCCCCAACGCCATCACCGATGTCGGTGTGCTCGAGGCCATGGCTTCGGTCGCCAGGGAAGACTTCGTGCCGGCCGAGCGCCGCAACCTCGCCTATATGGACGGCGATGTCGCGGTCGCCAAGGACCGCTATCTCATGGAACCGATGGTCTTCGGCCGCCTGCTGCAGCTGGCCGAAATCGCTCCGTCCGACCGCGTCCTCGATATCGGCTGCGCCACGGGGTATGGCGCGGCCGTGCTGGCGCGCCTGGCCGAGACTGTGATTGCCATCGAAGAAGACCGGCTGCTGGCCGACGAGGCGGCGCGATTGCTGCGCCAGCAGGGTGCCGGCAATGTCACGGTCGAGGTCCGCCCGCATGCCGAGGGCGATGCCGCACATGGGCCCTATGATGCGATCGTGATCGAGGGCCGGGTGCCGGCCGTTCCCGAGCCGCTGCTTGAACAGTTGCGGGAGGGAGGGCGGCTGGTCGCGGTGGTCGGCACTGGCAACCTGGCGCGGGCGATGCTCTACCGGCGTAACGGCAGCATCGGTTCCTATGCGGCATTTGATGCCTCCGTGCAACAGTTGCCGGGTATTGTGGCGCCGAAGCCGGGCTTCGTCTTTTAATTGTCTTGTTCGTCCCCAAATCCTAGACTTCCGGCAAGCTGCGGGAGGTGGCGGAATAATTGCCATGCCGGGTCGAATCGTGCGTCTATATTTGCAGGCGTTGGGTATGCGGAGGCCGGGGAAATTCCTGCAATTTCACCCAGCCCGAACGGAAGAGGGTGAGGCAATGAGACAGCGTGGGTACCTCGCCCGGGCCGCGGTAACGTTGCTGTTCGCCATCCTGCCATTGTCGCTGCCCGGAGCTGCCTTCGCCGATACCCTGCCGGAGGCCTGGGCTCTTGCCTATGAAACCAACCCGACATTGCGGGCGGCGCGCGCCGGCCAGCGCGCCACAGACGAGAACGTGCCGCAGGCCCTGTCGGGCTGGCGGCCGCAGGTCGCCGTCCAGGGCGAGCTCGGCTGGGAGCACGTGAAGAGCAAGAATGTCCCGGCGGGCGACGATTTCATCGATTCGACCGATCAGACCAATCCGGCCTCGATCGCCATCGGACTTTCGCAACCGGTCTTTCGCGGGTTCAAGACGGTGGAGAGCACAAAGCAGGCGCAGGCTGCGGTGCAGGCCGGCCGCCAGGATCTGCTTGCGACCGAGCAGCAGGTGCTGTTCGACGCCACCCAGGCCTATATGGATGTCTGGCGCAACCGTCGTGTCGTCTCGCTGCGGCAGAAAAACGTTCAGGTGCTGCAGGAACAATTGCGTGCCGCGCAGGAGCGCTTTGACGTCGGCGAGGTGACGCGCACCGACGTCGAACAGGCACGGGCCCGTCTCGCCCTGTCGCAGGCCACCCTTGCCGGCGCTCGCGCCGATCTTGCGGCAAGCATTGCGACCTACACCAAGGTTATTGGCCGGGCGCCGGGGACACTCAACTATCCCAAGATCGTCAAATTGCCGAAGCGCCTCGACGAGGCGATCGCAATCGCCAATGAACTCAATCCGAGCATCCTCGCCGCTGCCTTTGTCGAGGAATCGGCCGAGCATGCGGTCAAGGTGGCGCGCGGCGATCTGCTTCCGCAATTGTCGCTCGAAGCGTCGGGCGCCTATGACATCGACGATCTCTCCAACGACAAGCCGGTCAAGACGCAAATCTATACAGTCGGGGCCGTGCTCAGCGTTCCCCTCTATGAAGCGGGCCTCGTCTATTCGCAGGTCAGGCAGGCCAAGCAGATTGCCAGCCAGCGGCGCATCCAGGTTATCGAAGTGGCGCGTGCGGTTCGCGAGGTCGTCGTTACGGCGTGGAGTTCGCTTGAAGCGGCGCGGCAGAGCATCGTCGCCAACAAGGCACAGGTTGCCGCCAATGTTCTCGCCCTCGACGGTGTCAAGCAGGAGTATCTCGTCGGCTCGCGCACCACCCTCGATGTCCTGGACGCCGAGGCCGAACTGGTCGAATCGCAGGTGCTGCTCGCCGATTCCGAGCGTGACCAGATTCTGGCAGCCTACCAGCTCGTGGCTTCGATCGGACGCCTGACGGCACGCAATCTCGAACTCAACGTCCAGTACTATGATCCGATCGAGAATTACCGCGATGTGCGCGACAAGTGGATCGGAACCGGGGTGCAAACCGTCGAATAGGCCCGCAAAAGCCTGTCGAAAAGCGCCGAACGGCATTGCTTCAAGGTTTACGCCGCCGCATTCTTTGCGCAATGCTCACGGATTAGCAGGCCGAAGTGATTCGGCTCGCTATGGTGAGGCGGTGTGATGGGCAAAGTTGAGCTGGCAACACAGCCGGAGATGGAGAACATCCTGGCCTCGATCAAGAAAGCCATTCACGACGAGACGGGCGCCGCCTTGCGGGGTACGATTACCGAAGGTGAGTCGGCGGGCGCGGTATTTGGTGGGTCGATGCGGGAAATGCGCGTGAGAGTGGGCGGCGATAGTTCGGGCGATCCGGAAGAGCAGTCGGATTTGCGCAGCAAGATCGCCACTTCGCTCAGCCAGCACGATCCGGCCGAGCGGTATGCGCCTGCGCCACGTCCGTCGCCGCGTCCCGGCGGATTTGCCGGGATCCTGAGCGGCGAGACTCGCCCGCGCGAGCCGCAGAACATGCGCCGGATCGCCGACCCGATCCGGGAGAATGCCCTCAGTCCTCAGCAGCGTGGGAGCACGGGATCATTGAGCGAGCAGGATTATCACAATGCGGCTTCCGGCCGCTACGCGCCGCAGCATGAGTGGGAACGGCAGCCGCTCCAGCCTCCGCGTCAGGACTATTCCCTGCCGGCCGAGGCTCCGCCGATGCGCGAGCCGCCGCCGGCCTTGCCGGAGCCGATGATGTCGGGCGAGGCGAGTGCTGCTGCCAGCGCCGCTTTCGGGCGCCTCGGAGAAACCCTCCTGTCGCGGGCGCTGAATGAGCGACCGATCGAGGACCTGACGCGGGAACTGCTGCGCAGCATGATCAAGCAGTGGCTCGACGACAACCTGCCCGACATGGTCGAGCGCCTGGTGCGCGAGGAAATCGCCCGCGTCGCGCGCCGGGGCGGGAGGTAATTCCGAGTCGTCAATCCCGCCTCCTCTATTTGTCTCCATGGCCGCGCTTGACCCGGCCATCCAGTCTGGATCGGCGGGTCAAGCCCGCCGATGGAGAATTATAGAATGTTTGATTGTTACCGGGATGATGGACGTGGGTGGGACCCGTCCAAACAGCGGTTGAAACCCATCGGGGGGTGGTGTTTAAGGCTGCCGACCCCCACCGGATTGACCTGCCCAAATGCTCGAGAAGACCTATTCGCCCGCCGAGATCGAAACCCGGCTCTATGCCCAATGGGAAGAGCAGGGCCTGTTCAAATGCGGAAGGCGGCCCGACGCCAAGCCGTTCACCATCGTGATCCCGCCGCCCAATGTGACGGGCTCACTGCATATGGGGCATGCGCTCAACAACACGATCCAGGACATTCTCGTCCGCTTCGAGCGCATGAGGGGCCGCGACGTGCTGTGGCAGCCGGGCACCGATCATGCCGGCATCGCCACGCAGATGGTCGTCGAGCGGCTCCTGCAGAAGGAAAACAAGACGGACCGGCGGAGCATGGGCCGCGAAGCCTTCCTCAAGCGTGTGTGGGAATGGAAAGAGGAATCGGGCGGGGCGATCTCCAAGCAGCTGCGCCGGCTCGGTGCCTCCTGCGACTGGAGCCGCGAGCGCTTCACCATGGACGAG
>JAEUMG010000402.1 GCA_016793355.1 Hyphomicrobiales bacterium
TTCGGGTTCGGTGATCGCGAAGGCGGCGAGCGCATCGCCGGACGCGACCTGGGGAAGCCAGCGTTTTTTCTGTTCGTCCGTGCCGAACAGCACGATCGGGCCGCTGCCGAGCCCCTGCATGGCAAAGGCGAAGTCGGCGAGCCCGTCTTCGTAAGCCATGCTCTCGCGAATGAGACAGAGGCTTCGCACGTCATGCCGCGTCTCGGGCACGCTCAGGCGCAACAGGCCTTCCTTCGCAAAGTCCTTGACCAGCCTGCGGCAGGAGCCGTCGACGTCATGATGGTCGATCCGGCCGGTGAGGTCTTTCGCAATGGCGGCGGCGCGCCTGCACAGGTCGCGATGTGCGGGCGCGAAGAAGGGCAGCGCGGTGATGTCGCGCATCGCCACGCTCAATCGCCCTTGAAGACCGGTGCGCGCTTTTCGGCAAAGGCCTCATAGGCGCGACTGAAATCCTCGGTCGTCATGCACAGGGCCTGCGCCACGGCTTCCGCCTCGATCGCATCATCGACGCTCATCGCCCATTCCAGGTGCAGCATGCGCTTGGTCAAGCTCTGCGCGAAATGCGGGCCCTCGACAAATCCGCGTGCCCATTTGCGTGTCTCTACAGCGAGCTCATCGCTCTTCACCAGATGATTGAGAAAGCCCCAGCGCTCGGCTTCCTCGCCGGCAAGCATGCGGCCGGTGAACAGCAATTCGGAAGCACGGCCCTGTCCGATGATGCGCGGCAGCATGGCGCAGGCCCCCATGTCGCAGCCGGCAAGACCGACGCGGTTGAAGAGAAACGCGATCCGCGCGGCGGGCGTCCCGATCCGCAGATCGGAGGCCATGGCGATAATGGCGCCGGCGCCTGCGCAGACGCCGTCGATCGCGGCGATGATCGGTTGCGGGCAGGCGCGCATCGCCTTGACGAGATCGCCGGTCATGCGGGTGAAGTCGAGAAGCTGCGCGGTGTTGAGCTTCAAGAGCGGCGCGATGATCTCATGGACATCGCCGCCGGAGGAGAAATTGCCGCCGGCCCCAGAGATGACGAATACCTTCACGTCCTTGTCGGTCCGCGCCGCCTGGAATATCGCCAGGAGCTCTGAATAGGAGTCGAAGGTGAGGGGATTCTTGCGCTCGGGACGATGGAGCGTGATCTCCGCGAGTCCGTCCGCGACATTGAGAACGACATGCCTGGCGGCATAGGCGGAGAGCGCGGCTGCGCGATAGGGCGCGTCACTCATGGCGGCGATCCGCGATGCCTGACAGGACCGATTGCTTGAGGTTCGCCAGCGCCTGCATCAATCCGTCGATTTCGGATGGCGACAAATCGCGAAACATCGCGCCGATCCAGTCGCCATGGGCGCGCGCCATGCGGCGGAATTCCCGGCGCCCCTTGTCGGTCAGGCGGATGATCTGCATGCGCCCGTCGAGTGCGGAGGGAGAACGGGATATATGACCGCTTTCGATCAGGCGTTCGACCAGGCTGGTGACATTGCCGGGCGATACCATCAGGCGCTTCGAGACTTCGCCCAGCACCAGACCGTCGCCTGCCTTGTCGAGCTGAGCCAGCAGATCGAAGCGCGACAGGGTGAAATCGAAATCGCGTCTCAGCCTGCCGCGGACTTCGTTCTCGATCAGCTTCGTGCAGGTGAGCAGCCGCAGCCACAGGCGAAGCTCCGCCCTGTGGTCGCCAGGTTCCTGAGCGGCCTTGGTTTCCGCATCAATCGAGATTGACTGCACCAACGCTGGTCTCCCCCGGCGGATGCCCGCCGCCGGCAAAGCAAGCCCTATCGGGGCGGCGCTGTCAATTATTTCAAGATTGAACTAATCGCCCGGTCTTGCGCGCGTAATAGCGCCTGGCCTTGGCGCGACTGCCGCACATGGCGGTGATGCACCAGCGCTTTCGGCGATTTCTGGTGCGGTCGATGAACAGCCAGCCGCAGCCGCCGCACACCTTCACCCGCCCGAGCAGCGGGGAGAGTGCGAGCGCTACCGCCGAATGGGCGATGAGCGCCAGCGGCGGCGCATTCGCCATAGCGGGTGCCAGGCCATCGGGCGCCAGCTTCATCGCACTGCGGCCAAGCAGAATGCGGTAGCGCGCCACAAGCGTTGACCATTCCCTGTCGGCCGAGGGCCGCGCGGCGGCAATACCGCGAAACAAGCCGTCGATCGTCTCGCGCAGGGCAATGGCGTCCTTGAGAGCGGAACGCCCGCCGGGGGGCAGACCCGCGGCGGCGAGCCAGGCGCGAAGATCGGCCCGGCTTTTCAGGCGATCCTCGCGGCGCTCGGGCCGGTTGCGATAGACGACCGTATTGGCGAAGTCCAGGCAAGCGACGCGATTGATGAAGTGGTGGTCATGCCATTCGAAGACCATGGCGGCGTCCATTGACAGGCTTGGGCTTGCGTCTCATTCTCACTATCAAATGCCGTTTAGCTGGTCAAAACAAGTCATGGCCGCCCTCATTGCCGGCGCCACGCTTGGCCTCGCCCCCGAGGCCCTTGCCGATCAGGCGATGCGCAGTCTCGGCTATGGCCTGCAGCAGGGCCTCAACGCGATGCAGATCGCCTGCCTTTATTCACTGCTCGCCGTCGCCTATTCGCTGATCCATGGTGTCACTGGTCGCATCATTCTGTCCTTTGGCGATATCGCGATGTTCGGGGCCTTCTATATCTGCTACACCGCCCTGCTCGCGCTCCTCACCGGATGGCCCGCGGCCGCGGCGCTCACATTTGTGTTCGTGGCAGGCGCTGCCGGCACTGCCGCTCTGGGCGACAGCCTGCAGCGCGGCGTGTTCTCGCCGCTCATCAGGGCGCCGAGCCAGGCGATCATGATCGCCTCGATCGGCGTGGCCATCCTGCTGCAGGAAGCCATGCGGCTGCAATCCGGCGGCCGCGAGCAGTGGCTGCCGCCCTTCGCGAGCAATGCTCTGGTTGCGGGCGATCTGGGCGGTTTCTCGATCCGCATCACCGCCATGCAGACGGTGACATTCCTGCTGGCTGTCGCCCTGCTTGGAGGCCTCGGCCTTATCCTCAAGACGTCGCGTGCCGGGCGCTATTGGCGGGCCTGCACGCAGAACCGTGCGCTGGCGGAATTATGCGGCATCAATGTCGCGCGCGTCACCCGCCTCACGGCCTTGGCAAGCGCCTTCTTCGCGGCAGCCTCCGGCTGGATTCTCGCCGTCAGCTATGGCGGTGTCAGCTTCTATATGGGCCTGGTGCTTGGTCTCAAGGCGCTGTTTGCCTCGATCATCGGCGGCTTCGGCACGATCGGCGGCGCGGTAGCGGGCGGCATTGCGCTCGCCGCGCTCGAAACCGGCTGGACCGCGCTGTTTCCCATCATCTATCGCGATGTCGCCGTATTTCTGGTCATCATCCTGCTCTTGGTACTCAAGCCCGAGGGCCTGCTTGGCGTGGCGGTCCGCCGCGACAGCGAAGTCTAGGAGTTCCGCCATGCGCCAATTTGCATTGCTCGTCGCCGTGTTGCTTGCGCTGGCCGGATGCAAGGACGATCCGGACGCGCCCTATCTCGAATTTGCCGGGGGCGGTTTCATCTTCAACTATCGCAATGCCGAAGCGTTTTACGGCTTCGTCGCCAAACCGGTGCGCGCGCTGCCGGAGGGTTCGGTCATCGAGGCGCAGTTCGAGATGCCCAATTCCACCATTCCCTTTGTCGTGACCCAGGATGTGAAGCCGGGCATGCTCCAATTCAGCTTCCGCACGCCCGATCTCAGGGGCGTCGAAAAGGGCCATCCCTACAAGGCGGTCATGCGACTGCTGGCCTCGCCATCGGGGCCCGAGATCGCCCGCTACGAGCGCAGCTTTCATACCGATGTCGAACAGGCGAGCCTGCCTGACAAGCCGCTTGTCGTCGGGCCGGGTTACCAGAGCAACCCGAACTGATCGCAAGGAAGCCTTCACCGGACTGCCATTCTGCCGGGCTATGGCCTTAAACTGCCCGGAGGGGGTAAGCTTTTCCGGCCTCGCCGCAAGCTCAGGAGATGGCCATGGCCGCCGACGACGGACTAACCCAACTCGTCGCCAGCACGTCGCAGGAGGCTGGTTCGGACGGCGAGAAGGCATTCATCCGCCTGCTCTTCGAAGCCGCACTTGGCGAGGATCTCGCTCCCTACGCGCCGGCCGATCTGGCGGCCCTTGCGGCCGGCCGCCTGGCGTTTCTGCGCGAGCGCCTGCCCGGCCGCGCCAAGGTCAGGGTGAGCAATCCGCCGGGCGCCTTTTCCGGCGTCACCTTCATCGACATCGCCAATGACGACATGCCGTTCCTGGTCGATTCGACCCTGGCGCTTCTCAACGAGCACGGTTTTACGATCACTCTGGTCCTGCACCCGATTCTTGCGGTGAGGCGCGATGCCAAGGGCGAGCTCCTGGAAATTCTGGAAAAGAAGTCCGCTGCGCCCGGCGTGATCCGGGAAAGCCTGATGCATATCCAGATCGCGCGTCTCACCGACGAGGCGATGCCGGCGCAATTGCAGTCCGATATCGTCGCGGTCCTTTCCGACGTTCGCGCTGCGGTGCTCGACTGGCAGTCGATGCTGCACCGGCTCAAGGACGCCCTTGCGCACTACCAGAGCAATCCGCCGCCCATTCCGATCGAGGACCTGACCGAATCGATCGCCTTCCTGCACTGGATGGCCGACGATCACTTCACCTTCCTCGGCATGCGCGAATATGTCTTCGAGGGCGGTATCGAGGCCGGCGAACTGAAGCAGGTGCCGCAGACCGGGCTCGGCGTCCTGCGCGCGCCCGAGATCGGCGTCGTGCGCCGGCGCGGCAAACTGGTGGCCATGACGCCGCAAATCCGGGTGTTCTTCAAAGAGCCTGACCCGCTGATCATCACCAAGGCCGACCTGCGGTCGCAAGTGCATCGACGCAGCAACATGGACTATGTGGGACTCAAGCTCTTCGGCCGCAGCGGCGAACTCACCGGCGAACTGCGCATCGTCGGCCTCTTCACGTCTTCGGCCTATACGCAGGATCCGAACGAGATTCCGCTGCTCCGGCGCAAGCTGCATCAGGTCATCGCGATGAGTGGCTTCGCGCCATCGAGCCATTCGGGCAAGGCGCTCGAAAGTGTGCTCAAGCACTTCCCGCGCGATGAACTGTTCCAGATCGATGCCGATACGCTTGCGCATATCGCGCGCGGCATCCTGCGTCTCGAAGAGCGGCCGCGCATCCGGCTCTTCGTGCGTCGCGATCGCTTCGATCGCTACGTTTCGGCCTTTGTCTTCATCCCGAGGGATCGCTTCAATACCGAATTGCGCGAGCGCGTCGGTGCGCTCCTGGCCCAGGCCTATGACGGCAGGATCGTCAGCTTCGAGCCCTATTTCGGCGAGGCCATGCTGGTGCGCGTCCATTTCATCGTGGAACGCACCGGGGCCTCCGACGTCAATCCCGATATAGCCGCGCTTGAGAAGGCCATCGCTGCGGAAGTCCAGACCTGGGAAGACCGTCTCGAATCGGCGCTGCGGCAGGGCGGCGCCGATCCGGCCCGAATCGCCCAATGGAAAGGCGCCTTCCCGCCAGGCTACCGCGCGACGCGCGATGCGGCGCGGGCTCTTCAGGATATCGCCGAACTCGAGACGCTTGCCGACGACACGGGTGTTTCCGTCGAATTCGTCAAGCCCGGCAGCGGCTATGAGCGCGATTGCGTGTTGCGGCTCTATCATCGCGGGCCGCCGGTACCCTTGTCGCGCCGCCTGCCCATCCTCACCCATATGGGCTTCCTTTCGATCGCCGAGACGACGCATCTGCTCAGGCCCGACACTGCCGGAGCCCGGTTTGCGGTGATTCACGAGACGTTGCTTGAAAGCGCCGATGCCGCGCCGATCGATCTTCCCGCGCGCGCCCAGCTTCTCGAAAGCACCTTCGTCGCGGTGTGGACCGGCCAGGCCGAAAATGACGCGCTCAATGCGCTGACGCTCCAGAGCGGCATGGCCTGGCGCGACATCGCCCTGCTGCGTGCCTTCGGGCGCTATCTGCGCCAGACGGCCAGCTCCTATTCGGTCGAGTATCTCAACCAGACTCTCGTCAAGCACAAGTCGCTGGCGATCCGGCTCCTCGCCATGTTCAAGGCGCAGTTCGATCCCGCGAGGCGCGATGAAGCGGCGGCCAAGGCGGAAGCCGCGGCAATCGAGGCGGCGCTCGATCAGGTCGAGAGCCTCGATGAGGATCGAATCCTCAGGAACTATCTCAATCTGGTCTCGGCGATCCTGAGGACCAATTACTTTCAGGAAAGCGACGGCGCGCCGAGGCCGACCATCAGCTTCAAGCTCGACAGCGGCAAGATCGAAGCCCTGCCGGAGCCCAAGCCCTTTGCGGAAATCTTCGTCTACTCGCCCGATGTAGAAGCGATCCATCTGCGCGGCGGCAGGATCGCGCGCGGCGGCATCCGCTGGTCGGACCGGCCGGAGGACTTCCGCACCGAGGTTTTAGGCCTCGCCAAGGCGCAGAATGTGAAGAACGCGGTGATCGTGCCGGTCGGCGCCAAGGGCGGCTTCGTGCCGAAGAAACTTCCTTTGAGCCCGCGCGAAGCGATCCAGGACGAAGCGATCCGCACCTACAAGCTCTTCATCTCAAGCCTGCTCGATCTCACCGACAATGCGCTTGGCGGCCGCATCGAGCCGCCCGCCAACACGGTCAGGCGCGATGGCGACGATCCCTATCTGGTGGTCGCGGCGGACAAGGGTACTGCAAGCTTTTCCGACATTGCCAACGCGCTGTCGGAAAGCGACCGGTTCTGGCTCGGCGATGCCTTCGCCTCCGGCGGCTCGGCAGGGTACGACCACAAGAAGATGGGGATTACCGCGCGCGGCGCCTGGGAGGCGGTAAAGCGGCATTTCCGCGAAGCCGATATCGACATCCAGACGACGCCCTTCACGGTGATCGGCGTCGGCGACATGTCGGGCGACGTCTTCGGCAATGGCATGCTCCTGTCGCGCCAGATCAGGCTCGTCGCCGCCTTTGACCATCGCGACATCTTCATTGATCCCGATCCTGATCCCGACATCTCGTTCAAGGAGCGCGAACGCCTGTTCCAACTGCCGCGCTCGAGCTGGCAGGACTATGATAAGGCGCTGCTTTCGCCGGGTGGCGGTATCTATTCGCGCCGGCTCAAATCGATCCCGCTCGATCGAACGCTTCGCGAACTCACCGGGCTTGCGCGCGATCATGCGACGCCGCAGGAACTCATCAACGCCTTGCTCAAGATGAAGGTCGACCTTTTGTGGTTCGGCGGCATCGGCACCTATGTGAAGGCGACGGGCGAAACCAACGCCGAATGCGGCGACCGCAGCAACGACCTGTTGCGCGTCTCGGCCGGCGAACTCAATGCCAGGGTCATCGGCGAAGGCGCCAATCTCGCCGTCACCCAGCGCGGTCGCATCGAATTTGCGCAGATGGGCGGCCGCATCAATACCGATGCGGTCGACAATTCAGCGGGCGTCAATTCCTCCGACATGGAGGTCAATATCAAGATCGCGCTCGGGCGCGCCGAAGAAGAAGGCAGGCTCACGCGCGAAGCGCGCAACGCGCTGCTCGCCGGCATGACGGATGACGTGGCGGCTCTGGTCCTGCGCAACAATTATCTCCAGCCCCTGTGCCTGACCCTGGCGGTGGCGCGCGGCACCGAGGCAAACGGCTACGCGATGCAGCTCATGCAGTCGCTCGAGCGCCGCGGGCTTCTCGATCGCAAGCTCGAATTCCTCCCCGGCGATGCAACGGTCATCGAGCGCGATGCGCGCGGCGAAGGCCTGACGCGGCCGGAATTCGCGGTGCTCATGGCCTATGCCAAGATCGCCCTGCATGAGGATCTGCTGGCGGGCAGCGTTCCCGACGATCCCTATTTCTCGCGCGAATTGTTCCGCTATTTCCCGAAGCCCATGCAGGAGTCCTACGCGGACGAGATCGCGTCGCACAAATTGCGGCGCGAGATCATCGCTACCATGCTGTCGAATAGCATGATCAATCGCGGCGGGCCCGATTTCGTGACCCGTCTCGCGGAGGAGACCGGCGCCGGTGTCGCCGAGATCGCGGCAGCCGCGGCTCTGGCGCGCGACAGTTTCCGGCTGCGCGCGCTCAACACGGCGGTCGATGAACTCGACAACCGGATCGAGGGGCGCGTGCAGACGGAACTCTATCTCGAGGTGCAGCGCCTGCTGAAACTGGCGACGATCTGGTATCTGCGGCACGAAAGCTTGAGCGGTGGCCTCGAACTCCTGATCGCGCGCTACGAGAGCGGCATCGACGAGGTTGCGGCGATGCTCGTCGATTTCGTCCCGGCGGACGCGCAGGCCCCGGTCAGGGAGCGCCTCGCAGAGCTCGAAAAGGCCGGCGTGCCCGCCGGTCTTGCCACGCGATTTGCCTGGCAACGGCATGTCCAGCGCGCGCCCGACGTGGTGAAAATCGCCCAGGAGACCGGCGCCACCATTCCTGCCGTCGGCCGCGCGCTCTATGCCTCGGCAAGCGATCTTGCCGTCGACCGGCTGATCGCCGAAGGCAGCCAGCTTGCGGCAAGGGACTTCGTGGAACGCCAGGCGATCAACCGTCTTCTGACCCAGGTCTTCAATGCGCATCGCTCGCTCGTCGCGCGCGCCGTCACCGAGTCGGGTACCGAGGCCGACAAGGCCTGGGATCTGTGGAAAACGCATCATGCCGCGCGCTTCGGCAAGGCGCAGACCCTGCTGTCCAATCTTCTCGCGGAGCGGAGCTTCACGCTGGCGCGGCTCACCGTGGCACAGGGCGTGCTGCATGATCTGGTGAATGCGCAAGGGTGATCCGGTTCACCTCCCGGCAAGCGGGAAGGAAACAGCTTCAATGCCTGAAATGCCTCAGCCCCGTAAACACCATGGCGATGCCGGCCGCATCGGCCGCGGCGATGACATCGGCATCATTGACCGAGCCGCCGGGCTGGATGACCGCGGTGGCGCCGGCGGCAATCGCCGCCAGCAATCCGTCGGCAAAAGGAAAGAAGGCATCCGAGGCCACGACCGAGCCCTGGGTGAGAGGCGTTGCGATCCCTTGCGCCGCCGCCGCCTCGGCACTCTTGCTCGCGGCAATACGGCTTGAATCGACGCGCGACATCTGTCCCGCGCCGATGCCGACGGTAGCACCGTCTTTCGCATAGACGATGGCATTGGACTTCACATGCTTGGCGACGGTGAAGGCGAAGATGAGGTCATCCATCTCCCTATCGCTCGGCTGGCGGCGCGTGACGATCCTGATGTCCTTGCGATCGAGTACGGTTGCATCGCGCGACTGCACGAGGAAGCCGCCCGAGACGGATTTGAAACTTCGCAGCGCCGCTTTCGGATCGGGCAGGGGATCGATGAGGAGCAGGCGCAGATTTTTCTTTCCCGCGATGATGTCGCGCGCTTCCGGCGTCGCATCGGGCGCGATGATGACCTCGGTGAAGAGCTGGACGATCTCTGCCGCGGCCTCGGCATCGATGGCGCGGTTGAAGGCGATGATGCCGCCGAAGGCGCTGACGGGATCGCAGCGCAAAGCCTTGGCATAGGCCTCTGCGGGCGTCGCGCCGAGGGCGACGCCGCAGGGATTGGCATGCTTGACGATGACGCAGGCCGCCCGCGCGCCGGGATCGAACTCGCTCACGCATTCGAGCGCGGCATCGGCGTCGTTGATGTTGTTGTAGGACAGTTCCTTGCCCTGAATCTGGCGTGCGGCGGCCAGGCCGGCGGCCGACACTCCGCTGCGATAGAAGGCGCCCTGCTGATGCGGATTCTCGCCATAGCGCAGGGATTGCAACAGGCGTCCCGAAATCGTCAAGCGTTCTGGCATCGCGTCGCCTAATTCCTGCGCGAACCATTGCGCGATCGCCGCATCATAGGCCGCGGTCCGGCCGAAGGCCTTGGCGGCGAGCCTGCGGCGCAAGCCGGGGCTGGTTCCGCCGGCATTCCGATCCAGCTCGGCAATGACCGCGGCATAATCGGTGGGATCGGTCACCACCGTCAGCCAGTCGTGGTTTTTGGCGGCACTGCGGATCATGGCGGGCCCGCCGATATCGATATTCTCGATCGCCTCGTCCCATCCCCTGCCGGCAGCGATCGTTTCTTCAAAGGGATAGAGATTGACGACAAGCAGATCGATCGGCGCAATGTCATGCGCCTGAAGGGCGTCGCGATGCGCCGCCTTGCCGCGCGACGCCAGAAGCCCGCCATGGACCTTGGGATGCAAGGTCTTGACCCGCCCGTCCATGATTTCTGGAAAGCCGGTCAGCGCGGAAATATCGGTGACGTCGAGGCCCAGATCGCGCAAAGCCTTGGCGGTGCCGCCGGTCGAGACCAGTTCGACATTGAAGCGCTTGAGCGCCAGTGCCAGATCGGCAAGGCCGGTCTTGTCGGATACCGAAAGGACGGCGCGGCGAATGGGATGTTGCATGCTCTACTCGTGCTTCGTGCGTTGCCCAAGGCTTGGGCAACGAGATCGCACCATCCGTTTGACACCTCATGGTGAGGTGCCCGCGAAGCGGGCCTCGAACCATGCGCAACAAGCAAGGTCGTGCCGCTTGGCGCCCTTCGAGGCATCGCTTGCGATGCACCTCAGGGCGAGGAAGGAAGAGCCGATCTCGGAGCGATTTGCCCTGGAGCGCAAGGCTGATAGCACGTCTGCGCCGCGGGTCTATCAGAAAGGCAGGCTGGCCGTCTCGCCGGTTTCGGCGGAGCTGGCATTGCGCTTGTCGATGCGCCTGAAGGCCCAGTTGATGCGGTCATTGCGGCCGATTTCGCCGGCGAGCACGATCTGCTGGCTCTGGCGCGGGAGAGCCTGGCCGAAGAGATAGACGCTTTCCTCGAGCAGCGGCTGGGCGCCGCGTGCCGAGAACCGCCAGCCGTTGCGATTTGGCATGAGCAGCAACACACTCTCGCCGTCCTTCGAGATGGTCGCCTTGACCGCTGGGTGAAGGTGGAAGCGGATGCAGAAACGGCCGGCCTGCGTCGGGCCGCCGGTCAGGGGCCGGATGCGGTCCTCGCCGCGCAGATCGGCGCCGGCCTTGCCGAGATAGATGTCGCGCTCGTGGATGACGTTGGTGGCCGCCGCGGGTGCGTCCTGCCAGCCGCGCAGAATGCTGCCTTCGCTCAGGACCGAGAGCTTGGCTTCGGCGCGGCCGGCCCCCGGAGAGCTGCGCCAGCGCAGGCGGCGGGACCTGCCGGCGCCATCGGCCTCGACGAGACCTAAGGTGCTGTGAGCCGCCGTTTCGGCGGTGGCGCGCGACCAGGCGTCATTGGCGATAAGCGGCTCGCCGCAATTGACGATGATGCGATACGGGCCGTCGGAGAATTCGAAGGCGAGCGGACTTGCGCAGCGGACCGGTGCGCCGCAATCGGCGAGCACAAGCGAGGGTCCATGGGCCAGACGGCAATAACCCGTATGCGGCGCCTGGGTGAGCGGGCTGCCCGCGGCGGTGTCGGATTCGAGAATGCTCGCAACATCGGCCGTCATCGGACCGGCGGCGCCCTGGAAGGCGGCAAGCCCGCCATCGCCATGGGTGAAGAAGCGCAGCATCGGCGTCATGCGCTCGATGGCGGCGTTGAGCCGTGGCGGAATCACGCGGTGGCTGGTCCACAGGGCGCGCCGCAACGGGATGAGATCGAGAAGCAGGCCGACGAGGCGTGCCGGATTGCGCGATATGTGACCGCCATCGGGCAGGATCTGCTGGTCAAGTTCCGCTTCGAGCCTGGCGAATGCCGCATCGCGATAGGCGCCAAGCCCGGCAAGACCGCTCACGGCATAGGCACAGGCGATCGCTGCATAGAGCTTTTCGTCGCCGGTCTTGCCGCGCCCCTGAAGGGCGCGCCATTCGCGGCGCATGTGACCGAAGAAGACCTCCAGGAACTCGACCGGCGCATTTTCCGTCAGCATGCGGCCATGGGTGATGAGCGAGATCAACCGGCGGGCGCGGGTGAGGATCAGGTCTTCGGCGGCGACCGGCAGGGACTTCGCGGCGAGCAACTGCGCGCACAAGGCGCGTGCAAAGACGCGATGCAGTTCGCGGCCCTCGGCCTCAAGATGCGCAAGCCAGGCAAGCCCGTGAAATTCGCGGCGCCAGGCCGGCGGCCCGTCGGCGCGGCCGAGCTCCCAGGCATTTTCCAGCCTGACGTCGGCGCCCGCCAGGTTGAAGCGCCCGCGGTAGAACTCGCGCGCAATAGCGGGCGAGCCGCGCCGGAGCGGAATGAACGGGAGTTCGAGGCGCCGGATGTCCGGTCCGGCGAGGCTTGTCACCAGCCGCGTCAATGGCGAGGTGACGAGCCCGGATGCCGTGCCATCGATCGATCCAACGCGCTGCATGGCGGTGGCGTGACCTTTTTCGAACTGAGCCGTGACGGAATGGATTGCCGGCCATTTAGCCGGCCATAGGGTTAACAAATCTCTAAGAGGCGGGCTGCCGCCTGAGCCTTGCCGCGTAGAAACCGTCCAGTCCGGTCTCCGCGCCGATGGCCATACCGGGGTGAATACGCAAGTCCCCGTTTTGATTGATGAATTGGCTCTGGCCGCCGATCTCGGTGGGGTCGGGCGGAGCTCTCCGGTAGTCCCTCCGAGCGGCAAGGAAGCGCTCGGTCTGGCGCTCGCCTTCCTCAAGCTCGAGCGAGCAGGTGCCATACACAAGGAGGCCGCCGGGTTTCACCCAGGCTGCTACGCGGTCGAGCATCTTCGTCTGCAGCTTGGCAAGTTCGGCGATCTGCTCCGCCGATTTCACGTAGGGCAGATCGGGATGGCGGCGGATCGTGCCGGTCGCCGAGCAGGGTGCATCGAGGAGGATGGCGTCGAAGTCCTGATCGGGCTCCCATTTCAGAATATCGGCGGCGATCGCGCGACAGGGGAGCTTGAGGCGCGCCATGTTCTCCTCAAGCCGCCTGAGCCGGGCGGCACTGCTGTCAACGGCGGTGACGATCGCGCCCGAGGCTGCAAGCTGCGCGGTCTTGCCGCCCGGCGCCGCGCAGAGATCGGCGACATGTTTTCCCTTCACATCGCCGAGCAATCGGGCGGGTAGCGCCGCGGCGGCGTCCTGCACCCACCATGCGCCCTCGGCAAAACCCGGCAGTTCGCTGACCGGCGCCGTCATAGTCCGTATGCGGATCGTGCCGGTCGCAAGCACGACGCCGCCAAGCTTCGCGGCCCAGCCGGCTGCATCGGACTTGGCGCTGATATCGAGGGGCGCTTCTTCACGATGGGCGCGAGCAATGGCGGCGGCGGTTTCGTCGCCGTAGGCCTTGGCCCAGCGCTGCCACAGCCAGCCGGGCGTGTTGATCGGGGCCGGAGTGTCTTCGATTGGCGCAGCAGCCGCGCGGCGCAAGACGGCGTTGATCAGGCCGGCAAAGTGTCTGGCCTTGGGATCGGCATGGGCGAGCGCCACCGACCGGTCAATCGCCGCATGTGCCGGGACATCGAGGAAGCGCAGCTGCACGACGCCCAGCAACAGAATGAGAGGGGCCGGGCCGGCGGATTTGGGAAGCGGCTTCTGCAGCAAGGGTGCGAGGATCGCGTCCGCTTCGCCCTTGCGGCGGAGCGCCGTGGCAGCAAGCGCATGCGCGAAGGCGCGATCGCGGCCGTCAAGTCTTGCAAAGGCGGAATTCGGATCGTCGAGCAGGCCGTCAAGCGCATGATGGCCGCGCAGAACTGCGTCGAGGAGCGCGAGCGCGGCCGATCGTGCAGCGTCGTGAGCGGCGGGCTGCTTCAACCCCATGGGCCGCCGGAGCGCGGAGCTTGGCGGCCGGTCCAGGGTCCTTCCGGCGCCATGCCGCCCATGCCGGCAATTTCCTGGTCCATCTGCATCAGGGCATTGATGCGATTCTCGGTGGCGGGATGGGTCGAGAAGAGATTGTCCATGCGCGCGCCCGACAGGGGATTGATGATGAACATGTGGGCGGTCGCGGGATTCGCTTCGGCGGTATGGTTCTCGACGCGATGTGCGAGACCGGAAATCTTGCTCAAGGCGGACGCGAGCGCGCGCGGCCGGCCCGATATCTGCGCGCCCAGCCGGTCGGCGGAATATTCGCGCGTGCGGCTGATCGCCATCTGCACGATCATCGCGGCCAGCGGCGCGAGGATCATGAGAAGGATGGTGCCGATCGCGCCCAGGCCGTTATTGCGGTCGCGGCCGCCGAAGAACATCGCGAAATTGGCAAGCATGGAGATCGCGCCGGCAATGGTCGCGGTAATCGTCATGGTGAGCGTGTCGTAATTCTTCACATGCGCGAGTTCATGCGCCATCACGCCTTCGATCTCGTCGCGCGAGAGATTCCGCAGAAGCCCGGTGGTCGCGGCGACCGCGGCATTCTCCGGGTTGCGGCCGGTGGCAAAGGCGTTGGGCTGCGGATTGTCCATGATATAGACCTTGGGCATCGGCAGTTGGGCGCGCTGCGCAAGTTCGGCGATCATGTCGTAGAATTCCGGCGCCTGGGCGCGGTCGATCTGGCGCGCGCCATGCATGCGCAAGACCATCTTGTCGGAATTCCAGTAGCTGAAGAAGTTCATGCCGACGGAAACGACAAGCGCGATCAGCATGCCCGACTGGCCGCCGAGCAGATAGCCGATGGCGAGGAACAGCGCGGTCATGCCGGCAAGCAGGATCCCGGTGCGCATGATGTTCATTCTGGGCGGCCTCCTTGAACCGCATCAAACCACGTGCCTATATGGGATCGTCGGCCGCAACATCAACCCATGGTCATGACCGCCCGCGATCCCTCCGCGCTCCCTCCCGCAGCGCAGCGTGCCCTTGCCGAGGCGAAGGCGCGGCGCGACACCGCGCAGGCCGTGCCGCCGAAGGAAGTTGACGGCCCTCAGGGC
>JAEUMG010000004.1 GCA_016793355.1 Hyphomicrobiales bacterium
GTTCGGTCTGGGCAAATGGCCGGCGATGGCGCTGGCAGGACTGCGTGCGCTGAAACGTTTCCCGTTCCGGCGCCTGAGCCTGGCAGTGGAGGGTTCAGCCAAACCCTATCGCACGCCCATGCTCTTCGTCGGCAACAACGAGTATGATCTGAGCCTGTTTGAGTTCGGGCGGCGCCATCAGCTCGATCTCGGGCGGCTGCATGTCTATGTGGTGCGCTCGCAAAGCCGGTGGTCTTTCCTCATGCTCGTCTTGCGCACGATCTTGGGCTTCGGGCGAACGGATCCGGAGCTCGATCAGCTTGAAACGCTGGAGTTCGAGGTTCGTTCACACACGAGCCGGCTCCCCGTCGCTCTGGACGGGGAGGTCCAGCTCATGCAGCCGCCGCTGCGCTACAGGATCATGCCCGCAGCGCTAAGGGTCTTCGCGCCGAAGACGGCAGCCTGACTCAGGCTGCCTTGTTCTTCTGGATCAGGCCCCAGACGAAGAGCACGATGATCGCGCCGACAATGGCGCCGATGAAGCCAGCGCCTTCTCCGGCATTGTACCAGCCGACCGCCTGGCCGAGGAAGGTTGCGACCACCGCTCCGACAATGCCGAGGATCGTCGTCATGATGAAGCCGGAGGGCTCATTCGGCCCCGGCATGATGAACTTCGCCACGACGCCTGCCACAAACCCGATGATGATGGTCCAGATAATGCCCATGGATTGCCCTCCAGCCAGTCGACTCAATCCCTCACCAGAATGCCATGTTTGAAACTTAAGTCTATCTCCTTACGATAGACGCCAATTGCATGAAGGAGGCTGAAATGGCTCGTGGAACACCCTCAATGGTCGCGCTGCTTGGCTTGCTTGCCGTCGCAGGCTATCAGAACCGCGAAAAAATCGCCGAAATGATCAATTCTTTCAAGAACAAGGGGCCGACCGGCGATCCCCTTCAGGATGGCGCGCGCGAAGTCCTCGGCAAGCTTGGCGATGTGGCCGGCAGTGCCGGCAATTTGCTGAACGAAGGGCTCGGCGGCCTGGTCGACCAGTTCAAACAGAGCGGCCATGGCGATCTTGCCGATTCCTGGGTCGGAAAGGGGCCGAATCAACCTGTGTCGACCAGCCAGCTCGAATCGGCGATCGGCTCCGACATATTGGGCGATCTGGCCAAACGTACCGGTCTGACGCGCGAGGAAATACTCTCGCGGCTGTCGCGCGATCTCCCCGGCGCGGTGGATGGACTGACCCCGGAAGGCCGGGTTCCAGGCTGAGCTGACGCCGGAACCTCTCGCGGCGAGGCAAATTTTGCGCAGACCTCCGGAAAGGTGCAGTGTGCGCGCCTTGGCCGGAGATGTGCATGGTCCAAGCCCGCAAAGCCGATACCGACGAGCCCTCGCCATCCGAAATTCTCGAGCGCCACGAGCGCCAGCTTCGGATCATCAGGCGATCGGCGATCTTTGTCGTCCTGGTTATGGGGGCGGGCGTGGTCTATTTCGCCCGCGACCTGCTTCTCCCGCTCACCCTTGCCTTTCTGCTCGCGCTGACACTGCGCCCGGTGGTGCGCTATTTCGAACGGCGGAGCATTCCGGCCGCCGTCAGCGCGGTCGTGCTGGTCGCCGGCGTGATCGGGGTATTCGGCTCGGGCCTGTTCTTCCTGAGCGGGCCTGTCGCCCATTGGCTCGATATGGCGCCGGAAATCGGCCAGGACCTGTCGCGCAAACTCTCCTCGCTGCGATCGCCCGTCGAGGCGGTGGTCGCCGCTTCCGAGCAGGTTGAAAACCTCGCCGAAGGCGCCTCGCCCGTCGTCCAGAAAGTCGTCGTCCAGCAGCCTGGCCTCCTGTCGCGCGCCGCCGACAATGTTGTCGGCAGCCTGACCACGCTCGGCCTCACAATCGTCCTGCTGCTCTTTCTTCTTTCGTCGGGCACGCTTTTCTATGAAAAGCTGGTGGCGGTCATGCCGCGGCTCAGCAACAAGAAGAAGGCGCTGCGCGTTGTCTATGACATCGAAAACGTTGTCTCGCGCTATCTCTTGACGATCACGATTATCAATTGCGGGCTTGGCGCCCTCGTGGCGGGAGCGATGGCGGCGGTCGGCATGCCCAATCCCATCCTGTGGGGGGTCGCCGCGGCGATCCTCAATTTCATTCCCTATGTCGGCGCGCTGATCGGGCTCGGCATGATCTCGGTCGTGGCCCTTCTTTCATTCAATACTCTGGGGCAGGCGCTGGTGCCGCCGCTCCTCTATTTCGGCCTGCATGTCGCCGAGGGACAGTTCCTCACCCCGATCATCGTCGGCCGGCGACTCGAACTCAATTCGGTGGCCATCCTGATCACGCTGGCGCTGTGGAGCTGGATGTGGGGAATTGTCGGTGCGGTGATCGCGGTGCCCTTGCTGGTCTGCGTCAAGGTCTTCTGCGACCATTTCGAAGGGCTTGCCGCCTTCGGCGAATTCCTCTCCGCCACGCCGCCCAAAGCACAGACCGAGGAAGACCCGGCGCCGCAGCCGCATGCGCCAGGCCGTTAGAGCGCAGTAAATGGGACGTTCCGCCCCGGCCGGGCGGCCGCACCGGCGAGAATCGGTGCGGCTGATTGGTGACTATTGCTGGGTCGTCGGCTCGGTTGTCGTCGTGCCGCCGCCGGTTGTCGGCTCGGTTGTCGTCGTGCCGCCGCCGGTTGTCGGCTCGGGTGTTGTCGTTCCGCCGCCGGTTGTCGGCTCCGGTGTTGTCGTTCCGCCGCCGGTTGTCGGTTCGGGCGTGGTGGGTTGTTCGGTCGTGGTGGTTGGCGCAGGTGCCTGCGTCCCACCGAACCAGCCGGCCGCCCATCCGATAATAAGCAGCAAGACGATGACGACGATTACGCCGATGATGGTATTCTTGGAATTCATCACAAGTATCCTCCTGACCGCGCGACCCCGGCATAGAGGCGGGATCGACCCCATTTCCGGGCAGAGGAGGCAGGCATAGCCCTCGGGCAGCCGAATCGCGGCCTGCTGCTCCCGCTGCCCTGAGAGAGCATACGCCATCGGCAACGGATGCCGCAATGCCGGGCATTCCACGCCGCGCCGGGCGGGTTTGGCGTATCCGCCACGTTTTTGCCATCTGGGCGCTTGCCAAAACCCACAGTCAGTCGCCAAACTTGCGGTTGAGCCGGTCATCAGGACGGTGCCGGCCTTTCATCACAATTTCGGGACGGAGGATTCCCAGTGACCAAACGATTCCTGACTGCGTTGTCCATGGCTGTCATGTCCGTTGCGCTGCTCGCGGCGCCGGCGACGAGCCAGGAGGTGAAAGTGAAGCGGCTCCAGGCGAGCCCCAATGTGACGCTCAAGCAGAAGCTCGGCTATTGGGTCGAGTGCCGGTACACCGGGCTCGGCGAGGAATGCTATTACGTCTATGCGAAACCGAAGGGCAGCGCCAAGCTCCAGCGCATCAAGGTCAAGGACAGCAAGCTGCAACGGAAGGGCGACTACTACATGGAGTGCCGCTATACCGGCCTCGGCCAGGAATGCTACTACGTCTACGCGGCGGTGAAGCCGAAGAAGAACTGACGTCGCAGAGACCGGATAGTCTGGCTCCCTGGCTTCACGGCCGGGGAGTTTTGTTTTGCTTGGAATGGACCCTTGAGAAATGGCGACCCCGACAGGATTCGAACCTGTGACCCTCAGTTTAGGAATCTGATGCTCTGTCCTGCTGAGCTACGGGGTCGGCGCCGGTGGTTATATACGGAAAGCCGCCAAATGAAAAAGGGCCCGGAGATGTCCGGGCCCTTTTCGCTGATCTGTGCCGCCTGGCTCAGGCCGCCTGTTCGGTGGGAAGCTCGGCTTCGGCCTTTTCGCTGGCCCGCTTGGCGTTCTTCGACAAGAACTCCTCGAGCTCCTTGGACGCCGCGTCGTCATCGATGCGGCGGACCGCGGCATATTCGCGGGCCATGCGCTCAAGCGCCTGTTCGTAGAGCTGGCGCTCGGAATAGGACTGCTCGGGCTGGCGCTCGGAGCGGTAGAGATCGCGCACGACCTCGGCGACCGCGATGAGATCGCCGGAATTGATCTTCGCTTCATATTCCTGGGCGCGGCGCGACCACATGGTGCGCTTGATGCGGGCGCGGCCTTTCAGGACCTTCATCGCCTGCTCGATCAGATATTTGTCGGCAAGCTTCCTCATGCCCTTCTGCTCGGCGCGGCTGGTCGGTACCTTGAGGCGCAATTTCTCCTTCTCGAAATCGACGATGTAGAGCTCGAGCTTGGCGCCGGCGATTTCCTGCTCCTCGATCTGGACGATCTTGCCGACGCCATGCGCCGGATAGACGATCAATTCGCTGACCTTGAAGGAGAGCTTCCTGGGCGCCTGCGGTGCGGGCGCGGCAGCGGGTGCCGCGGGCTTCGCCGCGACCGGGGCCTGGGCCGCCGGGCGGTGGGCCTGCGGAGCGGCACTCTTGGCGGCCGGCGCGGGGGCGGGCGCTACTGCCGGCTTGGCAGGCGCCTGCGCGGCGGGCTTGGCCGGCGGATGGGCCGGCTTGTGGGCAGGCTTCGCCGCAACGGTGGGTTTGTGGGCCTGCGCCGCCGGCTTCGCAGCGGGCTTGGCCGCCGTCTTGGCGGCGGGCTTATGGGCAGGCTTTGCCGCCTTGGCCGCTTTGGCCGCGGGCTTATGCGCGGGCTTGGCAGCCGGCTTCTTTGCAACTGGCTTTTTCTTCACGGTGGCTTTTGCTTTCTTCTTTGCTGTGGCCATGACGATATTCCTCAACTCAAACGCCTGTCCGGAACGCCGGACGAACAAACTCGTCGCCAGGACTCAACAAGTCCGGGCCTCCCCGCCAAAAATCTCACTGCGACAAATTCGCCGTCGCCATCGTCCACCGGGCGGACATCCGCAGAATCCTGCCTTTCGGGCTGAACGTCGTTACTCTGGCGAAAAAAATCCGAGCTTTGGGGGCCCGGTCTCATGTCCAGTAGAAATCTGCCTTCATTGGGTGAACATATAGCACGATTTTACTGAAATTTAAAGGCCGACTTCTCCGTATACGGTGCAAATCCCCCCGGCAATCCGTGCAGGTCGCCGAAGAAGGTTAACCAGCCCGAAACGGGAAAAAGTAACTTCAGTCGCCTTCGCCCGGATTGGGTGAAAAATACTTTTCGAACTTGCCTTCAACGCCATCGAATTCCTTGGCATCGGGCGGCGGATCCTTCTTCGCCGTAATGTTCGGCCATTTGGACGCGTATTCGGCGTTGAGCGCCAGCCATTGCTCAAGGCCGGGCTCGGTATCGGGCTTGATCGCCTCGGCCGGGCATTCAGGCTCGCAGACGCCGCAGTCGATGCATTCATCGGGATGGATGACGAGCATGTTCTCGCCCTCGTAGAAGCAGTCCACGGGGCACACCTCGATGCAGTCCATGTATTTGCATTTAATGCAGTTTTCGTTGACGACGTAGGTCATTTCAATCGGTCATTCGGTTGGACGTGCCGGTATAGCAAGGCTCCGGCGGGGCCGCAGCTCAATTTTGCGGCGCGGCATGGCTGGGTTGCGGCGCTTCGATCTCTTCAAAGAGCTGGTGGGCCTCGATCGCCGGTCCGCGGCGGAGGCCGGGGGCGGTCACTTTCAGGATGCGGATGCGGTCATGGACGGCGATCGTGATGACATCGCCGGGGGCGACATCCTGGGCCGGCTTCAGAATCTTGCGATGATTGACGCGGACCCGGCCGGATTCGATCAGGCGCGCCGCGAGCGTGCGGGTCTTGGTGATGCGGGCATGCCAGAGCCATTTGTCGATGCGGATTCTGGCACCAGCATTTTCCATCAACTGGACTTGCCGCCGAACTGCGCCTTGAGAGCGCCCAGAACCGCAAAGGGCGAGTCGGGGTCGATCGGGCGTTCAGGCTTCCGTGGCGGGCGTTCGGGGCGGTCCGGCTTGCTGGCCTGGCGGTCGGGCTTGCGGTGGGAGCGGTCGCGTTTGGGCCGTTCAGGCTTTTGAGCGCCGTCGCCATCGGTCTTCGCTGCCTCCTGGACCTGCGGCTTGTCACGGCGGCGAAGCGGCTTTTTGTGCTTCTTGTCCTGTGAATGGCGGAAGGGCCCGGTATCCTTCGGCCACCAGATCTCAATTTCGATCTCTTCCATCTCGACCGGTTGTGCCTCGACGGCTGCAAGGGCGGCGGGAGGGATTTCGGCCGCCGGGATCTCGACAGGCTCGTCAGCGGGCGGGGCTTCAGTGGGCAGCACAGCCTGTGCGGCTTCAGCCGGCGGCGTTTCGGCGACGGATGTGTCCGTTTCCGCGGCCTTGGGGCGCTTCACCTTCTTGCGGTGCATGCGGAAGTCGAGGCTGCGCAGGATCGCCTGGAAGTCCTCGCCGGAACAGCCGACCAGCGACATCATGTCGGAGACGATGGTGAAGCCGCCGCCCTCCACCGAACCGGCCGGGCGTTTCTCTTCAGGGATGCGCGGGCGCCAGAAGACGCGATCGCGAATGATGTCGGCGAGGCGCTCGAGCATGTCGATGCGCACGACGCGATTGCCGCAGATGCGATAGCCGCAGACGCCGTAGAAGCCGCGCGGCGTGGATCGGTCGAAGACCGCGGAGGTGAGGCCTTGTCCTGGACCTTCGGGGAGATCGGCAAGATCGACGCGGCCATCCTTCTCGAGACCCAGTCCCCAAAGGATCAGGCGCAGTTCGGACGCGGCGGGTTTGAGCAAGGCCGGAACATAGACATTGAAGGCGCCGAAGCGGACGCCGAGCTGGCGCAGTTTTGCGCGCTCCTCCTGGCTCAGCGCCTTGACTTCTTCGGCAACCTGCTCGCGCGGCAGGACGCCGAGATTTTCAACAAGGCGAAAAGCGATGCCGCGCACCGTTCCGTCGAGGCCTTCCGCTTCATCGAGCTTGACCAATGGCTCGACGACCTTCGCGATATGGCGCTCAATGAATTTCTGCAGGCGCGCCTGGACGGCTTCGCGGTCGGGTCCGTTCAACTGATCGTCGGCGACGATGTCGATGCGCGGCTTCAAGACATGCACACCGGCGCGCAGACGCGCGATCGGATCGCCATGCCAGCGGATGCGGCCGTCGCGCGCGAGAATGAGATCGGGATCGGCCGATGCGGCGACCGCCCTGGCGCGTGCCGTGATCTCGGCGGCGACCGCCGACATCGATGCGGCCTTCAAGGTGCGGCCATGCGCTTCGCTCGCGGCGCCGTCGGGGACGAACTGAAAGCCCTGGATGCGGCCGACATATTCGCCCTCCACATGAATCGCGCCGTCTTCCTCCACTGTCGACATAAGCTGATCCTTTTGCGCCAGGCGTTTCATCAGCACGCTGGTGCGGCGGTCGATAAAACGCGCAGACAGCCTTTCATGCAAGGCGTCCGACAATTTATCTTCAATTTCGCGCGCCCGCTGCTGCCAGAACACCGGGGCTTCGAGCCAATCGGCACGGTTTGCGACGAATGTCCAGGTGCGGACATGCGAGATGCGGTTCGACAAGGTGTCGATGTCGCCTTCGGATCGATCGCAATGGGCAAGCTGGCGGGCGAACCAGTCCTCCGGGATGCGTCCGCCGCCGGTCATTAGAAAACGGTAAATGCGACCAACCAGATTGGCATGCTCGGCGGCGGAGATATTGCGATAGTCGGGGATCTGGCAGACCTCCCACAATCTCGCGACTGCATCCTTGCTCGCGGCGAGATCGACGACATCGCCGTCGCGCGACATCGCTTCCAGGGCCAGCATGTCGGGGCCGGGCTGGGCGCGCGTCAGGCCCTCGCTGCGCGGCATGGCATTGAGCGAGCGGCGCAAGGCGTCGAGCGATGAAAAATCGAATTCGCGATTGCGCCATTGCAGCATGCGCAC
>JAEUMG010000034.1 GCA_016793355.1 Hyphomicrobiales bacterium
ACGAGGGGAGAAGGAAAGAATGCGCGAATGTCGTCACGCTTCTACGCCTTCGCGCGGCGTTCGGAGGCCTGTTCTTCGAGGGTCAGATCGACCGCCGCTTCGATGGCCCTGAGCGAGTCCGCAAGGCAGCTCTGGTCATGCGCCTCGCACATGAACCACGGCTCGCGCGAATCGGGCTCGCAGATGATGCCGAGATCATGCAGGTGATAGGCCATACGGTCATAGAAACTGTAATCCGAGCGCTTCCAGTCGCGGTAATTGCCCGGCGGCTCGGGTGCGAAGAACAGGCCGAACATCGAGGGATGGCCGGAGAAGGAATGGACGATGCCGCGCGCATCGAGAATTTTCTTGATGCCGGCCTTGAGCGACTCGCCATAGGCGGCAAGCGTCGCCAGCGCCGGGGTCTCGTCGAGGATTTCGAGGCACTTCTCGGCCGCCGCGAGCGATACCGAATGCGCCGTGTAGGTGCCGCCATGCGCGGCACCGCCATAGCGGAAGGTGCGCATGATGTCCTCGCGACCCGCCACCGCGGCGATCGGATAGCCATTGGCCATCGCCTTGGCGAAGGTGGTGATGTCGGGCGTCACGCCGTGCAATGACTGGACGCCGCCCCTGGCGACGCGGAAGCCGGTCTTCACCTCGTCGATGATGAGCAGCACGCCATATTTGTCGCAAAGCCCGCGGGCGAGCTGGACGAATTCCGTCGTCGCCGAAATGGCGCAGCAATTGCCCATCATCGGCTCGATCAGCATGGCGCCGATATGCGCGCTGTGCTTCTTGAAGATATCCTCAAGCCGGTTCGCGTCGTTCATCGGCGTGAGGTACACCAAATCCTTCAACCGCTGCGGAATGCCGCGCGAATAGGGCACCGTCTGCGGATCGAGCCCGCTGGCCGGATCCCACTGGTCCATGTTCGACATCCACATGGCGGCGTCGAACAGGCCGTGATAGCCGCCTTCGATGAGGATGTAGCTGTCCTTGCCGGTATGGGCGCGGGCGAGGCGCAATGCCGCCATGACGGCCTCGGTACCGCTGTTGGAGAAGCGCACCAGCTCTGCGGCGGGCACCATCTTCGCCATGCGCTCGGCAACCGCGAGTTCGCGTCTGGTCGAAAGTGCGAAGACGCCGCCGACCTCCATGCCCTTTCGCGCGGCCTCATCGACGCGGTCATCGGCATAGCCGAGGATCGCCGGGCCGTAGCCCAGCCGGTAGTCGACATAACAATTGCCGTCGATGTCCCAGGTGCGGCCGCCCTTGCCGTGATCGACATAGATGGTGCGCTCGTCGCCCCAGTAACGGAAGGTCGAGGCGACGCCGAGCGGCAGACGCTTCAGGGCCTTCTTGAAATGAGCATTGGACGCAGTGAGGTCGCGCTGGTTGCGCTTGAGCATGATGCACCGGATATTTAATGAACGTTCATTCAATATCTGGCAGATTTGGGCCAAATTCGTCAACCGGAAACCCGATCACGTCCGGCTGAGCGGGAAGTTCGCAATAATATCAGCTGCTTACTGCCTCTCTGGAATTAAGTTTCCTAACGGCGCAATTTCGGCACAGAAATCGCTTCACGCCGCCCAGATTGATGGTGAATAATCGCGTCCGCCGCGAGTAACGCGACGTCCTGCAACCCCTCTCACAGGAAAAACTCATGATCCGATCTCTCCTAGGCATGGCCGCAGCGACGACCATGCTTGTGGCCGGTTTCGCCATGCCCGCAAGCGCGGGTACCAACAAGCTCATCTTCCGTGACGGACTGCCCGTCGCTTATGCGAAGCGCATTGAAGCGTTCCGCAGCGGTTTTCTGGCGCTCGACAACAATTCCGAAGCGGCGAAAGGCGTGTACGACACGGCCGAAATGTGGGGACCAGAGATCACTAGATTGCGCGTCTGTTTCTTCGAAGGGAACAAGGCGACCCGCGCCGCGGTCGCCAAGATCGCCAATCGCTGGGCGCACAAGGAGATGGGCATCACGCTCGATTTCGGGAACATGAACAATCCCCGGACCTGCGAGCCGGGAAAAGGCAAGCCCAGCCACATCCGGATCGGCTTCAGCCAGCCCGGCTACTGGTCATTCGTCGGGCAGGGAAGCATGGTCTACGCCAAGCAGGACGAGCAGTCGATGAACCTCGAAGGTTTCGACAAGTTCCCTCCCGATCAGCTCGAGACCGCCTACGACGGCTATATCAAGGGCACGATCATCCATGAATTCGGCCATGCGCTCGGATTTCAGCATGAGCATCAAAGCCCCGCGGGCAATTGCGAGGCCGAGTACGATTGGTCGCACATCTACGAGTATATGGCCGGCCCGCCCAACAACTGGCCGAAGGAGCAGGTCGATTTCAACATGCGCATGGCAACCCAGCGCACGCTGATGATGACCGATTTCGATCCGAACTCGGTCATGCTCTACGTCTTCCCGGCCGAATTCTACAAGGACGGGGTGAAGTCGCGCTGTTACCACCCGGCGCCCAACAATAAGATTTCCGCCGCCGATCGCGTGACGGTGAACTACATGTATCCCAGCGATCCCGAAGTGCGGCGCCAGCGCTATGCCCAGAACCGGGCCGCCTTCCAGGCCATTCTCGACAAGAACAAGGCAGCTGACGGCTCTACCAAGGCGGTGCTGCCGGATTACATGGGGACGTTCTTCACCCCCAAGGACTAGGCTCACGAACACGGCGCCCGGCATAGCCGGGCGCCGATTTTCTTGCCGGCGCGGTGCGAATCCTTCGGCAAACATATGATGTCCCGGGATCACGCGCAGCGATTCGATGCGCGGCTCGCCCGTTTCCCGGCAGAAATCCAGCCACGCTGTTTGTGCGAAAAAGCACAGCACAACGATCCGCAATACGATTTTCTGGGTCCGGTCGGCTTCGTTGCTCGCCGACTGGCTCTCGCGGTCAGTACCAGGCTTCGAGAGTGGGAGTGACTCCCACCAACTTGGCCGGGCTGCAGGACGCAGTCCGGCACTTTTTCAACGCGAACGTTGCGATTGCGACACGGTGTCATCAAAATTTGTCCATGACTCTTTCGTGACGAACGTCTTCATGATTTCATTGTCCCATCCATCGAATCAGTTGGGAGACGGGCTGGAGCCTCAGCATGCGCGTGTAATTGCGCGCGCTGGCTTGCGCCTGAGACGAGGGGGACAAAGCATGCGTCGGCGCCCGATGAGCCGAACGGATCGCCTGTTGTTCATGCAGATACTCGACCAGACGCGCGCCTTTGCGCATGCCTGCGAGGAGGGAGAGCTTCACGCGTCCCGCCTGCGTCGCGGCTGCGAGGAATTGCTGATCTCGGTGGAAACGGTGATGAGCGAACTGGCCGAATGGAGGGAGCGGTCAAGGGTGGCAAAATAGCATACGGCCGGAATTCGCGGCGCGAGCGACGTGGATCGCCGCTCGTCCGGTGCTGCTCGGGCGACGACAATCTCAAGACCTATGCTTTGGTCGAAGCGGCTTGCGAGGTGGCGAAAACGCAGAATGCCATGAAGCCGGCGGCCTAGGGCGGGATGTGATGAGATGGAATCGGTTTTGCGAACAGGCCTCATGCTGACGTGCCCGCGAAGCGCGCCTCGAACCATGAGTAACGGGCGAGATCGTGCAGGTGAGCGCCCTTCGAGGGCCGCTGCGCGGCCACCTCAGCGCGAGGATTGATTGGATCAACCTCAACTCTTCCCGCTCTAGAATTAGCCTTTCAGGCAATCGACGATGACGCGCTGAACTGCCGTATAATCATTTTTGGCGCGCAAGATGACAAGGGAGCCAAAGGGTCCGGGTCCGACCGAGATGTCGTACGCCCCGATCGAACCCCATGTGCCGGGATCGTCATAGACACGGTAGGTCTTGCCGTCCTTCGCCCGCAGGGGCGGGTTGAGCGGGTCGCGATCGACGATCGCGTTGTAGATGCATCGGGCAACAGCCTGAGGCTTGCCCGTGCCTTCGAAGCGCGCGACAGGATAATTGCGCTCGGTCGTCGTGCATCCGGCGAGGAGGATCAGGACTGTCAATTGCCAGCGCATTCAAACATTCCACAGTGTCTCGGGAACCCTTGCACTATCGCGCTTCCGGAAAAGCATCCTCGAGCCGCCCCTGGTTGATTTGCCAAGTATGAGGCCGACCGCAATGGGGGCACACAAGCGTTATTTCCTCAGGTGCCATCTGATCAAGCGATGCCCGCTCGGTTTCGATGCCTGAAGGCACGTCGTCCCCGGTTACCGGGCAAGTGAAAATGATCTGGGGCATGGACCCTTCCTCCTCGCCTCGGCTGCCGGTACAATTCCGCCGTCAGACATGCACATAGAAAGCCTTGTTCACGATTCGCCTAGTGCCTTGGTTTCCTGGCTCGTCCCGGACGCGCCATACGCCATGTAGCCGCGCTGGATGGCAATTTGGTCGGCGATGTGCTTCGCATCGTGCCACACGCCCCAGATGAAGGTCGATCCCCTTCGTGATTGCCAGGGAAGTCCCAGGAAATAGATGCCGGCCTCGGTCGAGACACCCCGCTGATGCTTCGGCTTCCCCTTCTCATCGAAGGCATCGACCTTGAGCCAGCTATAGTCGACGGTAAAGCCTGTCGCCCAGATGATTGTGCGGATGCCGGCCCTCTCGAGGTCAAGCTCGAGGATCGGGTGAGTTACGCAATCGGGGTCGGGGCCGATCTTGCGGGCCTCCGGCTCCTCGGGAAAATCGAGACCATTGCGGGCGATGAATGCATCCGCCTCATCGAGCACCGAGAGATAATTGGCGTCGCCATTGGCGATGTTTTTTGCAAGATCAGGCGCAAAGCGCATCACGCCGTCATGGAAGGATTCCGCACGCCCCAAGAGGATCATGCCTTCTGCCGCCAGAGTCCGAAAATCGACGGTCTTGCCGCCATCGGCGCCGCTGACCGCGATCGTGACGTGTTCGGTGCCCGGTGCGGGTGCGGCGGCGTCCCATTTCCCAAGCACGCCGAGCCACCAGACGAAGTCGCGGCCGCGATACCGGCGCGGCGGCCGGTCATGGGGCCCTACCGATAGGAACACCTGCCGCCCGGCATGCAGAAGTTCATCGGCAATCTGCGCCCCCGACGATCCCGCACCGATCACGAGTACCGCGCCATCTGGCAATTGTGCCGGATTGCGATAGCCGGTCGAATGCATCTGCAGGATATTCGCTTCCTCCGGAACCAGCGGCGGAATGGCCGGCCGCTGGAAGGCGCCGGTAGCGGCGACCACAAAGCGGGCTTCAATCGTGCCCGCCGAAGTTTCGACGGTGAATCCGGCACGCCCGGCATTTTTTCTGACGGACGTCACCTCGACACCGGTTCGGATGGGAGCCTGAAATTTCTCGGCATAGGCGACGAAGTAGTCGGCCACGCTCTCCTTGTGCGGAAAGCCGTCCGGATCGGACGCGAACGCCATGCCGGGAAAGCGGTCATGC
>JAEUMG010000036.1 GCA_016793355.1 Hyphomicrobiales bacterium
GCCCTATTGGATGTTCCCGATTTACGGCTATCCCGGCCGGCTGAGCTGCGGGGAAGGGCGCGAGATCGTCTTTGACAGCGGCTTCTATCGCGTGCGGACCATCGACTGCTCGGGCAAGTACTATTCCTATGCAGCGCGCCGGCACGGCAAGAGCTACCGGGTCGTCGTCAACGCCCGTAATGGCAATATCGTGAGCGTCCGGCCGCTCTGACGATTGCATTTGCGCCAATGCCAACCGGCCAGCGCCTTCGATCGCGCTGACCGGTTCGGCGGTTGAACGCGAAGGGGGGCTGCGCTAGACGTCCCTTAACTGGCGATTTTGCCATGAGGAGTCGATTTGTGTCCTCCGCGCCGGCAGAACTCGAGAATCATGCCTATCTCATCGCCGACGCGGCAAGCCGCTTCCGCGCGAGCCGGGACTGGACCGATCATATCGACATCGTGCTTGAGCAGGTGGGCAAGGGGCTAAATCTTTCGCGCGCCTATCTTTTCCAGGTCCACGAATTGCCGGATGGCGGTCTCGGCCAGACCAACAGGGCCGCCTGGATCGCGCCCGGTCAAACGCCATTGACGAGTGCCGCACTCGGGACGGCCGAGCGCATCCTCGATGATGACGCGATCATGCAGGCCTGGGCCGAGCGCCGCCGGCGCGGCGAGATGATCCAGGGCCATACGCACCAGCTTTCCGGCCATTTGCGCCACTTGTTCGAGAAGCATGACACCAAGTCCTTCATATCCTTCCCGATCTGGGTAAATGGCGTGTGGTGGGGCCATATCGGCTTCGACGACTGTATTCGCGAACGCGAATGGACGATTTCGGAGAAGTCGGTGGTGCGGGCGCTGGCCTATCTCATCGGCGATGCGGTCGAGCTTTCCGCCTCGAGCCTGGTCATGAGCGAAGCGACGCGCATGGCGATGCTCAACACCGCACCCGACGGGGTCGTGGTGATCGACGAGGCCGGCGCCATTCTCGAATTCAATCCGGCCGCCGAGCGAATATTCGGCTGGTCGCAGCGCGCGGTCTTCGGCAAGCGCATCGCCGATATTGTCGTCCCGGAGGGTGAGCAGCGTCGCTTCGCCTATTTCCTCCGCCGCCTGCAGCAGGGGCGCGCGGCGCGGATGCTGGGCCAGCATATCGAAACCCAGGTGCTGCATGCCGATGGCGGGCTGGTTCCGGTCGAACTGGCGATCACCGAGATCAAGCACACGGGCCGGCGCCTCTTCGTCACCTATGTGCGCGATCTGACCGAGCGCAAGCGCAGCGAGGCGCAGGTCGCCCGGCAGCGCGAGGCGCTGCACCAGAGCGAGAAATTGACAGCGCTCGGATCGCTGCTTGCCGGTGTCGCGCATGAGATCAACAATCCGCTCTCGGTGGTGATCGGCCGGGCGATCATGCTGGAGGAGGAGGCGGTCGATGCGCGCCAGCGCGAGCGTCTCGGCAAATTGCGCGAGGCGGCGGAGCGCTGCGCCAAGGTCTCCAAGACATTTCTCGCCATGGCGCGGCAGAGCCCGTCGGTGCGCGAGCCGATCCTGCTCAACAAGGCGGTTCTATCGGCGCTCGACCTCGTATCCTATCAGCTGCGCTCGGGCGGGGTGACCGTCAGGCTCGATCTCGCCGATACGCTGCCGAAAGTCGTCGCCGATATGGACCAGATGGTCCAGGTCTTCGTCAATCTCTTCGTCAATGCCGAGCATGCCCTGCGCGCATCGGACGAGCGGATTCTGAAGGTCTCGACGAGACTCGAGGAGGGCGGCGATACGGTCGTGGCCGAGGTGCGCGACAGCGGACCGGGCATCAAGCCGGAAGTCCTGCCGCGCATTTTCGAGCCGTTCTTCACGACCAAGCCGGCAGGGCTCGGAACCGGGCTCGGTCTTGCCGTCAGTTTCGGCATGATTGCCGCTCACGGCGGCGTGCTGGAGGCGGTTCCGCCGGACGATCAGCGCGGTGCCTGCTTCCGCATCAAGCTTCCGGCGAGCTTCGAGCAAGGCGATGAGGCGGTCGCGCGCGCAGAGGTCGGCCGCTCGAGCCCGGCCAAGCGGGTTCTGGTGGTCGACGACGAGCCGGAGATCGTCTCCCTCCTGCGCGACATTCTCGAACGTGCCGGGCATGAGGTCGATCAAGCCGAGCACGGGCTGGAAGCGCTGGCCCGCGTCGGCTCGACGACCTATGACGCGATCTTCTGCGACCTGCGCATGCCGGGACTCGATGGCCCCGGGCTGCGGCGCCAGTTGCTGGCCGAACATCCCATTTACCGGGAGCGGATGATCTTTGTGACCGGCGATCTCCTCGACCGCGGCCGCGCGGTCGCCGATCTTGAGGGATGCCCGATCATCGAGAAGCCGTTCTATGCGCGAACCGTGCTCGACGAACTCGCACAACTGGAGAAGTAGGGGTAGTTCTCCATGGCAGGGCTTGACCCTGCCATCCAGGCTGGATGGCCGCCTCAAGGGCGGCCATGGAGGATGAAACTCAAGTCCCGCCCTGGGGCTGCGGCTGGCCGAGTATGAAGCCCGTCGCGTCCAAGCCGTAGATATCCGGGCGGAACTGGATGCGGCCATCCTCCGTCGCCCAGGCGGTGAGGTACATGATGCGCAGGTCAGGCGCATTGGCGACGCTCACGTCGACGCGCTGGCTCGAAGCGGCGATTTCGCTGATCTTCTTCGGCGTGAAGCCGTTCTGGCCGTTGAGTATCCAGTTCACGAGTTCATGGACGCGATCGACGCGCACGCAGCCCGAACTCTCGTAGCGCGCATTGGTGCCAAAAAGCTGCTTGGCGGGCGAATCGTGGAGATAGACGGCGTAAGGATTGCTGAAATTGATCTTGACCGTCGCCATGGCGTTGTCTTCGCCCGGATCCTGGCGGAAGAAGTAGCGATCGGCGCGCGTCGTCAGCCAGTCGATCTTCTTCGGGTCGACCTCAGGACCGCCGTGCTTGTCGAAAACACGGATGCGCATGTCGGCCATGGCATTCGGATTCTTGAGAAGCTTTGGGATCAGGTCGCGCTCGACGATCGACACTGGCACGTTCCAGTAGGGGTTGAAATTGATTTCCGTGATGCGGCTGGCGACGGCGGGCGAGGGCCGCCCACGCTTGCCGACGACGACATTGTGGCGCGAATAGACGGTTCCGAAGTTCACCGCTTCAAGCTGCGCGGACGGGATATTGACCAGAATGTAGCGCGCTCCGAGTTTCTTCAGATAGGCTTCGATGCGGGGAGCGTTGATCTCAAGCGTCTGGAGCCGCAAATCCGCCGGCACATTCAGTTCGGCCAGCGTACGGGGGTCCATCTTTCCCGTCGGCGCCAGTCCGTGATTGGACTGGAAGGCCTTCAGCGCCTTCTCGAGCGTCGTGTCGAACCTGTCGGGGCTCTTGACCGCCATGGCATCGGGGGGAAGATAGCCCTCGATTGCCAGCCTTTCGCGCAGGGCCGCGACGGCCGCGCCGCGCGCGCCCTTCTTGAGACTTGCCGATTTAAGCGTGGGCCAGCCGCCGTCTATGGCGATCTGCCGGTACATGTCGATGGCATTGCCCATCGCGGTCAGCGAGCCGAGCGAGATCATCGCCGCTTCACCACGGTCGGCGATGATTTCGGTGCGCGTCGCGAGCTTGCCGGCAGGTGCCGTCTGCGGAACGATGCTCGTTATGGAGCTTGTCTGATCGGCCGGCTGCCCGAGGGCCATGGCGGGGCCGGCCATAACGACAGCGGCTGCTAGCGCGAAACGGGCGACGAGAACGCGAACTGACACGGGGGCTTCTTCCGCACTCACTGATTCCAAGCCCCAGAATTGCGCGAACTAGGTAAATTGCCGCTTAACGCGTCGAGAAATCCGGCGCGGCGTGGCAATCCTGCAATAGGTCAGGCCGGTGTGAGACGCACAAGCTCGCGCTTGAACGGCACGTCCAGCACGTCGCGCGGCGGCGATCCGAACTCCTCGGCATAGCGGCGGCCGGCATGCACCGCATGGGCGATGGTCGCCGGCGCCCGCGCATCGCCGATCGCCACGACATTCGGGTGATTGCCGGTGAGTTCCAGATAGAGCGCATCGTTCGATGTGCGGGACGTGACCAGCACGACGCAGTCCGCGGCGAGAGCCGTCTCCCTTTGCGTGAAGACGCATTCGACCGCTGCCTCGCCGCGTGCGACACGCTTGACCGCCTCATTGGCGCGAATGATGATGCCGAGATTGAGAAGGCGCGACTGGATCGCCGCCTGTTCCAACGAGGCGCGCGTGTAGTAGGAGGCGAGCGAGGCGGGGGTCACCAGGGTGACGGCGTGATCCTCCTTGACCAGAAGCTCGGCGAGAACGCCGCCCAGGTAGTAGTGGTCGTCGTCGAAGATCACGACATTGCGGCCGGATGGGCGCTTGCCGGACATCAGATCGTCGGGGGTCAGGACATCGGCATCCTGGGCAATCGGAACGGGATGGACGTGATAGCGGCCGACGCCGTCACGGCGCCAGGTTGCGCCCGTTGCAACCGCAATCGCATCGGCGCCGAACTCCAGCGCATCCGCCGCCGTCAGCCTGCTCTCGAGATAGAGCTCGACATTCGGCATCTTGCCGATCTGGAGCAGGCGCCAGTCGCGCACGCGGCCCCAGGCGGAAAGCCCAGGCAGACGACACTCGCGCGCGACGCGGCCACCAGCTTCGCCGGCCGCATCCGAGATTGTTACCTTGTAGCCGCGCTGGCCCAGGGCACGGCCGGCTTCGAGGCCTGCAGGACCGGCGCCAATCAGGAGGATCGAAGCGCTCGCATGGCTCGGGCGGATTTTTTCGGGATGCCAGCCACGCCGCCATTCCTCGCCCATTGAGGGGTTCTGGGTGCAGCGGATCGGCGTCATGCTGTGATCGCCGGTGACGCAGATATTGCAGCCGATGCATTCGCGGATATCGTCGATGCGGCCTTCTTCGATCTTTTTCGGCAGGAAGGGATCGGCGATCGAGGGACGCGCCGCACCGATCATGTCGAGGATGCCCTGGCGGATCACCCGCACCATGGTGTCGGGCGAGGTGTAGCGGCCGACACCGACAACCGGCTTGGTCGTGAGTTTCTTGACGTTCAAGATATAAGGTTCCTGGAAGCCTTCCTCGGCAAAGCGCGAGGTCTGCGAATCCTTCGACCAGCTGGCGAGCGACAGGTCCCAAAGATCGGGCAGTTCGGCGATCATCGAGATCGCTTCCTCGACCTCGGGCGGATCGAGGCCTTCTGGTCCGCGAAACTCGTTCATGGCAATGCGCACCGGCACTGCGCAAGTATCGCCGACAGCTTCTTTGGTGTCTTCGATCACCTCTTTCAGCAATCGCACGCGATTGGCAAGCGGACCGCCATATTCATCATTGCGGTGATTGGTGGCGCGCGACAGAAACTGCTGAAAGATTCCGAGTCCGTGTCCGGCATAGACATAGATCAGGTCGTAGCCGGCTGTTTTCGCGCGCAAGGCGGCGGCGCGATGGGCGCGGCGCAGGTTCCTTATGTCGGTCTTGTCCATGCCGCGCGCCTGGATCGGATCGTAGTAATAGCTCGACGCCGGCATGGCTGTCGGTCCGACCGGCGCCTCGCGCGAATAGAGATTGCAGGCGGTGTAGCCCGAATGGCAGAGTTCGATGCCGGCGAGGCTGCCATGCGCGTGCACGCCCTCGGCGATGCGGGCGAGCTGCGGGATGTCCTCGTCGTTCCAGAGGCGGAGTTCGACATAAGGCGCGACATCGGCGCCATAGGTGATTTCCGTCATTTCCGTGCAGACGACCGCCCAGCCGCCCTCGGCCTTGGTCGCGCGCATCCTGGCCAAGGCGAGAGCGTCGCGATGGCCCATTCCATTGCAATGCGGAACCTGGAAGAAGCGATTGCGCGCCGTTACCGGACCGATGCGGACGGGTTCGAAGAGAATATCGTAACGGGGATCGCGGGACATACGGCTGGCTCATTCCGGGCTGGCTATTGCCCGGATGTACCAAGCCGCATGGCCTTGTGCCAGTGGGCGGATCGGCCGCGTCAGCGGTTACCGCGCTCGCTCATGAAGCGGTCGAATTCCTCGCGATCGCGGGCTTCGCGCAGTCTGCGCACGAAATCGGCAAATTCCGCCTGCTCGTCTTCCAGGCGCTTCAGAGTCTCGGCGCGATAGGCATCGAAGGCAGGGCTGCCGCTCCGCGATGCCCGTGTGCCGCGCCAGGCATCCGAAGCCTTCGCGGTCAGATCATCGACGAGCTGGTCGACGCTGCCGCCCCAGAGGATGTAGCCGATCGCGGCGAGACCGAGCGGCCACCACAGGATGAAGCCCACGATCACCGCGAAAATCGCCAATGGCGTCCAACGCTTGCGCCGAATTGCCTGGTTCATCGTCTAGGTCCTCCCTGAAGACTTCCGCTGATATAGGGGCGCTGGCGCCCGCTTCAAGAACCCGGCTTGGCCCGGCCTTCGCTTTTGGCTATGCGAAGTCCATGCGACACGAGCTCCCCACATTTGCCGACATCGAGGCGGCGGCGGCGCGCCTGAAGGGCCTTGCCGCGCATACGCCGCTTCTCGAAAACGCCGCCCTGAACGAGCTTGCCGGCGGGCGCGTCCTGCTCAAGGCCGAGACCTTGCAGCGCACCGGTTCCTTCAAATTCCGCGGCGCGTGGAACTGCATCGCACAATTGCCGCCCGAACAGGTGAAAGGCGGGGTCGTCGCCTATTCCTCCGGCAATCATGCGCAGGGCGTGGCGGCGGCGGCGCGGTTGCGCGGCATGCCGGCCTTGATCGTGATGCCATGCGATACGCCGCTTATCAAGCAGGAGCGCACCAAGTCCTTCGGCGCGGAAGTCGTGCTCTATGACCGCGCGACCGAGGATCGCGAGGCGATTGCCAGGCGGATCGCCGACGAACGTGGCGCCGTCATCGTGCCGCCCTTCGAGCATCCGCATATCATCGCCGGGCAGGGCACGGTCGGTCTCGAGCTTGCCGCGCAAGCGCGCGAGGCGGGGGCGGCGCTCGACACCGTACTTTGCGGGGCATCCGGCGGCGGACTCATTGCCGGGATCGCGCTTGCTCTGGAAAAGCTTTCGCCCGCGACACGCATCACCGTCGTCGAACCGGAAGGTTTCGACGATCATCGCCGGTCGCTCATCTCCGGACAGCGGGAGAAGAATGAGCGCGCCGCCGGCTCGATTTGCGATGCTCTCCTGAGCGCCCAGCCTGGGCAACTCACCTTCGCGATCAATCAATCGCGATTGGCAGGCGGGATCACGGTCAGCGAAGACGAGGTCAGGCGTGCGGTTGCCTTCGCCTTCGCCGAGCTCAAGCTCGTTGTGGAACCGGGCGGTGCGGTGTCGCTGGCGGCGGTTCTCGCGGGCAAGGTCGACACAAAAGGACGCAGTACAGGCCTGGTGCTCACCGGCGGCAATGTCGATCCGGCACTGTTCGCGGAGATGATCCGCGGGGCAGGTTAGGCGACGGCGTTTTCGGGCGTTTCGTCGGCGAGGGGAATTGACAACAGGTCGGATGCCGGCTTGCGGACAAGGACGATGCGGGGTTTTGCCGGTTCCGACCTCTCCGGGATGGTGGCTTCCGCGATTCCCTTCTCCTGTTCCGAAGCGGTCCGCCTGATGGTCACGCGCGGATTGGTGTCCTCGACGACGCGCAGCACGGGCTTGTCGGGATTGGCACCGGGCAAGGGTGCAAAGATATCCTCATCCTGGCGATAATAGCGCAGCGCCGATGCGGCAATTTCGGGCGAGTCGACGGTTTCGGAAACGAGGGGCTTCACGAGCGCTTCGCCTGCCGCTGAGGCGTGAGTGCGGGATTCGAGGCGATGAATGGCATCGAGGATCAAGGCGGTGTCCTGGGCGCGTATCCGCTTGGCGAATTCTGCGAGGAACCAGCGGCCTCTTGCCGATTCCATAACGGCACGCTCGATCTCTTCATAATCCCCGGCGCAGTCGGAGGATTCATACTCACGCATTACTGACATTACCCACACTCCAGAAGCCGCCGACCGGGCAGCTCCGCAACTAACTATCGCCCAAACAGGTTATCGTTTGGTTTAGGATGAATTTTTCCTTTCGCTAACCCCAGAGCTCGGGCCTCGGAGGGTGCATCAGGCTGCCTTCGAATTCAATGCCCGGCTCGCGATCCCGCTTGAGCAGCAGAGGCCCGTCGAGATCGGCAATCTCGGCGCCCTGGGCGACAAGGAAGGCGGGCGCCATGGCGAGCGAGGTGGCCAGCATGCATCCCACCATGATCCGGAAACCCATCGCGCGGGCCGCTTCGCGCATGACGAGCGCTTCGGTGAGTCCGCCAGTCTTGTCGAGCTTGATATTGACAGCGTCATACTTGCCGCGCAGGCCCTCCAGCCCGTGGCTATCATGGGCCGATTCATCGGCGCAGACTGCCACCGGCCGGGATATGCGCCCGAGCGCCCCGTCATCGGATGCGGGCAAGGGCTGTTCCACCATTTCAACGCCGCATTCGGCGCAGACTTCGAGCATGCGCGGCAGGTCCCCGGGAGCCCAGCCTTCATTGGCATCGACAATCAGGCGGCTCTGGGGCGCCGCCGCGCGAATGAGACGCAGGCGTTCGACGTCTCCATCGCGCCCCAGCTTCAATTTCAGCAATGGGCGCGCCGATGCGGAGGCGGCCGCAGCGGCCATTTTCTCCGGCGTGTCGAGGCTCAAAGTGTAGGCGGTGACGATCGGATGCGGGGCTTGAAGTCCCGCCAAGCGCCAGACCGACGTGTGCTTTCGTTTGGCCTCGAAGTCCCACAGGGCGCAGTCAAGCGCATTACGTCCCGACAGCGGCGTAACATAAGCGGCGATCCGATCGCGGGTTAGTCCGGCTTCGATCGCCGGGCGCGCCTGTTCGAGCGCTGCCAGTGTCGCTTCGGCGGTTTCGCCATAGCGGCCATAGGGAACGCATTCGCCGCGGCCGACATGGCCATCCTCTTCAAGCGTAACGGTGATGACATCCGCATGTGTCTTGCTGCCGCGCGAGATCGTGAAGCTGCCGGCGATCGGCCAACGCTCATGAGCGAGCGCAAGTTTAAGCATTTTGCCCGTGATAGGTCGCGACAATCAGATCGACGATCGGCTTGACGCTGTAGCGAACCGGATCGACGCAAGGCAGGGAATGGGCTGCGGCTGTTTCCTCGAGGCAGCGCTGCGCGGCCGTGTCATCCAAATTCTGGGTGTTGACTGCGATGCCGACGCAGCGAATGGCCGGATTGGTCAACCGGCCCTCGACGATGGTACGATCGATCACATCGGCAATCGACGGAAGCGGGTGCTGAACGCCCCGCATCGTCTTGCGCGTCGGCTCATGGCAGACCACGAATGCATCGGGCTGGGCGCCATGGAGCAGGCCGAGCGTCACGCCGGCAAAGGAGGGATGAAACAGCGAGCCCTGGCCTTCGACGACATCCCAGTGATCCGGCTCATTGGCGGGGCACAGCCATTCGGCGGCGCCGGAAATGAAATCGGCGATCACGGCATCGATGGCGACGCCGCGCCCGGAAATGAGGACGCCGGTCTGGCCGGTGGCGCGGAAGTCGGCGGCGAGGCCAGCCTTGCGCATCTCTCGCTCTAGGGCGAGGGCTGTGTATTTCTTGCCGACGGAGCAGTCGGTGCCAACGGTCAGGATTCTCAAGCCCGGGCGCTTGGTTCCCTTGCCGGTGGCAAATGTGAGTTCGCTGAAGCGTACGTCGTGCAGCCTACGCCCATTGCTGCGGGCAGCTTCGGCAATGGCGGGTATCGAGGCCAGCCGCACATGCAAGCCGGTGGCTACGTCGAGCCCGGCATTCAGCGCCTCGACGATGTTGGCGATCCAGCGATCGGGCAGGACGCCGCCGGCATTGACCGCGCCGACGACCATGGTCTGAGCTCCGCGGGCGCGTGCCTCGGCGATCGTCAGGTCGGGCAGGCCGCAATCGGCCCGGCAGCCGGGAAGCCGCATCTGGCCGACGCACCATTCCGGCCGCCAGTCGACAATTCCGGACGCAGTCTTGGCTGCAAGCTGGTCCCGGACATCACCCAGGAACAGCAGATAGGGCTTTGCGATATCCATCCGGCTTCTTGATTGTCAGTTGATACGGCCGGTCGTCTTGGCGAGCGCCACATAAAGTTTGCCCGATTCCGATGCGAGGCAGGCATCGGCGAGCTGATCGCCGCGCGGCGCCTCCGATACCGTGTCGAGCAGGCGTTCGAACAGTCGGATATAGGAATCGACCCGGCCGCGCACCAATCGCTCGCTGCGATATCGCTGCCGCACGCTCGGCTCGAGCCGGCGCGTGTAGTTCTCGTACAGATTCAGCATATAGACATGGCTCTCGCCATTCGCGTAGCGACTTTCGAGATCGGCCGGCAAAGTGCCTTCGATCGCCTCGACCAGATCACGCGCGGCTGCATTCAGTTTCTGGACTAGGTTCTCGGTTTCCCGCGGCACATTGCGGCCGAGCGTGTCCTCGCGCCCGGCGCCTGCCTTCGGCGGAGACAGCGGCGAGGGTGCGAAATCGCGCGGGGCACGGCGGATGTCGGTGCCTCCTGCGGTGAAGCCGCCCAGACTTTCGAAGCGCGGAGCGGGAGCGCGGGCCGGCCGTTCATCATAGTCACGCAGGGCACCGGAGGACCAGCCCGGCTGGGCGGCCGATCCGGTGCCCTCAGATTTTCCCGGGTTCAGATCCCGCGGCTGATAGCTGTGTTGCGGCGGACCGGAGACGTCGGCCACGCCGGTATGCCGCCTGACCACATCGGCGAGCGCATTCAAGGCGGTGATTTGATCGGCGACAACGCGGCGCATCGCGTCGGCGTTGGCGCGCGTTTCGTCGGGGAGGTCGAGGATGGCGCGCTTCAATTCGGAGCGGACGTAATCGACATCCTTGACGACCTGCTGGGCGGTCACCCGCATATCCTGGGCGGTCTGCTGGAAGCCCGTCGCGGCCTCGGCCAGCATCTGGTTCATCGTGGCGATTGTGCGGTCATGCTGTTCGCGCAGCATGCGGGCGATCTCGGTGACCTGGGCTCCGGATGCCTTCTCGACCTTGTTCAGTTCCTGCTCAAGGCCGCTTGCAATGGCGGAATACTGCGCGGCGATCTGCCGGCCGACATCCTTCGAGCGCGCTTCCGCGGCGGCGAGCGAATCTTCGATCATGCCCATGTAGTTGCGCATCATCGAGTCGACCTCTTGCGCCTTCTTGCCGAGCGAAGTCACAAGCCCGCTCAGCATGTCCTCGCGCGAATGCAGCATCCGGTCCATATCGACATTGAATTTGTCGACGGTCTTGTCGACGAGATTGGTGACATCCTCGAGACGCTCAGTGATGCGCGCGCCGGTCGTCTCAAGGCGCCCCGTCAGCTGCATGCTGACGCTTTCGAGCTTGTCGTCCAGCGAGGCTGCGGTCGAGCCGAGCTGATCGGCGAGGAACGTGCTGGCGGTTTCGACGTGCTTGGAGAACTTCTGCGTTGCGTCCTCGAAACGCTTGCCGGTGCCAAGCGTCGCTGATTCGAATTCCCGACTGGTGCGCTCGATCCTGCCAATAATCGCGCTCGCCGTGCCCGACGCGGAAGATTCGAAATCCTTGGCGATCTTCTCGACGCGCCCAACCAGAATGTTCGATGAATTGGAGGCGGTCGTTTCAATGTCGCGGGCGGCCTTGTCGATGCGGCCCGAGATGAGGCCGCTCGCCGCGCGGGCCGCCTTGTCGATGTCCTCGGACGCCTCGGCGGCACGAGCGGACATGATCTCGGCGGAATTGGTGGTCGCGACCTGAATCTCGGAGGCGGCCTGGCGAAGATCCGTGGCAAGGACCTCGCTTGCGCTCCGCGTGCTCTGCTCGATGGTTGCGGCGGTCTGGCGGGACTGCTCGAGCACGAGATCGGCGGCCGCATTGGTAGCCGCCTCGATGCTCGTGATCGCCTCGCCGATCCGGTCCGAGACCGTCGTCGCCGACAGGCTCGCCGCGCTTGCCAGATCCCGCGCAACCTGGTTCGCCTGCGATAGCAGTTGATTGCTGGAGGTGAGCGAGGTCTGCTCAATGGTGCCCGCGGCCTGTTCGAGGCGCTCGATTATGCGGGTTGCCGTGCTCTCGGCGGTTGAGTCGAGACTGCGAACCGCCCGGTCAACGGTGTCGGCCAGAGAAGCTGTGCGCTGTTCGAAGCGGCCGGTAATCTGCAGGCTGACATCGCTGAGGCCGTCGCTGAAAGCGGCGCTTGCGCGGCTGAGATCGCCGAGGATCGCGGTGCTGGCGCCATCCAGGACCTTCGAGAAGCTCATGCCGGTGGTCTCGAGCCGGCCGGAAATCTCGCCTGTCACGCGCTCAAGGAGATCGGTGGCAAGATCGAAGCGCTGACCGAGGTCGCGCGCCGTGGTGTCGATCCGGCTGAACATCGTGTTACCGGCCTTGTCGAGGCGCTCGGCAACTTCCGCGGCAGTCGCGTCGAGGCGCTCCGTCATAGACGTGTTTGACTGGTCGAGGGTCTCGAACAGCCGCGTTCCCGTCTCCTCGAGCTGCGTCGTCATCTGGCTCGAAGCGCGCTCGAGCTGCTCCGCCACGCGCGATGCGGTATCGGCAAACTGGGAGGTCATGAGACCGGCCGTCGAGTCGAGCCTGTTCGTAAGCTCGCGTGTGCCGTCGCCGAACAGCGTCGAAAGTTCGGCAGTTGCGCTCTCAAGACCCGATGACAGCTTGTCGGATGTCTCATTGAGGAGAGAGCCCAGCGTCTCGGTGGTGTTGTGCAGTTGCTGGCTCAGCGCGTCGGTCGCGGCATTCACGCGATCGGCAACTTCGCCCACGGTGCCGTCGATCTGGTTTGAAATCCTCACGCTTGCGGACTGGAGCTGATTCGTCATGCCGGTCGAGGTTTCCTCGAGCCGCGAGAACAGGCGCTGGGCGGTCTCGTCGAGATCGGCGGTGACCTTTTCGGTCGTCTGTTCGAGCCGGCCGTAAAGCTGATGCGTCGTCTGCTCCATCTTGCCGGTCATCTCGGTGGAGGAACGATCGAGGAGATTAAAGAGCTCTTCGCGGGCGCGGCCCACATTCTCGATGAATTCGGCGGAGACCGAGATCAGCCGCTCGGTTACGAGGCCGCCCGAGCCTTCGATGTTGCCCGAGAGGGCAAGTCCCGAATCCTGCATCTGGCGGGTGACGATGTCGGAGGTTTCCTTGAGATGGGCGGCGATCGTGCCGCTGGTCGTCACCAGCAGATCATTCAGTTCCGAGCCGGTATTGTTAAGCTGCACGGCGACGCCCGATGCCGTCTCCTGCAATCGCGAGAATACGGCGGCGGTCGCATCCTCGACCTTGCCCGTGATGGCGCTGGTCGACGCATTCATATGGCCGAAAAGGCGGGTCGCCGCCTCGTCGATACGTCCCACCATCTGCGTTGAGACATCGCCGAGAACGGAACTGAACCGGCCGGCGGTTTCGTCGAGCTTGACGGTGACGAGCGAGGCCTGATCGTTGATGACGCCGAAGAGCCGGCCGGCGACATCCTCGACCTTGCCGGTAATGTCGGTACCGGCGGCGCTGAATTCGCCGAGCACGCGCTGGCCCGTCGCGTCGATATTGCCGATAAGATCGCCGCCGGTCTGTTCGAGCAGCGCGGACAGACGATTGGCGGTTTCCTCGATGCCTGTTGCCATGCGGCCCGAGGCAGTGTCGATGGTCGTTATGAAGCGGTGAGCCGCGCTGTCCATGTGCCCGGCCGAAGTCTCGACGCCGGACAGAAGGCGGGAGGCATTGCTGTCCATGCGATCGAGCACATGCTCGCTTGTCTCGTCGAGCCGCTCGAGCGACTTCTGCATGCCCTCGGCGATCTGGCTGCCGGTGGCGTTCAGCCGTTCGATGACGCGGCCGGCGGCGGCATCCATCTGACCGACCGACTGTTCCATGCCGTCGATGAACTGCATGCCGGTCGTACTGAAGCGGTCGACGATGGCGCCCGCCGTCGCATCGATCTGTTCGACCGACTTGTCCATGCCTTCGACGATCTGCGAGCCGGTGGTGTTGAGGCGTTCGATGACGCGGATCGCCGCCTGGTCCATCTGGCCGACCGATTGCTCCATGCTCTCGATGAACTGGATTCCGGTGGTGCTGAAGCGATCGATGATGCGCTCCGCTGCCGCATCCATCTGCTCGACCGACTGAGCAAGGCCGGAGGTCACCTGGCTGCCGCTGTCGCCAAGGCGCTCGATGATGCGCATTGCCGCAGCATCGACCTGGCCAACCGACTGCTCCAGGCCCGAGACCACCTGCGAGCCGGTCTCGGTAAAGCGCTGAACGATGCGGTCGGCGATGCCGTCGACCTCGTGCAGCGAGCGGTCGATCGTCTCGGCCAAATGGCCGCCCATTTCGCCAAGATGATCGCTGATCCTCTCCGCGGCAATGTGAAGGTGGCCGGTAATCTTGCTTTCGGCCGCTTCGATGCGCTCGGCGGCAGTGGCCGACGCTTCGGTGAGATGGCTCGCCAGCAGGCCGGCGGATTCGTCGAGATTGGTGTGGATCGCCTTCGCCGTCTCGTCGAGTTTCGAATAGAGCCGGTTGGTGGTTTCATCGACGCGGCTCGCCATCTGCGTGCCGGCCTGATCGATGTAGTTGACCAGTTCGGCGCGGGCCCGCGAGACCTTGTCGAAATAATCGGTCGCGACATTGCTCAGGCCTTCGAGCACGAAGCTGCGCGAGGCCTCGAGCCGCTCGGATACCTCGGATCCGGACTTGTCGAGCTGCGCGGTCACTTCCTCCGCCACGCTCTTCAGGTGATAGGTGACGTCGCCGCTGGCGGACTGAAGGACCTCGGTCAATTGGGCGCTCGTCGACTTCAATTGCTCGGCGGACGATGCGGTGACCCGGTCGATGGTGCGGGTGAGATCGACATTGAGGGTGCTCAGCTCGTCGACGCTCGATTTCAGAAGCTGGACGATGCTCGATTCCATGCCCTCGATATTGCGCCCGAAGCTCTGGGTTTCGGCATTTAGGCTGCCGGTGGCCTCGGCGAGGCTCTCGATCTGGTCGGCGAGATGTTGCGAGAAGGTCCGCAACTCGCTGACGAGCGCGCTTGACAGGCGTTCCATCTGCGTCGTCTGTCCGAGTATCTCGGTGTTGACGCCGGAGGCGTGCGAGGCGATTTCGTCGATGGTGCGGGCGAGTTCGACAGCCGAGCCCTTAAGACCCTGTTCGAGCTGGCTTAGCGTCGCTTCGGCGTGGCCGACGACGCTGCTGAGCGACTCGGTGTTGGTTTCGAGGCGGGTGAGGAGGGGACTCGCCTCGTTGCCGAGGATGACGCCGGCCTGCTGCAGGGCGGCGCGCTGGTTCTCCAGCCCGGCCAGCAGCGTGCGGATGCGGTCCTCATTGCCGCCGAAGGCACGCTCGATCGCCGAGATTTCCTTGTGCACGATGCCTTCAAGTTCGCCGGCGCGATGTACGGCATGCTCGACGCCGCCGACCAGAAGCTCGATTTCAGAACGCACGGCCTGGGCAATCGTCGAAAGGCCGTCGGAGGCGATCTCCTGTGGCTTGAGCAGGCGCATCGCCGAGTGCACCAGGGCTTCCGAGGCGTTGCGAAGCTGCTGGGCGCGCCACAGGAAATAGGCGGTCGTCCAGACCAGCGCTATGGGCAGCAGCAGGACGGCTACGCTCATGAGCGTGCGCTGCATGTAAACGGGGGATACGGAATCCGCCTGTGTCACCATTTCGGCGCCGGAGCCATAGAACCAGGCCGTTACCCAGATGCAGGAGATGACGAAGGCGACGTAGTAGGGCGTGTAGGCCGGATGCTTGCGAAGGCCGGCGACGAGCGAACTGGCAACAGGGTCATTCTCATTGGCGGGGCGGCCGCGGACCGGGCCTTCCGGGCGGAGTTGAACCTCGGGCTCCCTGCGGGTCGCCGCTTCGGGTTGCTCGCGCTCGCCCTCTCGCGCTGCGGCCCGCCGTTGCGACCGCCGCGTCTCACCCGTGTTGTTCGCCATGCCTGTTACTCACCGCATTATTATGTCGTTACACGTCCGGCATTATGGACGCAGCGGCGCTCAACATCCACGGACAAACCTGCCCACAGGATCCGTCCGGTTGCCGGCTTAGTGCCGGAGCCTCCACCAGGACCTTTCCAGGGCACGCAAGATCCGCGGTCACCCGCCGCTGTCGTCAACCTTATCCGAATGGTTCTGCCGCTTGAACCGCCCCACTGCCCGACAAACTTAATTATTAAAGTTTTGGTTAAAATTGTGAAGCGGATTGAATCAGTTATCGGAAGGTTTCCGCCACCATGTTCGTTTACGATCGCCTAGCACCTCGGTCCTATCGTCGCGCCGTTCAGCCAAGGACGATCGCGATGCCCCGCAACGCACGCAAGCCCGACATGCCCCCGAAGAAGGGGAGTAAGCGCCTGAAAGCATTCGATATTGACGTTCTCCGCAGATACACCCTGGACGATGCCGCGCTGGAGATTGAACTGCTCGAATTGTTCCGGGCGCAGCTTCCGAAGCTGCTTTCCCAGCTGGCGGAAGCCAAGGACCGGGCCGAATGGCATATGGCTGCGCATACGCTCAAAGGCTCGGCCCGCTCGGTCGGAGCGCCGGCTCTTGCCGAACTTGCTCTGGAACTGGAACAAATCGGGTATCAGGAAGGTCCGCGGCGCGCCGAGCTGACGGACAGGCTCGAGGCCGAGGCGAGGGCGTTCGAGGCGTCCATTGATGCATATTATCGACGCACCTGAGGAGGTTGTGTTCGCCGATGCGATCCCCTAAGAAGCCGTTCGGAATTCCGAACGGATCGGCGCAAGGGCATGGTTAAGGTTACCTATATTCAGCATAACGGTACGGAACAGACGGTAGACGGCACGCCGGGCATGTCCGTCATGGAGACGGCGGTCAAGAACCTGGTCCCCGGCATCGATGCCGATTGCGGGGGAGCGTGCGCCTGCGCGACCTGTCACGTCTATGTGGAGCCGGAATGGCGCGAAAAGGTCGGGGCGCGCAGTCCGATGGAAGAAGACATGCTCGACTTTGCCTTCGATGTGCGGGATTCGAGCCGGCTGTCGTGTCAGATCAAGCTGACTAACGCATTGGACGGGCTGCGCGTCCGGGTTCCCGAAAAACAATTCTGAGATTTCAGGAGCGAGTGCGATGAGCGAGAAGGTGATTTCCACCGACGCGGTGATCATTGGCGCGGGCCCGTGCGGGCTGTTTGCGATTTTCGAGCTCGGTCTGCTCGACATCAAGGCTCACATCATCGACATCCTCGACCGCCCGGGCGGGCAATGCGCCGAGCTTTACCCCGAGAAGCCGATCTACGACATTCCGGCCCTGCCGATCGTGACCGGTCATGAACTGACACAGCGCCTGCTCGAGCAGGTCAAGCCGTTCAATCCGGAGTATCATTTCAACCAGATGGTCACCGGGTTGCGGAAACTCGACGATGGCCTTTTCGAGATCACGACCGATGGCGGCCTTCAATTCCATGCCAAGATCGTGGTGATCGCCGCCGGCGGCGGCTCGTTCCAGCCGAAGAAGCCGCCGATCCCGGGGATCGATGCTTATGAAGGCAAGTCGGTCTTCTATTCGGTGAAGAAGATGGAAGCCTTCCGCGATCGCGATATTCTCATAGTCGGCGGCGGCGATTCTGCGCTGGACTGGACGCTCAATCTGCATCCCTTGGCACGCAGCATGACGCTTTTGCATCGTCGCGACGATTTTCGCGCCGCGCCGGACAGCGTCAAGAAGATGCGCGATCTGGTGTCAGCCGGGAAGATGCAGTTCAAGCTCGGCCAGGTCACGGGCCTCAAGGGTGAAGGCGGTGTGCTCGAGGCCGCGATCGTCAAAGGCAATGACGGTACCGCTTATGAGATCGGCTGCAATGCCCTGCTACCCTTCTTCGGCCTGACCATGAAGCTTGGGCCGGTTGCCGAATGGGGGCTCAACCTTCATGAAAATCTGATACCGGTCGATACGGCGAAATTTGAAACTTCTGTGCCTGGCATATTCGCGATCGGCGACATCAACACCTATCCCGGCAAGCTGAAGCTCATTCTTTCGGGGTTCCATGAAGCCGCCTTGATGGCGCAGGAAGCGTTCCATCATATCCACCCGGGCGAGCGCCTGCTGTTCCAGTACACGACATCGAGCTCGAGCCTGCAGAAAAAGCTGGGCGTGGCGTAGGTCTTCTCTCGCATCGTCTGGCCGGCAAGAGCGGCGCTCAGTCGTCTTCTCCCGCTTGCGGGAGAAGAGGGGCCCCGTGTCGCGCGAGCGACATGGGTAGATGAGGGGATGCTTGATGGCCCCTCACCATTCCCATTGCTTCGCAATGGGCCCCTTTCCTCTCCCGCAGGCGGGAGAGGAAGATTCGAACTGCAAGCCGATGTTACTCCGTCGCCTTTACGGATCGCGCGCGGCGCGAGCGCAACTGCTTGCGAAGTTCCTCGCGTCGGTTTGGGCGGCCGAGCAGCTTGCGGAAGCCGTCGCGGCGCTCGTGGACCGAGGCGATCGCCAGGCCCATCGCCACGCCTGACTCGACCAGCACCGCTTCGCCCAATTGCAGTGCCGCCTCGATGGTTTCGGGCACGGCTTCGGTGACGCCCAGCTGATAGAGATGCATCGCGTGCTTTTCGTCGCGGGCGCGCGCGATGATCTTGAGGTCGGCGCGCGCGCGCCGCGCGCTCTGCAGGATGGCATCGGCCTTCGATGGCGCGTTCACCGTGATGGCGACGGCCTTGGCCTCGGCAATACCGCAGCGCTTCAGGAATTCGGGGCGCGCCGCGTCGCCGAAAAAGATCGGCGTTCCGCGCTTGCGTTCGGCAGTGACGATGTCCGCATCGACCTCGATCGCGATGAAGGGGATCTGGTTTTCCTGGAGCATCGCCGCAACCAGCTTCCCGACGCGACCAAAACCGACAATGATCACCCGGCCTTCGGCATTGCCGGGCGGTGGTTCGAGCGCCGCGGCTGGAAGGACGCCCTTGATGACAAGCTTCTTCGACATGCGCTGGCCGATGCGCGCGAAGAGCGGAATCGCCAGCATGGAAATCGATACGACGATCAGCGCGGTTTCGGTTCCGACCGGCGACAAGAGGCCTGAGCCTTGTGCCGTGGCGAGAATGGCAAAAGCGAATTCGCCGCCTGGCCCGAGGAGGATGGCCGTCTCAAGCATGGCGCTCGGCATGATGCCGAGGATTGCGCCTGCGGCGAGGATGGTGACGGCCTTGATGGCGATCAGTCCCAATGCGAGCCCGACGACAAGTAGGGGGTTGTCGACGACCTCGCCCAGGTCGATCCCCATGCCGACCAGCATGAAGAAGGCCCCGAGCATCAGTCCTTTGAAAGGCTCGATGATGGCTTCGATCTCGCGGCGGAACTCGGTTTCGGCCAGCAGAAGTCCGGCGATGAAGGCACCGAGCGCCATCGACATGCCGGCGAGACTCGCAAGGATGCCGGTGCCGACCGCGATGAGGAGCGTCGCCGCCATGAAGAGATCGGAGCTTTGCGCCTGGGCAACCAGGCGCAATAGCGGCCGCATCAGATAGCGGCCGACCAGCAGTATGACGGCGATGGCGGCGCCCGCCTGAAAAAGGGCCTTGATGACCCCGGTTGCCACCGCTCCGTTCTCCTGGGCGCTGAAGATGCCGATCATGACAAGAATGGGAACGACCGCCAGATCCTGAAAAAGCAAAATCGAGAAGGCTTTTCGGCCGGTGGAGCTTCCCAATCTCTTCTCGTCGGAGAGAAGCTGAATGATGATGGCGGTCGAAGACAGCGACAGTGCTGCGCCGATGATCGCCGATTCCGCCGGAGCGAGGCCAAGCGCATAGGCGATGCCGCCGATCGCCACGCTCGAGATGACGACCTGGAGTCCGCCCAGCCCGAAAACATATCTTCGAAGCGTCATCAGGCGCTCGAAGGAAAGCTCCAGACCGATCATGAAAAGGAGGAACACGACGCCCAGTTCGGCGAGTGCGTGAACCTCGTCGCGGTGACTCAGGGTGAAATAGTTCAACCACCGGTAGTCCGCGGCGAACTGGCCGAGGACGCTCGGGCCGATCAGGATGCCGACGATCAGGAATCCCAGAACCGAGCTGATGCCGATCTTCCGGAACACCGGAATGATCACACCGGCCGCGACCAGAATGATCAGAATTTCCTTGTACGAACTGGGGTCGACCGTTCCGTCCAAAGCTGCCCGCTCCTTGCCCGTCTGCCGCACTGTGTGCCATGGCACCGGGACTTCAAAGCGAATTTGCGAGGGCTGCAATGACAACAAGCACGAGAGCACGCGATCTCGGTTTGCCGATGCCGGGCACGCCGGGCCCCTTCAATGCCATCACCGATGTCGCCGGGGTCGAGGTCGGGGTCACGACGCTGATATCGGGCGAGGGAAAGCTTGTGGTGGGGAAGGGGCCGGTCAGGACCGGCGTCACCGTCATCCTGCCGCGCGGCAAGAAGGGACTGAATGTGCCGTGCGCCGCGGGATTTTATGCGCTCAACGGCAATGGCGAGATGACCGGCACGATCTGGATCGAGGAATCGGGCGAATTGCAGACGCCAATCACCATCACCAACACGCATTCCTGCGGTGTCGCGCGCGATGCCACGCTGCAATGGATGGTGAAGCAGCAGGTTGGCTCCGTGCAGGATTGGGGATTGCCGGTCGCGGCCGAGACCTATGACGGAGACCTCAACGATATCAATGGTTTCCACCTCAAGGCCGAACATGTTTTGGAAGCCTTCGACAAGGCTGCGAGCGGCCCCGTCGCATTGGGCAGCGTGGGCGGCGGCACCGGCATGATCTGCTACGACTTCAAGGGCGGCAATGGCAGCGCGTCGCGCCGTGTGGCGATTGCCGGGGAGACCTGGACGGTCGGCGCCTTCGTGCAATCGAATTTCGGTCTGCGGCAGCAATTTTCGGTGCTTGGCGTGCCGGTCGGCCAGCATCTGGGCGGAGGTGAACTGCGCGGCAAGCCGGCCGGTTCGATCATCGTCATCATTGCCACCGACGCGCCCCTGATGGCGCATCAATTGAAGCGATTAGCCCGGCGGGTACCGCTTGGCATGGCGCGCACCGGTGCTGTCGGGCATGACAGTTCGGGCGACATTTTTCTCGCATTTTCGACGGCAAATGCCGCCGAATTGGCGAAACCACGCGGTGAATTGCGCGATATGCGGGCGCTTGCCAATGCCGATCTCAACGGACTTTTCGAAGCAACGATCGAGACGACGGAAGAGGCGATCCTCGATTCGATGATCGCCAATGAAACCATGGTCGGCCGCGACGGAAACACCTCCATTGCGCTGCCGCATGCGCAATTGCTTGATGTGATGCGCAAATACGGGCGGCTCTAGAGGCGGTTCACAGGAACCTTGAGGTAGACATTTCCATCGGCGTCGGGCTCTGGAAAATTGCCGGCGTTCATATTCACCTGAATGGAGGGAATGATGAGCTTCGGAGTTCCCAGTTTCTTGTCACGCGCGGTGCGCATCTGGACGAACTCGTCCTCGGTGACGCCATCCCTCACATGAACATTGCCCGTGCGTTCGGCCTCGACGGTCGTTTCCCAAGCGAAACGATCGCGGCCCGGGGCCTTGTAGTCGTGGCAGAGGAAAAGCCGAGTCTTGGGCGGCAATGACAGGACCTTGCGGATCGAGCGGTAGAGGGCGCGGGCATCGCCACCGGGGAAATCGGCGCGCGCGGTGCCGTAATCCGGCATGAACAGTGTGTCGCCGACAAAGGCGGCATCGCCGATCACGTAGGTCATGCAGGCGGGCGTATGACCGGGCGTGTGCATGACGCGGGCTTCGAGATTTCCGATCCTGAACGTGTCGCCGTCCTTGAAGAGGCGGTCGAACTGGCTACCGTCGCGCTGGAATTCGGTTCCGGCGTTGAAAATCTTGCCGAAAATGTCCTGGACGACGGTGATTTTCTCGCCAATTCCGACCTTTCCGCCGAGCTTTTCCTGCAAGTAGGGTGCAGCGGAGAGGTGATCGGCGTGGACGTGCGTTTCGAGGATCCACTCGACCTTCAGTTGCCGTTGCTGAATGGCGGCGATGATCTTGTCGGCGGAGGCCGTCGATGTGCGGCCCGAGGCGATGTCGTAATCGAGGACGGAATCGATAATGGCGCAGGCCTTGGACTCGGGGTCGCGCACGATATAGCTGACCGTGTTCGTCGCCTCGTCGAAAAAGCCTTCAACGTCAGGATGTTGCGTCATGTGGCGGGCCTCGGAACGCGCGGCAACATAGCAGCGCGTCCGATGTTAGGCTATGTGGGAGCCCATGGCGATATGGCAGGGCAAGTCGGTCTGGGTGCTGCAGGGCGCACATGCCGGCGACAATGCGCAGGCACGCGCATTGGCGCATCTCCTGGGCGTCGAATTCACGCTGAAACAGCTCCATTTCACGCATTTTCGGCATGTTCCGAATGTGTTTCTGCGTGCCGGCCTGGCAAGCATCGATCACGCCAAAAGTGCATCGCTTGAGCCGCCATTCCCGGACCTCGTGATCGGCGTCGGCCGGCGCACCGTGCCGGCCGCAATGTGGATAAAGAAGCAGTCGGGCGGGCGCACGAAAGTCGTTCAGATGGGCCGCCCACGCGCGCCTTCCGCGTGGTTCGATCTCCTCATCACGACACCGCAATATGGCCTTCCCTCAGGGCCGAATGTGATCGAATTGCCGCTTCCGCTGACCTCCGAAAAACCTGTTCCGGAAGCGGAGATCGCCCTCTGGAGAGAACGATTTTCCACGCTGCCAAGGCCCTGGATCGGTGTTCTGGTCGGCGGTTCGCGCTTTCCCGCGTTGATCGGCGACAAGGGCGCGACGCGACTCGGAAAGCAGGTTTCGGCGATGGAGGGAAGCACGCTGGTTTCAACCTCGCCGCGTACCGCGCCCGCGGAGATTGAAGCTCTGGAGAAGGCGCTGACCGGGCCGCATTACCTGCATCGGTGGACTCGTGGCGGGGAAAACCCGCATCAGGCAATCCTGGCGCTCGCCGACAGGTTTGTTGTCACGTCCGACAGCATTTCCATGCTCGCCGAGGCGTGGCGAAGCGGCAAGCCGGTCGAGCGGTTCCAGCTCGATCGCTCGCCCTGGGCCGTCACCTGGCAGGCGAAGACAGGCCTTGGCGCCTTTCTCGCGCGCCATGGCCTGCTGACGCCGCCGCGCGACCCCGATCTCGTGAAGGTGCCGCTGGCGCCGATATCCGAGCGCGACATTGTCGAACGGATTGAATCGCTTATGCCCGGCGCTTCATCCCCCGCATAAGCGAAAACGCGAGACCGCCGAAGCGGCCCCGCGCTTGCGCTTGATCGGATCCAAACCGCGCGCAATACCTTGCGGCACGGCAGCAGGCCCGAACCCGGCCCAAGTGGCACACCGGGATCGCCGCGGGGATGAAGCCGTAGCGATCGCGGGCGAAACTTTTCTCCGATCGTCCTGTCCTTCGCGGTCCATTCGCGACGGCGAACTTTCATCCGCCATCGGAACTTTCCGGTGAAGAACCGACCTCTTCGGAGGTCCGTTCCGAGGTCCTTACGAACCTTGCGAATGGGAGTATGCGTCGCGAGTTGTTGGCTGTCGTGGATCGCGATCGGCTTATCCACATGCTGTCCACAGGAATAAGGTTTTGTGGGCTTGAAAGTTCCTTCTCCCGCGAGAGAAGAGGGAAGTATCAAAAATCCTTGCACAGCCTCAGCGCGTCGTAGATCGCCGCGTGGATGTTGCGCGAGGCGACCGCGTCGCCGATGCGGAAAAGCTGGAACCTGCCAGCGGGATTGGTGCGGATCGTCTGGGGGCGGCCGGCGATGAGGGCAGGGTAATCGACCTCGCCGCGATTGACCGATTCCTCCTTCAGATCGAAATAGAGGTCGGCGAGCGGGCTCGTGGCATTCTCGACGACGACCTGGTCGATGAGGCGTTCGCCGGCATCCTTCTCGGTATAGACGCTCCACAACACGGCCTTGATCTTGTTGCCCTGGCGCTTCAAGGCACGGACCCGCATCATGGTGGTGATCTTCACGCCCTTGGAAACGAAGTTCTGCATATAGGGGACGAGATTGAGCCCGCCCATTTCGGGCGCGAAGAAGCGCTCGGGGCTGACCAGTTCAAGCTGGGCACCTGAATCGGCAACGAACTCCGCCGCCGCCATGCCCGGATGGGCGCCATTGTCGTCGAAAAGCAGAACGTCCTCGGCCGGCTTCACATCGCCGCTCAGAATATCCCAGCTCGAAACGGCGAGATCGGCGCCTTCCTCGATCGCCAGGTTCTGCGGCAGGCCGCCGGTCGCGATCAACACGATGTCGGCACCGAGGCCGCGCAGATCGTCGGCCTCGGCATAGGTGTTGTAGCGGGTCTCGACGCCGAGCCGTTCGCACTGATCGGCGCGCCAGTCGGCAATGCCGATCAGTTCCTTGCGGCGCTTCACTTGCGTCGCGACGCGGATCTGGCCGCCCGGATTGCTGGCCGCCTCGAAGAGAATGACGTCATGGCCGCGCGAGGCCGAGACGCGCGCCGCCTCGAGCCCGGCCGGCCCAGCACCGACAATGGCGATCTTCTTGCGGGCGCCATCGGTCCTGGCGATGACATGCGGCATGGTCGCCTCGCGCGAGGTCGCCGGATTGTGGATGCACAAGGCGCCATGGCCCTCATAGATGCGGTCGAGACAATAGGTGGCGCCGACGCAAGGGCGGATATCGTGCTCGCGGCCTTCCTCGATCTTTTTCACGATGTGCGGATCGGCAATATGGGCACGAGTCATGCCGACCATGTCGAGCTTGCCTTCGGCGATGGCGTGGCGGGCAGTCGCGACATCATTGATGCGCGCGGCATGGAATACGGGAAACCTGGTCGCGGCGCGCACTTCGCCGGCGAAATCCAAATGCGGCGAGGCCTTCATGCCCATCACCGGAATGACGCGCGAAAGCGGCGTGTCATGCTCGATATGGCCGCGGATGATGTTGAGGAAGTCGATGAGGCCCGAATCCTTCAGCTTGCGGCAAATGGCGAGGCCTTCCTCCTTGCTGATGCCTTTATCCCAATCCTCGTCCGCCACGAGCCGCAAGCCGACGATGTAGTCGGGACCGACGGCTTTGCGCACCGCTTCAAGCACGCGCATGGTGAAGCGCAGGCGATTGTCGAGCGAGCCGTTATACTCGTCGGTGCGCTTGTTGGTGGCGGGCGACCAGAACTGGTCGGGAAGGTGGCCGTAGCATTCGAATTCGAAGCCATCGAGGCCGGCCGCCTTCATGCGCTCGGCGGCGGCGGCATAATCCTTGACGATGCGCTCGATATCCCAGTCTTCCATTTCCTTCGGGAAGGCGCGGTGCGCCGGCTCGCGCACCTGCGAGGGGGCCAGGATCGGCAGCCAGTCGGCCTTGTTCCAGTTGGTGCGGCGGCCGAGATGGGTGAGCTGGATCATCACGGCCGTGCCGTAGTCGTGGCATTCGTCGGTCAGGCGTTTCAGCCAGGGGACGATCTCGTCCTTGTAGGCGAGGAGATTGCCGAAGGCGGGGGGCGAATCCTGCGAGACGACGGCCGAGCCCGCCGTCATGGTCATGGCGATGCCGCCCTTCGCCTTCTCGACGTGGTAGAGGCGGTACTGGTCCTTCGGCATGCCGTCTTCGTGATAGTTGGGCTCGTGCGCGGTGGACATGATCCGGTTGCGCAATGTCAGGTGCTTGAGCCGGTAAGGCTGCAGCAAGGGGTCGTTGGACCGGATCAGCGTTGTCGTCACGCACGGTTCTCCAGAGGGTAAGGGACCAATTCCAAGCCAATTGTGACGGCGCTTATATCATGGGGTCACGGACAGCCGTCATGCCTCCCGCGCAAGGGTTTCACGCCTCTTGTGCACAACACCTAAGCCGCAATGGAACTGTCACATACCGTTGCTAGGCGACACAGGGCATTCGACAGCTCGGGAGGATCCATGCGACGCTTCAGCACTTCTGCAACCCTGTTCGGCCTTGCGCTCGCTTGCGCCGTTCCAGCCGCCGCCGGCGAACTCACCGTCTACACGGCTTTGGAAGCCGACCAGCTCAAGGCCTACAAGGAGGCCTTCGAAGCCGCCAATCCCGGCACCACCATCAACTGGGTGCGCGATTCGACCGGCATCGTGACCGCCAAGCTTCTCGCCGAGAAGGACAATCCGCAGGCCGACGTCGTGCTTGGCCTTGCCGCAACGTCGCTCATGCTGCTCGACAAGGAAGGCATGCTGATGGGCTATGAGCCCAAGGGCATCCAAGCCCTGACCGCCACCTATCGCGATCCGGCCAACCCCCCCAAGTGGGTCGGCATGGATGTGTGGTCTTCGGCACTCTGCTTCAACACGGTTGAAGGCGGGAAAAAGGGGCTTACGGCACCGCAATCCTGGGCCGATCTCATCAAACCGGAATATGCCGGCCAGATCACCATGCCGAACCCGGCTTCCTCCGGCACCGGCTATCTCATGGTCTCGGCCTGGCTGCAGCTGATGGGCGAGGAGAAGGGCTGGGCCTATATGGACGCGCTCCACAACAATATCGCGGCCTATACCCATTCCGGCTCCAAGCCCTGCAAGCAGGCGGCGGCCGGCGAATACACGATGGGGCTTTCCTTCGAATACCGCGCCAACAAGAGCAAGCAGGACGGCGCGCCGCTCGACGTCATCCTGCCGTCGGAGGGCGTGGGCTGGGACATGGAAGCGGCCTCGATCCTTGCCACCACCAAGAATGTCGAGGACGCCAAGAAGCTGCTCGACTGGTCGGTGAGCAAGGAAGCCAATGAGCTTTACGCCAAGTCCTATGCGATTGTCGCGATGCCCGGCATCGCCAAGCCGCTTGAATTCGTACCGGCCGATATCGAGCAGCGACTGATCAAGAACGACTTTGCCTGGGCAGCGGCCAATCGCGACCGCATCCTTGCCGAATGGTCGAAGCGCTATGACGGCAAGTCGGAGCCCAAATCGTAAGCGCCAGTGAGACTGGGTGGCGGTGCGTATCTCCGCCACCCGCACTTTTTCCAGCACGTGCCGCGCGGAGGTTGCCTTGTCCCGAGCCAAAGCCGAAGAGGCAAAGCCCAGGCCGCAGCAGCCCTATCTTTCCATTCGCAACCTCACCAAGCGATTTGAGAAATTCGCCGCGCTCGACAATGTCGATCTCGACATTGCCGAAGGCGAATTCGTGTCGATCCTCGGTCCCTCGGGCTGCGGCAAGACAACCTTGCTGCGCGCGGTCGCCGGTCTCGACGTGCAGACATCGGGAACGGTTCACCAGGCTGGAAGGGACATCTCCAACCTGCCGGTGAGCGGGCGCGATTTCGGCATCGTGTTCCAGTCCTATGCGCTGTTTCCCAATCTCACCATCGCGGCGAATGTCGGCTACGGCCTGACCAGCGCCGGCTACAAGCGGCAGGAGATCGAGAAGCGCGTCACCGAACTGTTGAATCTCGTTGGCCTTGCCGATCAGGCGAAGAAATATCCCGCCCAGCTTTCGGGCGGCCAGCAGCAGCGCGTCGCCCTGGCGCGCGCGCTTGCTCTCTCGCCGGGGCTGTTGCTTCTCGATGAGCCCTTGTCGGCGCTCGATGCGCGGGTGCGGGCCCGGCTGCGCGGCGAAATCCGCGACCTGCAGCGGCGCCTCGGCATCACCACGATCATGGTGACGCATGACCAGGAAGAAGCGCTCACCATGTCGGATCGCGTCGTGGTGATGAGCAAGGGCCGCATCGAGCAGATCGGAACGCCGGATGAGATCTATGGCCGGCCGGCGAGTGCCTTCGTTGCCGATTTCGTGGGAAGGATGAATTTCATTCCGGGCAATCTGCTCTCGGACAGCATGGTCGAGGTCAAGGGGGCGAAGCTCGATTTCGCCGAACCGGTGGGCCTGGGACGGGGCTCGGCAGTGACCGTCTGCATCCGCCCCGAAGATGTGGTGCTTCACCGCGGCAATGGCAGCGATCCGAACCGGCTCGATGCGCAGATCGGGGTCATGGAATTCGTCGGCAATCACTTTTCCACCGTGCTTCATGCCGAGAATACCAATCTCAATATCTCCGCCGATTTCTCGATGAACGACGTGCGCGAATTCGGGCTGGCATCGGGCAAGACCGTGCCGATCCGGCTGCCGCCCGATCGCCTGCGCGTTTTTCCCAATCCGCCTTCCGAGGCCTGATCCCATGACCGCTGTCGCCCCGACTGCGCTCGCGCCGGTGCGCCAGAAGCTCAGCGCCGATGAAGTACTGATGCGGATCGGCGTGGTGCTGGTCGGCTGTTTCCTGCTGCTCGCCGTCGTCCTGCCGATCTGGGCGCTGCTCAAGAAGGCGTTTGAAGACAAGAGCGGCAATTTTGTCGGCCTCGCCAATATCGAGCAGTTCTTCGCCACGCCGTCACTGGCGACCTCGGCGATGAATAGCGTCTTCATCGCATTGGTCAGCACGGTGCTGTGCGTCGGCCTCGCCTTCGTCTATGCCTATGGGTTGATGCGCACGTGCCTGCCGGGACGCGGTTTCTTCCGCATCGTTTCGCAAATTCCCCTGCTTGCGCCGTCGCTCCTGCCGGCGATCAGCCTCGTCTATCTCTTCGGCAACCAGGGCTTTGCCACTTGGCTGCTGTTCGGACATTCGATCTACGGGCCGATCGGGATCGTCATCGGCGAGGTGTTCTGGACCTTTCCGCATGCCTTGATCATCGTGACCACCGCGCTCGCCATTGCGGACGCGCGGCATTTCGAGGCGGCGCAGTCGCTCAAGGCGAGCGAGTGGCGGATATTTATGACCGTGACGCTGCCGGGCATCCGCTACGGCCTGATCAGCGCGACCTTCGTGGTCTTCGTCCTCGTCATCACCGATTTCGGCGTGCCGAAGGTCATCGGCGAGCAGTATAATGTGCTCGCGACCGACATCTACAAGCAGGTGATCGGCCAGCAGAATTTCCAGATGGGCGCGGTCGTCGGACTCGTCCTGCTGACGCCGGCGGTCATCGCCTTTTTCATCGACCGCATCGCGCAACGCCGCCAGACCGCGCTGCTATCCGCCCGCGCGGTGCCGCTGATCCCCAAGCCCAACAAGACGGTCGACTGGGCTTTCTTCGCGATCTGCTCGGTGATCGCGGCGATGATCATCATCGTACTGGCGGTTGCCTTCATCGCCTCGATCGCCAAATTCTGGCCCTATGACCTGACGCCGTCGCTCAAGAACTACAATTTCGACATGATGGATGGCGGCGGCTGGGAGAGCTATCGCAACAGCTTGACCATGTCGGCATTGACCGCCGTGATCGGGACGGCGGTGATCTTCACCGGCGCCTATCTCCTGGAGAAGACGACGCGGTTTTCCGCGCCGCGCTCGATCGTGCGCTTCCTGACGCTGCTGCCTTTGGCCGTGCCCGGACTCGTGCTCGGCCTCGGCTTCATCTTCTTTTTCAACGACAAGGACAATCCGCTCAATTTCATCTACGGGACCATGGCGATCCTGGTCCTGTGCACGATCGGGCATTTCTATTCCGTGGCGCATCTGACCGCGACGACGGCACTGAAACAGATCGATCCCGAATTCGAGACGGTGTCCTCGAGCCTCAAGGTGCCGATCTACAAGACCTTCCTGTTCGTGACATTGCCGGTGTGCCTGCCGGCGGTGCTCGAAATCGCGATGTATCTTTTCGTCAATGCCATGACCACCGTCTCGGCTGTCGTGTTTCTCTATTCGCCGAAGACGACGCTTGCCTCGATCGCGGTGCTCAACATGGACGATGCCGGGGACGTGGCGCCGGCGGCCGCCATGGCGATCATGATCTTCATGACGTCGGCGGTGGTGCGGATCCTCTACACCATCGCGACCGGGTCATTCCTGCGCCGCGCCCAGGCCTGGCGGCGAAGATAGGAGAGGCGCGGGGAGAGAACCCCGCGCCCTGGAATGGCTCACTGTCCCTGATTCTTCCGGATTGCCTCCAGAACCTGGTCCTTCACCGCTTCGAGATTGAAGCTTGCGGGCTTCTGCATCGGCGGGAACTCAATGAAACTCTGGGCGAAATCGGCGACGACCTGCTGGACGAAGACGAAGCGCCAGAACTCGTATTTGTACCAGTCGGCGAACTGCATCGAGCCGGTTATGCCGGTGCGCTCGAGCGGGTCGAGGCGCAGGTTGGTGAGAATCGGCCAATCCGGCTTGACCGTTCCGCCAAGCCAGCCGCCGGGCTGGTCGATGAAGCGGTATTTGTAATCGCCGATGCGGATGGCGCCCATCGTGCTCTCGGCGAAATAGATCACCTCATTGCGCTTCGTCGGGCCCTTGCCGGTGATGAGGTCGGTCTGGTCATAACCGTCGAGATGCACCTTGTAGGTCCGGTCGCCGAGCTGCTTGCCCGCCTTCAATTCCGCCACGATGTTCGGATTGCCGGCGAGCGAGGTGAATGTCGGGAACCAGTCGAGCCCCGACATGATCGAATTCTCGATCTTTCCGGCCGGCACCTTGCCGGGCCAACGAATGATGGCCGGAACGCGGAAGCCGCCTTCGAGAACGGTGCCCTTGCCGCCCGCGAAAGGCGTCTGGCCGCCGTCGGGCCAGGTGAAGTTCTCGGCGCCGTTGTCGGTCGTGAAGACGACGATCGTGTCGTTGTCGACACCCATATCGGTGAGTTTCTGCATGAGCGCGCCGACAACGTCGTCGAGCTGTGCCATGCCGGCCTCCTGAATGGACCAGCCATTCTCCGGCGTGCGCATCTTCCGGTATTTCTCGGAGAGATGAGTCACGATATGCATGCGCGTCGGGTTGAGATAGAGGAAGAAGGGCTTGCCGTCGTTCTTCGCCTTTTCGATGAAGGCCGTGGCCTTGTCGAGGATCGCCTCATCGACGGTTTCCATGTTGTATTTGATGCCGTCCATCGGATGCGGCGGCAGCGGGCCTTCATCGACGATCTTCTGCTTACCGACCTTGCCCCAGCGCGGATCGACCGTCGGATCGTCAATATCGGTCGCGAAGGTGTGGAGGAGATTGCGCGGGCCGACCTTGTCCTTCAACTCGGGCGGATAGTTGGGATGGAAAGGGTCCTCCATCGCGTCGAGGTGATAGAGATATCCCCAGAACTCGTCGAAGCCGTGGACGGTGGGGAGATATTCGTTGCGATCACCCAGATGGTTCTTGCCGAACTGACCGGTGGCATAGCCAAGCGCCTTGAGAGAGGTGGCGATGCTCGGCGCTTCCGCCGGCATGCCGACAGTTGCGCCCGCCTGGCCGACCGTCGTCAGTCCGGTGCGGATGGGTAGCTGGCCCGTGATGAAATTGGTCCGGCCCGCCGTGCAGCTCGCTTCGGCATAATAGTCCGTGAAGCGCATGCCTTCGTTGGCGAGCTTGTCGAGATTGGGCGTCCGCCCGGCCATGATGCCCTGGTTGTAGACGCCGATGTTGAACCAGCCGATATCGTCGGCCATGATGAAGACGATATTCGGCTTCTGGGTTTGTTGCGCGTGAACGGTGACGGGCATTGCCGCGATAAACAGGGCGAATGCCGCCACCATGCAGTATGCCAGAGTCGCAAGTCGCCGCATTTGAACCTCCCATTGATGCCGCGGGTTTTGATTAGCCTCGGGAGTCTTGCGCCACAAGCATCGATGATTGATTTTGCGGAGATTTTTAGAGGTCGAGGCCGGCTGCGGCAGCCGGCCTCGGGAATTCATGCATCAATTGTCGTCCGGGCCGTCATCGTCGCCCGGGCCATCGTCACCCATCTTCTGCATGGTGTCGCGATGGCGCCATCGCTGCTTGCCGCGGTCGCCGCGCGGGCGATCCTCGCGGCTTAGGGCGCCGTCATTGTTGCGGTCCCGATCGGCGACAATGTCCTCGAGGGGAGACTTGTATTCGAGGATCGTCACGCTGCCGTCACCGTCGGTGTCGAAGAACTGAAACTCGCGAACCATCATGCGATGGCGGGCCTTGAGCCAGAGCTTCTCGAATTCGACGAGAGACAGCTTCCCGTCCTTGTCGACATCGAATTCGGCGTACCACGCCTCCCGGTTGTTGTTGATCTCGTCCTGGGTGATCTTTCCGTCCTTGTTGGCATCATAGCGCTCGATCATGCCCTGCCAGAACATGCCGCGATCATGACCGCGGCCCTGCCAGCCGCCGCCCATATCCGCCATGGCAAAGCCGGCCAGTGCGGTGATGCCGGCGAAACCGGCGGCGCCGGCGATCAGTAGCATCGTCTTTTTCCTGCTCATCATTCCTTACTCCATTGCTTGCTTTGTCGAGAGTAAGACGCAGCCTG
>JAEUMG010000190.1 GCA_016793355.1 Hyphomicrobiales bacterium
TCACGATAGTGCGGGCGGCGACGATGATGAGCCGCCGGACTGCCGCTTCCGCCGCCCGCAAGCGTCCGAGCATGAAACGGTAGAGCGGCTTGGAGACCTTTTCGACGGTGGCGCCTTCCTCGGCAAGCCCGATCGCGGCGAACAGGCCCCTGACGGCGAGAAGGAGCCTTGCGCGATTGTCTTCGATGGCCAAGTCCCAGGGCATGGGCGCCATCTAGAACACTAAATGAACTTAGTCAAGCCCCTATTATAGGCTCAGTCCTGCCGAAGCGGCTCGATATTGAAATTGAGAATGCCACCGGTCTGCCGGGGATTCGGGATGTCCACATGCGCTTCGGGCGGAGCCTGGACGCCCAGCGTGGCAAGCAGGCGGCCGGTGGAGGCGTGGATATTATAGGCCGAGAACAGCCGCGCCGCTTTGGCGCTGGCAAGCTGGAATTGGCTGGAAAAGAGTGCGGTTTCCGAATCGAGCAGATCGAGCAGGCTTCGCTTGGCGAGCCTGTACTCCTCGCGATACTGCTTTACCAGCCGATCATTGGAATCGACCTGCTGCTGGGCGGCCGCGACGCGCTTCTTGCCGATGACATAGGCGGCAAAGGCCTTGTCGATCGATTCGCGCACCGAACGTATGGCCGCGTCGCGTTCAAGCTCGGCCCGCGCCGCTTCCTCGTTCAGCGCCGCGACGCGATAACCCGTTGCGCCGCCATTGAAGAGATTCCACTCGAGCCCCACGACGCCGGTGACGTCGACATCCTTGCCTTCGACGCCGTCGATGTCATAGCCGTAGCTCGCCCGGCCGCGCAGCGAAAGCTCGGGATAATAGCCGCTCTTGGCCCGCTCCATCTCGTAATGGGCAGCGGCGGCCTGCGCCTCCAGCGCCTTGATGGCCGGGTTGTTGGCCTTGGCGGTTCCATAGGCGGAATCGCGCGAGGCAGGGATATTCTTTGGATAGGCGACACGTTCGAGCCTGCCCGGTTCGTTGCCGACCACCTGCCGGAACTTCGCCTTTGCATCGGCAAGCGATTGCTCGATCTGGGCGATGACGGCGTCCGACGCGGCAATCCGCTCAACCGCCTGATCGACATCGCTGCGCGGCACCTTCCCGCCCGTGTTCAATTCGCGCACCAGCCCCAGAATGCCCTGCAGGCGCTTGCGGCTCTGATTCGCCAGGCCCAGAACCAGGGAATGCCGCTCGACATCGATATAGGCCTCGACGGCTTCGAGCGCCAAAGCCTCAGAGCGCTCCATCACCCGCATGGAGGCTGCGCCGACCAGCGCGGCGCTGCGATAGATGTCATTGGCGCGATCCCAGCCGTCAAACAGGAACTGCGTCGCTTCGGCGGCGGCCTGGCGGCGAAAATTCCACTCGGCGTTCTCTTTGGGAGTCAGATTGTTGGGTTGATCCACATACTGGGCACCGGCATCCGCACTGACATCGAGATTGGGCAGCAACCGCGCTTTCGACGCCTGGAAATCCCAGATGCTGGCGCGCCCGGCCGCCCGCGCCGCGCCAATGCCGGGATGAGTCGATACGGCCTTCTGCGCCGCCTCGCGCAGACTCATGGCGAATGCCGGCGCCGACAAGGAGATCGCCATAAAACCGCAAAGAAGAAACCGTGCCAGCTGATGCATCTATGACCGCCCCGATCCCGGTCCGCATGCAGCGTACCAGTTGCTTTTTGCGCAGCGCAACCCCAAAATGACATCGGGACAGGCAGGTGCTTCATGACCAGATTCGACGGCCCGCTCAGCGGCGACAAGATCACCGTTATCTCCGCCGAGGGACCAGACGTTATCCTCCGGGATTCCGATTTCCTGTTCACGGCGCATTTCAGCCGTAGCGGCCACGATCTCGTGCTGACCGGCGAGCACGGCAAATCGGCCGTGATTCTCGACTATTTCAGCCAGCCTGACCCGCCCGCCCTGTCCACGCCCGAAGGCGCCACCCTTAAACCGCATGTCGTGAGCGCCCTTGCCGGCAGCCAGACGCCCGGCCAATACGCGCAGGCCGGCGACCAGCAGCCGGCGGAGAGCATCGGCAAGGTTGTCACGCTGGAAGGCTCCGCCACGGCGCAGCGCACCGACGGAACCCTCGTCCAGCTCAATGTTGGCGACCAGGTCGCGCAGGGCGATGTGCTGCAAACCGCTGACGGCTCGGCCTTGGGCCTGGTTTTTGTTGACGGTACCGTTTTCTCCCTGACCGGCGCGTCGCGCATGGTCCTCGACAGTCTGGTCTACCAGTCGGGAGGAAGCAATAACGCCCTGAGCTTTGACATTGTCCAGGGGACCTTTTCCTTCGTGGCGGGCCAGGTCGCCCCGACCGGCGAAATGCGGATCGATACGCCGGTCGCCTCGCTCGGCATTCGCGGTACGACGCCCGGCGGAATTTGCGCCAATGGCGGTCCCTGCACATTCTTCATCGCCCCCGATCCGGGATCGACGCGTGTCGGCCAGTATGTCCTGATCGGAAGCAACGGGCAGATTCTGCAGGTCGTCAGCGATCCGAGCTTCCAATACACGGTCTCTGCCGACGGCTCGCTCGTCACCGAGCCGCTTGATCCCGGCGCGCAGGAGATCATTCAAAAGCTCATTCAGGCCTTCGAGCGGCGCGCGGCTGCCAATGAAGACGAAGACGACACCGGAGCCAATGGCGACGAGGGAACCTCGACGGCCAATGCCCAGGGAAGCGGCATCGAGAACTTCAGCGCCACCAGCGCGACGGATTCGGCAATTCAGGCCGGGCTGACCGATGGTATCGAGTCGCTCACCGAGAGCGGTTCCGAAGAAACAGCACCGGGCACCGGCAGCGAGACCGCGTCCACCGCCACGACCGGCTCTTCAGGGTCGACTGCTGCGGACAGCTCGAACAATCCGCCGCCACCCCCTGATCCGACGATCGAAGACGACGCCGGAGCGGTCGTGGAAGACGGCGGCGGGACGAGCGGCACGCTCAATACAGCCGTCGTGGCGCAGCCCGCTACACCCGGCCTATTCGGCACATTCAGCATCGCCGCGGACGGCACCTGGACCTATGTGCTCAACAATGAGTCGCCCGCCGTCCAGGCCCTCGCCCAGGGCGATGTCCGGACCGAAAGCTTCACCGTCACCGGCACGAATGGGGCGACGGCCACCGTCGTCATAACGATTACCGGAACCAATGACGCACCGGTCGCGGTCGCGGATACGGTAGCTGCGGAATTCCAAACCGGCACGACCTTCACGGCGGCCGAACTGCTCTCCAACGACAGCGATATCGACAGCCCCAATACGGCCCTGTCGATCGCCGGCGTGACCAGCGGCGCAGGCGGCACCGCCGTGCTCAATCTGGACGGGTCGGTGACCTTTAACCCCGATGAAGGTTTCAGCGGTACGGCAACGTTTACCTACACGGTCACCGACGGCATCGCGACGAGCGCGCCCGTCACCGTGAGCGTCATCGTCGACGGCAATGATGCGCCGGTCGCAAGCCCGGTCACGCTGGCAGCGATCGCCGAGGACAGCGGCGCCAGACTGATCACCCAGGCCGAACTCCTCGCCGGCGTCACCGATCCCGACGGCCCCAGCGTCACGATCACCGCGCTGTCGATCGCCGCAGGCTCGGGCACGCTCATCGACAATGGCAACGGCACCTGGACCTACACGCCCGCGGCGAATGACGACACCGGCGTCAGCTTCAACTACACGGTGTCCGACGGCACATCGGCTGCCTCCTCCACCGCTTCGCTCGACATCACCCCGGTCAATGATGCTCCGGTGATTACTGGCGATCTCCAAGCCGATATCAACACCGTGGATCCCTATGTGCTGAGCGTCGATGACGTGAACCCTGGTGATCTCGGCTACACCGATGTGGAAGGTGACGAAGTCACCTTTACGGTTTCCAACCTGGTCAACGGAAAAATTCTGGTCAACGGTATTGAGGCCACGTCATTCTCATACGCCCAGCTCGAAGCCGGGCTGGTGGCGTTCCAGCACAACGGCAGCGAGACCAGCCTGGCCAGCTTCGATGTATCGGTCGAGGATGGA
>JAEUMG010000113.1 GCA_016793355.1 Hyphomicrobiales bacterium
GCTGCGCGAACGAGACCCGGTCCACGGAAAGCGCGATGATCCCCAATCCGGGATGGCGGTCGACACGCGCCGCGAGACGGTCAAGCGACGGCATCTCTTCGCGGCAGGGCGGGCACCAGGTCGCCCATATATTCACCAGCAGGACCGGCGCGCGAAAACCGGCGAACCCCAGCGTCTTATCGGATTCGTCCATGAAGCTGATCGCGCCGATGTCACGCGGTTCCTTGTGCAGCGTAAGCAGCGCGGGCGCGGACGGCGACAGATAGGGACGCAGCTTGCTGAAGACGAGCGGTGCTGCCGCGAGTCCTCCGAGCATGAGAAGAGCGTTGCGCCGCCCGGTCATGGCGGCCCTTCGCGGCGCATGCGCCACAGCCAGGAAAAAGGCAGCCGTGACTCCGGAGCCGGCCGGACGAAGGCCAGCACGATATGAAGGGTCAGCAGCGCCGCGAGAACAATCGGGGCGTAACGGTGCCAGCCCAGCAATTGCAGATGCAGCGTATGGCTGACGAGCCAGGCCGGCGCTTCGATCAACCCAAAAAGAACGGTAGGCCCTTGCAGCGGTGACGGACGATAGACGAACGGCCCGGCGGCGAGAATAACCGTAAGCGTTATTAGCAGCGCTACTTTCACCACGGCTCTTGTGCCTCCCGGCACAAAAGCACTCCGCGCATCGCCCGCGCAGAGCGCCGCAATCCTAAAGACGGTCACAACAAGAAGTACCCATCCTGCGCTCATGTGAAGCGCGAGCCAGTTGCCCGGCGGCGGTCGCAGGCCGGACAACGCCGCCGAGGGCAGCGCCGTCAGTAAAAGAAACACGACGAGCAGCGCCGACAGCCAATGCGTCAGCCAGCGGCGCCCGTTGCCGCGGGCGGTCACGTTTGATGCGTCGTATAAACGCGGGACGAACCGTCTTTCTGTAGAAGCAGAACATCATAGGGGCCGCCGCTGCCTTCAGGACCCATGCCGGGCGACCCGGCAGGCATGCCCGGAACGGCCAGGCCCTTCGCGCCGGCGGGCCGTTCGGTCAGAAAGCGCGTAATGGTGCGGGGCGGAATATGACCCTCGAACACATACCCGTCCGCAACCCCGAAATGACAGCTTGCCTCTGCCGGTTTGAGTTCAAAGGCGGTGCGGCGTTCCATAAGGTTTGAGACATCTTCGACGGTGACGGTGAACCCCGCCTCCCGCATCGCCGCGACCCAGCCTTCACAGCAGCCGCATCCGGGATTGCGGAACACCGTCATCGGAGGAAGGGAAGCAGAGCGCCCGGCGCGTGAAACAACAGCGATCGATCCGGCGCCGGTTAACGTGAACAGGACAGTACGGCGGTTCATAACTTGCTCCTTATTGTCAGATTATAGGCGGAAACGAAAATGGCCGCGGCCATCCAGCCGAAGATCACGCTATACGCGAGGCCCTCGATGAAGTTGCGCAGGCTCCCCGGCACGCTCGGCGAAAACAGCGACAGCCAGTTATGCGCGACTTGCCAGCCGGGAAAGAGTGCGGCGGCCGCGGCGCAGACAATGACCAGCGCGGCCAGCGTTGCTGACAGTCCGGCGCCAAAGCTTTTGAAGTCAAGCTTTGCTTGTATCATCCTGCCCTCCTTTGGCTGGCGATGGCGGCGGCAATGGATTTTTGCCGTGGCCGGAGTGGCTCCCGTGCATGAATATGTGCATGAGAGGACAGGCGAGAAGGATGAGGAACGGCAGGACGGCGGCGAGGTGCGCGCCGTGCCGGATAACGAGATAGAGGGCTACGAGGATGGCAACGCCGAGGATAGCCCAACCCCGGTATGATTGAAAACATTTGAACATGGATTGATACTCCCTTGTCTGCCGGTCCGTTGACGAACCGGCGCGTGCGCAAAGCCCGCCTTGCGGGAGCCGGACTTTCTGTCCGGCGCAGCGTCTCAGGCCCGCGCGCGGGGAGGTCCGGTTTCGGGCGGGATATTCCGGCCGGGCGCCGTATCACAAACCGCAGGCTGGACCGCCCTTGCCGGCGCCGGGTCGGCAATCCCTGAGCCAAAGGCCTCGATCACAACGAACCCGCACAGAGTGCCCGCGCAGCAGCCCTTATGATGCGGGTCAGGGGTCTGCTCCTGCCCGGCGCAATGATCCGGTGCCCCGGGCGCCAGCGCGGTCGCGACCGGAATGTCTGCGCCGTGTTCATGGGCCATACCGCGCGGCAAAAAGCCCGCAGTAGCGAGTAATCCGGCGAGGACTATGGCCCAGAACCAGCGCATGATGGTTATTCGCCCGGCATCAGCAAGCGATCCTTGATCCTTGTCAAATCTTACACCTTTGTCATCCGCAGGCGCAGCGCATTTCCGACAACGCTCACCGAACTGAGCGCCATCGCCGCCGCCGCGATGACCGGCGACAGCAGAAGCCCGAAGGCGGGATACAGCACGCCCGCTGCGATTGGAACGCCGGCGGCATTGTAGATAAAGGCAAAGAACAGGTTTTGCCGGATGTTGCGCATGGTGGCGCGCGAAAGATGCCGGGCGCGCACGATGCCCGTCAGATCGCCTTTCAGGAGAGTGACACCGGCGCTCTCGATGGCGACATCGGTGCCGGTGCCCATCGCAATACCGACATCCGCAGCCGCCAGCGCGGGGGCGTCATTGACGCCGTCGCCTGCCATAGCGACGACGCGCCCCTGTTTTTTGAACTTCTCGACGATACCGGCCTTCTGGTCGGGCAGAACGTCGGCTTCGACTTCGGTGATATCAAGACGCCGCGCTATAGCTCCGGCCGTCGTGCGATTGTCGCCGGTGAGCATGACGATGCGCAGGCCCGCCTCGCGCAGCTGCGCCAGCGCGGCGGGCGTCGTCGCCTTGACGGGGTCTGCAATCGCGATAGCGCCCGCGGTCTTTCCGCTGATCGCCACGAAGATGACAGTGGCGCCGTCCTGGCGCGCTTCTTCGGCGGCGGCCGACAAGGCGGCCGTATCGATATTCGACTCGGCAAGAAACTTTGCATTGCCGAGCAGCACGGGCTTGCGCTCCACCATTCCCATCGCGCCCTTGCCGGTCGGCGAGTCAAACCCGACCACCTTGGCCAGAGTTATATTTTTCGCCCTGGCAGCCGCCACGATCGCGGCGGCAAGAGGATGCTCGCTTGCCTGCTCGACGCTCGCGGCCATCCGCAGCAATTCATCCGCTTCAACGCCGGGGGCAGGAAGTATAGAGGTAACAGCCGGCTTGCCTTCAGTGAGCGTACCGGTTTTATCGATGACGAGCGTGTCAACTTTCTCAAGGCGTTCGAGCGCTTCGGCATTCTTGATCAGAACGCCGGCCTGCGCGCCGCGTCCGACGCCGACCATGATCGACATGGGAGTGGCAAGGCCCAGGGCGCACGGACACGCGATGATGAGCACCGCCACGGCGGCAACGAGCCCGTAGGCAAGCCGCGGCTCCGGCCCCCAGACCGACCACGCGACAAAAGAAGCGATCGCAATCACGATCACAAGAGGCACGAACCAGCCCGAGACCTGATCCGCAAGACGCTGTATCGGCGCGCGGCTGCGCTGTGCGTCGGCGACCATCTGGACGATGCGCGCCAGCATGGTATCGCGTCCGATTTTTTCAGCGCGCATGATGAAGCTGCCGGAGGCATTCATTGTGCCGCCGATGACTTTTGCCCCTGGTTCTTTCGTAACCGGCATCGATTCGCCGGTCACCATCGACTCATCAATAGAGACGCGGCCTTCGGTCAGAACGCCGTCTACCGGGACCTTTTCCCCAGGCCGTACACGCAGGCGGTCGCCGACGCCGATCATATCGATCGCGATCTCTTCATCGCTTTCATCGTCTTTCATGCGGCGGGCGGTTTTGGGGGCAAGATCGAGGAGCGCTTTTATCGCGCCCGAAGTCTGCTCGCGCGCCCGCAGCTCCAGAACCTGTCCTAGAAGCACAAGTACGGTGATGACCGCGGCCGCCTCGAAGTATACCGCGACCGAGCCGTCCGCCTCACGAAAGGCGGCAGGAAAAACGCCGGGCATCGCCGTCGCTATGACGCTGTAGAGCCAGGCGACGCCCGTGCCCATCGCGATCAGCGTGAACATATTGAGGTTGCGCGTCTTCAGCGACTGCCACCCGCGTACGAAGAAGGGCCAGCCCGCCCACAGCACGACAGGTGTCGCCAGCACCAGCTGGAGCCAGTTGCCCGTCTGCTTGCCGAGCAGCATGTGGAGGCCGGTGAAATGACCGCCCATCTCCAGCGCCACGACGGGAAGAGCCAGCACGAGGCCGATCCAGAACCGGCGTGTCATGTCGGCAAGTTCGGGATTGGCACCGCTATCCGCAGTTGCCAGCAACGGCTCAAGCGCCATGCCGCAGATCGGGCACGATCCCGGCCCTACCTGCCTGATCTCGGGGTGCATCGGGCAGGTATAGATCGTGCCTTCCGGCACCGGCTCCGCAGGCGCGCGCAGCCGGTCCGCATCAAGATACTTCAAAGGGTCCGCGATGAATTTCGTGCGGCAGCCCGCGGAGCAAAAATAAAAGGTCAGCCCGGCGTGCTGGGCCCGCAAGCTTGTTTTATGCGGGTCGACACTCATCCCGCATACGGGATCGATCGCCATGCCCGCTTCTTGCGGGGCCGCGTTTCCGTGATGACGATCATCGGCATGATGATCATGGTTGTGATGACCGTGGTTATGGTGATCGTGGTCATGATGGGCATGGCCGTGACCGTCATGGCCGGCACTTTGCTGCTTCGTCTTCCGGTCGCCGTGACCGCCACAGCACGCGGAGGCGGCCTCTACCGGAACATCCGCGGCGCGCGAACCGGCGCCGCCGCAGCAACCGCCCTTTTCAGTTTTCGCGGGGGCTTCGGGCGCAGCGTGATGCTTCCCACCGCAGCAGCTTTTGCCCTTGTCCAGCTCTTCAGCCATAGCGGCCTCCTTCAAATCCAAAACACCACTTGAAAACCAAGATAATCCTTCCCATCATGGGAAGGTCAAGGGTTGCCTGCGGGAGAATGCAATGAATATAGGTCAAGCTGCCGAAGCCTCCGGGGTTTCGGCCAAAATGATCAGGTATTACGAGAACATAGGGCTTCTGCCGGAGGCGTATCGCAGCGCGAGCGGTTATAGAAAATACTCTGCCGCCGATATCCACCGCCTGAAATTCGTCCGCCGGGCGCGCGATTTCGGCTTCCCGATGGCGCAGATCGTCGAGCTGCTCGCCTTGTGGTCCGACCGCGCGCGCCCCAGCAGCGAGGTTAAACGGATCGCGCTCGCCCACATGGATGAGCTCGATGCCAAGATCAAGCATCTGCGCGCCCTGCAAAAGAGCCTGAAGACGCTGGCGAGCCATTGCCACGGCGATGAACGCCCTGACTGTCCGATACTGGAGGAGCTTGAACACTGAGGCGGAAAGCGGCCCCATGCGCCCGCTTCAGGGAACTAAGGTACGCACGGCCTGTTTGACCCCGCACACTGACCCAGGAGCCAGACCATGAAAACCTCGCTGTTCGCCGTTGCCCTCGCCTTCTCGCTGGCGGTGCCGCTCGTCTTTACGGCTTCCGCGCGCGCCGATCACGACGCTACCCACGCTTTCACGGAAGTTCACAAAAATATGATGCAGAGCATGGAAGGCATGAAGCTGACCGGTGATGCTGACAAGGACTTCGCCATGATGATGATCCCCCACCACCAGGGCGCGATCGCGATGGCCGAGATTGAACTGAAGTACGGCAAGGACCCTGGCTTGCGCAAAATGGCGGAAGAAATGATCGCCGCGCAGAAAAAGGAAATCGAAGAGCTGAAAAAATGGCAGACAGAACACGAAATGTAAGCGGCTCATGACCGGGCCGCGGCGCGCGTGACGGGGGCGGCGTTCCGTCCGGCACGCGGCAGATAGGCAATATCGATCGGAAGGCGGCGCCCTGGTAAGGCGACCGCCTTCTCTCTTATCCAGCCCGCCTGCCCATGATTTCCTGTCAGCGTCAGCACGATCGCGGAGACAACGAGGGCGGCATCGCGCTCCTTGGCCAGCGCCTCGAGGCGCTGCGCGACATTGACGGCGTCGCCGATGACCGTGAACTCGTCGTGATAGCCGCTTTCAAGCACGCCGCCGATGACCGTGCCATAGTGCAGGCCAATGCCGGTCTCCATCACGGGTGCGTCTTTGCTCAGTGGCGGCGTCCAGGCGCGCAGCTGTTCGGCGAGCGCGACCGCACACGAAAGAGCGCGGCTCGCATCGTCCGCCGCCGGCACCGGATGGCCGAAGACCGCCATGATGCCGTCGCCGATAAATTTGTCGATGGTGCCGCCGTGCGCAAACACAACCCCGGCCACAAGATGGCGGTAGGCCGCCAGGACCGTGGCCAGGTCCGCGGCCGGCGCCGCTTCGGCATAGGCCGTAAAATCACGCAGGTCGACAAACATGATGGCGGCGGAGCGCCGCCGCAGGGCGAGGGCATGGCCGGCCTCTTGCAGGTCGGCCACCATATGAGGCGAGAAAAAACGCGCCAGGTTGTTGCGCCACCGATCGATTTTCTGCACCTGACGGCGCGTGCGCTTGTGGTCGAGAGCGAGAAGCCCTGTAGAAAAAGCGGCAAAGGCGAAGCCGAGAGCAAGACTGAGATCAAGCCCGAAAAAGGCTTTCACACTGAGTTCGTGGCGCAGCGCCATGATGCCCAGCATGGCGAGCCAGGCCGTCAGCACCGTCACCGCGAAGGCAAAGATAAGGCGGCCATCGAGATTCATGGCGACATGGCTGAGCACGATGAACGGTACGACAAGCCCGGCGGTCGTAAGGCTATGGTCCGCGGTCACAGGCGCACCGAGAAGATCCTGATAGAGGACGCACGCCACAAGCAGCGCATCCATCATGACAAACCCCGCGACAAGCCGGCGGGCCGATTGCCGGCGCAGGAGAAGGGTCAGGACAACAACGCCCGCGGTATATGCGGCGGCCACAGCCAGATAAAATGCCGCGCCGTGCTGGCTGTCGCCGATGACGAGAATGGCCAGAGCGCCGGCGACGGCAACGACGCGCAGAGCAATGGCCCGGAGGTCAGGCTGCGAGAGGAGTTGCCGAAGGCCGGTGTGACCGCGCAGCCATAGACTGTTGAGCATTGATCGCCGCAGAAACGATAGGGAGGGCCGCCGTCCCTCAAAACAGCAGGCCGCACAGGGCGGCCTGCCCGTTTCGTTTATTACTTGATATCCGTTACCGTGATGCGGCCGTTGACGCGCTCGGCGATAAACTCGATCTGCGCGCCGACCTTGGCCTTCTTCATCAGGTCGTCATTGGCGACGACAAACACCATCGTCATCGCTGGCATGTCGAGGTTTTTAAGCTCTCCATGCTTGATCGTCACCTTCTTCTGGGCGGCATCCACTTTGGTGATTTCGCCCTTGGCGTATTCAGCGGCGTGTGCGCCGAGTGAAAAACCGATCAGCGCCAGGCTGACGGCAAGCGTTCTAAAAATTTTCATGATCTTACTCCTTTACTTTGACATCAGGGATTGTTGGCAACCGCGCTGTCCACTTCCAGCGGTCCGTGCATGCCGGCTTCAAAGTGGCCAGGGACAAGACATGCGAACTTGAACGTTCCCGGCTTGGAGAAAGTCCAGATGATTTCCCCGCGCGCTCCAGGAGCCAGACGAATGGCATTCGGGTCGTCGTGTTCCATGTCGGGGTTTTTTTCCATGACGGCCTTGTGTTCGATGATTGTCGCTTCCTCATCCATGACGAATTCGTGGTCCATCTCGCCTTGGTTGACAAAGCGCAGCTTGACGGTCTGGCCTTCCTTGAAGACGAGCTTCGCCGGAGAAAACATCATTTTCCCCTGACCGTCTTCCTTCATGATGATCTCGATCGTGCGGGTGACTTTCTTTTTGTCACCTGGCTTCCCGATGGGAATCTCATCATGGGCACTGCTATGCGTGCCCGAGGCCATCACCGGTACAGTGAGCAGCAGGGACGTAGCCAGCATCAAACAAACTCTTCTCATCACTAGTCTCCGTTGGTTGTGGTTGGGGTTAAAATCTAACGCCGGCCTGTCAGCCGTGGCCGTCGTGCTTTGTTGCCGGGGCCATCGTTTTTGCGTCATTGGCGCTGGCTGGCGCGGGCGTTTCACCGGTCCACTCCCACGCCACCGTTCCTTCGGGATGCTTGAACCATCCCGGGTCGCCGTAGTCCTTCGCCGAAAGCCCTTCGCGGACCTTCACGACCGAGAACATGCCGCCCATCTCGATCGGACCAAACTGACCCCACCCGGTCATCATCGGCAGGGTGTTATCCGGCAACGGCATCTCCATCGTGCCCATGTCCGCCATGCCCTTGTCGCCCATCGCCATGAATTCCGGCTGCACCTTGCGGATGGTTTTGGTCACGCGGGACATATCGGCGCCGATAAAGGTCGGCACATCATGGCCCATCGCGTTCATCGTATGGTGCGACTTGTGGCAGTGGATGGCCCAGTCGCCTTCGTATTTCGCATCGAACTCATAGGCACGCATCCCGCCAACGGGAATGTCGATGGTGACTTCCGGCCAGCGCGCTTCGGGCCTAACCCAGCCGCCATCCGTGCAGGTCACTTCAAAATCATAGCCATGCATATGGATGGGATGATTGGTCATGGTGAGATTGCCGACGCGCACGCGTACCCGGTCATTCTTCGCCACGACAAGGTGGCTAATGCCCGGGAAAACGCGGCTGTTCCAACCCCAGAGATTGAAGTCGGTCATTGTCATGATTTTCGGGACATACGAGCCCGGGTCGATGTCGAATGAGTTCAAAAGAAACACGAAGTCGCGGTCGACGCGCATGAACTTCGGGTCCTTGGGATGAATGACGAAGAAGCCCATCATGCCCATTGCCATCTGGACCATTTCGTCCCCGTGCGGGTGGTACATAAATGTTCCACTCTTCACGAGGTCGAACTCGTAAACGAAGGTCTTGCCGGGAGGGATGCCGGGCTGGGTGAGGCCGGTCACGCCATCCATGCCACACGGCAAAATCATGCCGTGCCAGTGTATGGTCGTAGTTTCCTTGAGGCGGTTGGTGACAAAAATGCGCACCCGGTCGCCTTCGACCGCTTCAATCGTCGGTCCGGGGGACTGGCCGTTATAGCCCCACAGATGCGCGATCATGCCGGGCGAGAACTCCCGCTTCACCGGCTCGGCGACAAGGTGAAACTCCTTCACGCCGTTGTTAACTCGATGCGGCAGGGTCCAGCCGTTCAGCGTCACGACCGGCTGATAGTCCGGACCGCTTTCCGGAAATAGCGGTGGCTGCATGTCGGGTGAAGCCATTTCAGGCGCATCCGGCAGACTCATGGCCGAGGTTTTGGTCCACGCGGCCGCGCCGGCCATGATGGCGCCGGCTCCCAATAATCCACGACGGGAAATCATACGCTTTCTCCTTTTCACTAATGTCCGCCCGCTTCGCCGCCCGAGGCGGCGGCGGCAGCAGCGGATTCTCCGCCGCCGGCGGCGGCGCCGCCGCCATAAACGGCGGTTCCAAGGTCGACTTCAGCCAGCCAGAAATTCTGCTTGGCATTGACGGACAGCATGATCGCGTTGACCTTCTCGCGTGTATCGGCGAGCCGCTCGAAAGTATTGGTGATCATGCCGTTGTAGGTGAGCAGCGACTCCTTCTCGATCAGCGTGCGCAGCGGCAGGACCTGGTCGCGGTAATGCCGGGC
>JAEUMG010000127.1 GCA_016793355.1 Hyphomicrobiales bacterium
TGGAACTGCATGAGGTCGATGCGGCCTGTGCCCATGCGCTTGCAGGCGCGCTCGACCCCTGCCCGCACCACAGCCGGCGTCATTGGACCAGGCTCCGGGCACCATTTGGTGAAGGCGCGATAGGCCGGGATCGAAGGATCGGCGCTGCGCATTTCGGCAAGACGGCCGATGATCTCTTCGGCGCTGCCATAGTGATCGGCCATGTCGAATGTGTCGAAGCCCGCCGCCGCATAGGCGGCAAGATCGGTCGCGGCGCGCGTTGCATCGAGCTTGGTGCCTGAGCGCTCCTGATCGGCCACCTGCCAGAGACCGGTCACGACGCGGCTGATCTCGAGTCCCGGCGCCAGTTCCACGCGATCGGGTCGCAATGTCATGCCGCCACCATCTTCATCACCATTTCATCCGTCGGTCCCACGACCACGCGCCAATAGCCTGCCAGTTCGCGATCGAGCGCGCCATCGCCGGTCTCCACCAGAAGCCGCTTGTCGGGCAAGGCCATGAGTTTTTCCTGCGAGGCGATGATCGTGATGTTGTCGCGCCCTGCCCGGCGAATGACGTCGGGCGACAATTCCTGGTTGCCGCGCCCCAGCACATAGCCATGGCCGCCGACCACGCCGACGATAAGCTTCAAGGGCCGTTCGCTTGCGCGCTCGAGAATCATCTTTTCATTCGCATCGCGCGCAACGATCTTTCCGTTCTCGACCAGATCGGTGCCGAGCAATGTGCCCTTCTCGCCCAATGCCTCGATGACGCGCTTGGCGGTGCGACCGGCGCCGACGGCATAAAGGCAATCGCGGTCCATGCCCGCTGCAAGCCGGCGCGCGGCGGCACTCACCGCGGCCTCGTCGAGCGCATGCTGGCGTGCCTTGGCATTCTGCAGGCGCAAGGGGAAGTGAGGAACCCTGGCGTAGCCGTAGAGCCGCGGCGAGATCGCATCCTGCCGCAATAGATCTTCATCGACATCCATCACCTCGGAGGCGCGATAGGTCACTTTGGCGCGATCCGGCATGGCGGCGAGTGCGGCGACAATCTCGCCGGCAATCTCGGGCGACGTCGCGAAGACGCCGGACTGCATCTTGACCCCGGCCGGAATGCCGAGCATCGGCACATCGTCGCCCACCGCCTCGAAAACATCGCGGGCCGTGCCGTCGCCGCCGGAGAAGAGTATCAAATCGACATTGCGCGAATGCATTTCGCGCGCCGCGGCGACCGTATCCGATGCCGTCGTGACGGCGCCCGGCGACACTGTGGTCAGTTCCGCCAGAAACCTAGTCTCATTCGCCGCGTCCTGGCCCATGGCGCCATGCGCGGCAACGATCGTCAATGACGGATGCGATGCTGCCAGTCGCTTCAGGGCGCGAACGGCGCGGTCGTTGGATGATGGCCTTGCGCCAAGCTTCAATGCTTCCTCGGCACGGCCGTCGGTTCCCTTGAGGCCGACCCGTCCGCCCATCCCCGCCAAGGGGTTGACGATCAGGCCAAGGCGGAACCGCCGGGTCACGTTTTCTCCTCAAGCCCCTCGCGCTTCCCAGCCGTGTTGGCCAAGGATGTCGTGGCTCGCGCGAATGTCGCCGTCGGGATCATTGCCCTTCTGCATCGCGTCGGTGATGATTTCGAGCACCGTATAGCCGTCATAGCCGATGTCGTTCAGCGCCTTTGCGGCCGGTGCCGGATCGACGATGCCGGTGCCCAGGCGATCATGCTTGAAATCGCCATAGCCGCTGTCGGAAATATGCACATTCTTGACCCGCTTGCCGAGCTTGCGGAGCGCCGCAGCGTAGTCTTCTTTGATATAGGCCGAGTTGCAGATGTCGAAATTGATCCCGACCGCGGGATCGATATCGTCGGCGACTTTCAGCATGTCATCGGCTGTCGGCAGGAAGGTGAAGGGGACGTTCTCGAGGATGATCTCGACATTCGAGCCCTTGGCGAAATCGACCAATTCCTTCATGCCTTCGACGAACCAGTCGCGCATCCATTTATAGGGCGGATTGATCAGGCTGTTCACCGGCCCCGGGATGGCGCAGACATAGGGGCAATCCCAGTCATTCGCCAGTTCGATCGCCTCCTTGTAGCGATCGAGCGTATAGCGGCGCATGAGCCTGTCGACGGAATTGGGATTGTTGTCGAGCAAGGGATAGCAGAAGGACGAGAATTTCCAGCCCTCGCCATCAAGCTTCGCGCGGATGGCATTGCGCTCGCGGATCGACATGTCGGCCGGCCAGCAATGCGGCGGAAAGATCATCATCTCGAAGACAATGAAGCCGAGCGATGCTAGATGTTCGAGCGCGCCTATTCCCGAATGCGAATAGAGAAACGGAAAGGTCGAGGCGGCTACCTTGAGCTTGCTCACGCGTAGAACTCCTATTCGGCCGCATGCGACGGCGCGGTCTTCTCTGCCGTACCCGATTTCGAGCCGTGCTTCCTCAAATATGCGCGCCAGGTCATCGCCCATTTCTCGGGATCGTCGAGCCAATCACCCTTGATCTGCCGGATCGGCTGGTTGTGCGGCGCGGACTTCACGAGTTCCGGTTCGGCATAGGCCTCTTCCGATACTTTCGCGATCACCGCCATCCAGTAGTCGAGATCTTCCTTGGAATACATCTCGCCCGCTTCCGGCGTGAAGGGCTCGGGCACCACCCACGGCTCGTGGCTCATCCAATAGGGATCGACGCCATAATCGGCCATGCGGTTGGCGACCTCGACGGTGCCGACGCCGGTATCGGTCTTCATGGGCCCCAAGCTCCAGCGCGTCATCTCAAGGCGATGTTTCCTGATATCCGGATTGGACATCGCGAGGCCGCGGATTTTCGAAAGCTTCTTATCCATGTAGTTATTGGCGAGTACCGAGATATCGGACGCTTCGTCGATGCCGTCGCCGCCCATGGCGCACAGCCAGGCATAGGCCTTGATGACCTGCGGCACATTGCCGAAGAATTCGCGCACTTTGCCGGCGCTCTGCTTCATGCCGTAGTCGAGGCGATACTTGTCCTTCTCTTTGACCACCACGGGCTTCGGCAGGAAGGGCGCCAATGCAGCCGTGCAGCCATAGGCACCGACAGCCGGACCGCCGCCGCCTTTCGGCGCGCCGAAGGTCTTGTGCAGCATGAACATGCAGGCGTCGAAGCCCAGTTCGCGCGCCCTGATCTTGCCCATCACGCCGTTGAAATTGGCATGGTCGTAGAAGCACAACCCGCCCGCCTCATGGACGATCCGCACCCATTCCTTGATATTTGGATTGTAGATGCCCATGTCGTCGGGATTGTTGATGAAGAGCGCGGCGGTGCGACCTGAGACCGCAGCCTTGAGCGCCTCCGTCGAGGGATAGCCGTTCTCCTCGAGATTGAGCGTGATCACCTTGAAGCCCGCCGCCGCGGCGGTCGCGGCATTGCAGGGATGCGCCTGGATCGAGGTGATGACTTCGTTGCGCCTGCCGAGTTCGCCGAGCGACTTGTGATAGGCGCGTGTCACCACACAATTCGTGTAGGCCGCGTCCGCCCCGCCGCCCGCCTGGAAGACGAACTGATCCATGCCGGAGAGTTCGCGCAAGCCAAGATCGAATTCGTGGAGGATTTCGAGAATGCCTTGCATCGTGTCGTCAGGCTGCAGGGGATGCACCTCGGCGACGAAGGGCCGCTGCGCGACTGTCTCGCTCACCCGCGCATTGTACTTCATGGTGCAGGTACCGAAGAGGCTGATATTCACCATGCCCTGGGTTTCCTGCGACAGATGAAGATAGTGACGCTGGACCTCGGGCTCGGTCATTTCGGGAAGCTTCGGCAATGTCGTGCGCGCGAGCTCCCTCGGTATGAGCGAATCCGGCTTGCCCGCCTTCTTGACCACCTCTGCATCGGGCTTGGCAAAGACCTGGCCACGCCGGCCCGGAACGCCAAGCTGCATGACGACCGGCTCGTCCCAGGATGCGGAATGGAAATTGCGGAGCTTCACGCTATCAGACGATTTCTTCCCCATCACATCACCGCCTTTTCGATGCCCGCGGCCAATCTTTCGATGTCCTCGCTGGTATGAACTTCGGTTACGCAGTAAAGTGCACTCTGGCCGAGGGCCGGAATTTCCGCCGACAAATCCTTACCGCCGAAGATCTTCTGCTTGCGCAGCGCGGCGTTGATCTCAGCCACCGTCTTTCCGGTCTTGGTGAAGTCGACGACGAACTCCTTGAAGAAGCCGGTCTTGAAGGGGATCGAAACGCCCGCGATCTCGCCCAATCGCTTCGCTGCGAAATGCGATTGGCTGATGATCAGCTCGCCCAATTCCTTGAACCCCTGCGGGCCCAAGAGCGACATATAGACCGCATTGGCGATCGCCCAGAGATAGACGGAGTTGCCGGTCCAATCCTTGCCCTTCTCGCGCATGCCGTAGGACGTCTGGTGTGCGCTGGCGAGGCCGAAGCCGAATTCTCCTGCGCGTGCTGTTTCGGTGATGCTGACGAGGAAGCCGTTGTATTCCCGCACATAGCGCGCCTCGTCGCGCGACGCGATGAACCCGCCGACGCCGCCGCCGCAGTTCATGTGCACGCCCAAAGGCTGCGTCGGGCCGACGACGATATCGGCACCGAAATCGGCAGGCGGCCGGACGATGCCGAGCGTCAGGGGATCGACCCCGACAATCGTCTCGGCGCCGAAATGCCGCGCCGTCGCGGCAATCGCCGCCGCATTGGTTTCGAAGAGACCGAGATAGGACGGCGTCTCGAAATAGACGGCGGCTGTTTTCGCCGTGACCTTCTTCTTGAGGTCCGCCAGATCGATCAGGCCATTCGCCGTTTTGACCCGCACGATACTGATGTGGTCGGGCATGTCGACGGGTTCGCAGTAATTCTCGACGACCGACAGACGCTCGGGATCGAAGATGTCGGCGATGATGACCTCATGCCGATCGGTCATGCGCGAGGCCATGCGGATGGCATGGCCGATGGCGCAGCCCCAGGAATAGACGGGCAGGCTCACGACATCCATGTTGAGCAATTCGCCAAGCTGGCTCGCATATTCGAACCAGGCCTGGTTGCGGCCGAGATCGGATTGCGGCGAGCCCCAGACGGGTGTCAGGAACTCGGTGCGCCCGACGATCTCGTCGACCACCGCCGGTACATGGTGCTGCCAGCAACCGGCGCCGAGGAAATTCAGATTCTCCTCGCAATCCTCGTTCTTGGAGAGGATCGAGGTCAGATGCCGGCGCAGGCTCGCTTCGGATTTGATGCCGGGCGGCAGCTTCAACTTTGCCTTGAGGCGATGTTCCTTCGGAATCTGCTCGAAGAGCTCCTCGATCGTCGCGACGCCGATTTCGTCCAGCATGGCCTGCTTCACGGAGGCGAGCGAATTCCCCATCCACGGATGGGCGCCTGACTCATTCGCTGTCATATCGGTCTCCCAACTCACGTAAGGCCGCGTTCAGGCCGCCTTCCACTGCCGCTCCCGCACCAGTTCGTCCATGACTGCATCGGCGGCGCGGCGCGCCGTCTCGATGCACCGGTCGACCTGCGCTTCGGTGGTCACGAAAGGCGGCGAGAAGGCCACCGTATCGGCCGCCGGCAAGGCTCGCACGATCACGCCATCTTCGAAAGCCCTCTTCGAAATGCGGGTGCCGACCTTCAATTGCGGGTCGAACGGCACGGACCGGCCGCCCCTGGACTTGTCGACGAATTCAACGGCGCCGATCAATCCTGTGCCGCGAATTTCTCCGACCAGCGGGTGGTCCTTGAAGGCCTTCGCCAATCCCGCATGCATGTGCCTGCCGAGGTCGGCGGCGCGCTGGATCAATCTATCCTTTTCGAGCAGTGCGAGATTTTCGAGCGCGACGGCGGCGGCGACCGGATGTGCCGAATAGGTGAAGCCGTGGCCGAAGGGCCCGTATTTGGCGCTGCCTTCGACGAGCGTCGCCCAGACCTTCTCCGAAACGAGCACGCCGGAGAGCGGCACATAGGCCGAGGTGATGCCCTTGGCGACGGTGATAAGGTCCGGCTCGACGATATTCATGGCTTCGCAGCCGAATGTGGTGCCGAGGCGCCCGAAGCCGCTGATCACCTCATCGACGATCAGCAGCACGTCGTGTTTCTTCAAGACCTGCTGGATCGCAGCGAAATAGCCCTTGGGCGGGACGATGACGCCGCCAGCCCCTTGCACCGGTTCGGCGATGAAGGCGGCAACCGTGTCCGGGCCTTCGGCGAGGATCGTCTTTTCAAGATCGTCGGCGAGCAGTTTAACGAAGTCCGCATCCGACATGCCGGGCTCGGCTTCCCACAGCCGATGCGGCGGCTTCACATGGCGCACCATCGGCAAGGGCAGGTCGAAACCCTTATGCATGCCCTCGAAGCCGGTGAGGCTAGCCGCCATCACGGTCACGCCGTGATAACCGCGCTTCCTCGCAATGATCTTCTTCTTCAGCGGCTGCCCGCGCACATTGTTGTAATACCAGACGAGCTTGACCTGCGTGTCGTTGGCATCCGAGCCGCTATTGCCGAAGAACACCTTCGACATCCTGCCGGGCGCCATCTTGACCAGCTTCTCCGAGAGGAGCGCCGGCGTATCGGTCCCCATTCCGATGAAGGAATGATAATAGGAGAGCTTGAGCGTCTGCTCCTTCATGCATTCGGCAAGCTCGGCGCGCCCGTAGCCGACATTGGCGCACCAGAGCCCTGCCATGCAGTCGATATATTCCTTGTCGCGGCTGTCGCGCAGCACCGCGCCCTTCCCCGCCACGATAATGCGCGGGCTGGAACCGGCCTGGTCGGAAGGCGACGTGAAAGGGTGAAAGACATAGCGCCGGTCGAGGTCTTCGAGCTCGTCGGCGTAGTTGGCAAGCGTCATGGGGCACCACGGTCGCGGGGCGGGTCGGGGCGGACTATACGATATTCGCACATATGTTCGTCAAGGTCATTCTCCGCACCGGCTTTGGTGCCCGCAGGCCGCCCGCATTGCACGCTTTGCGAACAAATGTTAGTGGGGTCGTTGCCAAGCGGCGAGACCCGCGGGAGGACGCATGCTGCGCCGGCCCAAAGACGAAAATGGGACCATGCCTGAACGCGAGACCGCGGATCCCGACTACGTGCAATCTTTCGTGCGCGGGCTTGACGTCATCCGTGCCTTCAGCCGCTACCGCCCGCGCATGACCTTGAGCGAAGTGGCCGACGAGACCCACATGACGCGGGCAGCGGCGCGGCGGTTTCTCCTAACTCTCGTTAAAGAGAACTACGCGCAGACCGACGGCAAATATTTCGAGCTGCGCCCCAAGGTGCTCGACCTCGGCTTCGCCTATCTCGCCTCGATGACCTTGTGGGACATCGCCGAGCCGGTGATGCGCAATGTCGTGAGCGCCACGCAGGAATCCTGCTCGATGGCGGTGCTCGACGGCATCGAGATCGTCTATGTCGCGCGCGTGCCGGCCAATCGCGTGATGACCATCGGTTTGAGCGTCGGCAGCCGATTGCCGGCCCATTGCACATCGATGGGCCGCGTCCTTCTCGCCGCCCTCCCCGAAGAGGAACTTGGCGGGCGCATCGAACAGATGCAGCTGGAAAAACTGACCCCTCACACCATCACAAGCCGCGTGAAGCTGCGCGATGAGTTGCGCGCCGTCGCCCGCCAGGGCTGGTCGATGGTCGACCAGGAACTGGAATCCGGCCTGCGCTCGCTTGCGGTGCCGATCCGCGCCCGCTCCGGCGTCGTCACTGCCGCCATGAATCTCGGCTGCCATGCCGGGCGCATCAGCCTCGATACGATGCGCGAGAAATTCCTGCCGATCCTGCAGGATGCGAGCCTGCGCATCACTTCATCCCTGCCGGCGTGAATACCACGCGGCCCATCGCCATTATCGGCGCCGGCAGCATAGGACTCGCCTGGTCAATCGTATTCTCGCGCGCCGGATTTCCGGTGCAGATCTATGACCCCAGCGCCGATCAATTATCGCATGCCAAATCCGCAATCGCCGAACGCCTGGCACGGCTTCAGCATTATGGTCTCCTCGATGAAGCGCCGGATGCACTTCTGGCGCGCATCACACTCTGCCACAGCGAGGAGGCAGCCGTCGCCAATGCTGCGCACATCCAGGAAAACGCGC
>JAEUMG010000231.1 GCA_016793355.1 Hyphomicrobiales bacterium
CCTCGGCCTGCGCGAGACCTATGCCAAAACGGTCAAATCTTCCGACGTGGTCGGCTTTGCCGAGATCACCGGCGATCGCAATCCGATCCATCTTTCCGAACATTTTGCCGCCAAGACGCCGTTCAAGAACCGCATTGCCCACGGGCTCTACACCGCGAGCCTGATCTCGGCGGTGATCGGCACCCGCCTTCCCGGCCCAGGTGCCATCTACATTTCGCAGACGCTGAACTTCCTGAGTCCTGTTAAGATTGGCGACACGGTCGAAGCGACCGTCGAGATCATCGAACTCATCCCCGATCGCCAGCGCGTCCGCCTGTCATGCATCTGCATGGTCGGCGATGTAACGGTTCTCAAGGGCGAGGCATGGGTCAAGGTTCCGCGCCGCGATGATCAGGCAAACGGGGCCAGGTGATCCGGTCTTGTTGCGGCGATGCTTTCTCGAGGTCGCCATCGAGGAGGCGACGGTTTTTTATTACGCTTCTCTCGTCAGACGCCGCGCGGCGGCCCGCCGCCGCCCGTCGATGATCGCGATCGCGAGCCCGCTCGCCACGATCAATGCCATGCCGATCAGCGAGACGATGTCCGGCAGCTCGCCGAAGACGATCATCCCCGAAACCACCGCCCACACCGTGAAGCAGTAATAGAACGGCGCGATTGTGCGCGGCGCCGCGAAGCGATAGGCAAGAAAAATGAAGACATGGCCGAAGATGAGCAGGAACCCGGCCAGCACCATGAGCCGGATCATCCGGTGCGTCACCGGCGCCATGCTTTCGAAAGCGGCTGAATAGAGCCCCGCCGCGATCATCACGATGGCGAGAGTCGCAAAGGTTGCGATGACGATCGGAATATCGCGGTGGATATTTCGTCCGGCGATATCGCGCAGCGCCGAGAACATCGCCGCGAGAAAGCCGAGCAGGGCCAGCGCACTGGTTGCCCCGCTTCCCGGCCGTGCCACCAGGATCGCGCCAACAAAACCGATGACGATCAGAACGAGACGCACATAGCCGATCGGCTCGCGCCAGATCAGCGCGACACCGATCAGGATCAGGAGCGGCGTCGTCTGGGTGATCGCCGTGATATCGCCGATCGCCATATGGGCAAGCGCGACGACGAAGCTCAAGACCGCCGCGACCTCGGCGCCGGCGCGCATCAGCACCCACTTGTCGAGGAGTTGCGGCAGGGAACGGCCATGGCCCATGACGAGGATCAGGGGCAGGCACCACAGGCACGCCGCAATTCCGCGCAGGAACAGCACCTGCACCGGCGGCGCCTCCTCCATCGCGAGCTTCATGCAGGTGTCGTTGGCGACAAACAGGCCGGCTGCGAGAATCATTGAGCCGATGCCGGCGAGGCTCGAGGATGGGGTCATTGGGGCTTGAGCCTCGGCCGGCTATTGGCGTCAGTCGGCGCCCGGTTCCTGCAGGTTGGTGACGACGCGGCGGTTCTGCGCCTTGCATTCGAGATCGGCGCAATCCCCGACGAGTCGATCGCGCCCATAGCCCTTGGCCCAAATGCGGTCCTGAGAAATCCCTTGCGCGACGAGATAGTTTTTGACCGCATCGGCGCGTTGTTGCGAGAGCTTGAGCTGGGCCGCTTCCGAGCCGGAGTCGTCGGCGAAGCCCTGTATTTTGGCTTTCCACTGCGGGTATCTGGCAAGCCACTCCGCCTGTTTGTCGACCGTGACCCGGGCGGTTTCGTCGAGCGCCGCCGAGCCTTGTTTGAAGAAGGTGCGGCGGCCGACATTCAGCATGAAATCCTGCTCGGTGCCGGGCTCGGCGCCGATGCCGCCCGTATCGGGGAGCGATGCCTGGGTGACGCCTGTACTGCGGCCGCTGCTTCCGCCGCCCGAGGATCCCGAACAGCCGGAAAGCGCGACCGCAAGCCCCAGGGCGACGGCCGAGGCTAGGGATACGGCGCGGTTCATTGGCTGTCCACGGGCGCTGACTCGTCGATGACCGGGGCACCGAGCGCCCGCAGGACCAGCACCCGCGTGCCGATCGGGCAGCGCTGATAGAGGTCGATCACATCTTCATTGAACATGCGGATGCAACCGGAAGAGGCGTTGGTGCCGATGGACCAGGGCTCGAGCGTGCCATGCACCCGGTAGCCGAGATCGCGGCCGTTGCGGAACAGATACATGGCGCGCGGCCCCAATGGATTGGTGGGGCCGCCGACGATGAATTCGGGTAGTTCCGGATGGCGTGCGCGCATTTCCGGCGGCGGTGTCCAGCGCGGCCAGAGTTGCTTGCGGTCGATGCGCGCCCGGCCATACCAGCGGAAGCCGTCGCGGCCGACCCCCACCCCATAGCGCAGGGCGGTCTGGTTTTCGAAGATCACATAAAGGAAGTGGTTGCCGGCATCGATCACCACGGTGCCTTGCGGCTCGGTGCTGGTATAGGGCACGAACTGGCGCCGCCAGCGCGGATTGATCTTCTTGAAATTCGTCGACCGGAACTGGACGCCATTGTCAGCGATCATCGGACCGAAATAGGCAGCCTGCTGCTTGGCGGTGAGCCCGGTCGAGGCCGCTTCCGCACGATCCCAACCGCTCGCCGCCACGGCGCCGGCCGCAACGGCGCCGATCATGAAATCCCTGCGGGTTAACGACATGCCAATCCCTCCTGACGATCGTAACCTGTCAGCCAAATCACCCAGCCCGGCCTACTCATGAGCCCAAATCCTGGGGCAGGTCAACGGCTCACCCGGTCAGGTCTTCAGCCGGTAGCCGGTCCGGAAGATCCAGACGACCAGGCTGAGGCAGGCGACGAGGAAGATCATGGTCATGAGGAGCGAGATTCCCACCCCGACATCGGCAAGCCCGAAGAAGCTCCAGCGGAAGCCCGAGACGAGATAGACCACCGGATTGAACAGCGACACCTTCTGCCAGAAGGGCGGCAGCATGGTGATGGAATAGAAGCTCCCGCCGAGGAACGTCAGCGGCGTCACGATGAGCAATGGCACGAATTGCAGTTTCTCGAAATTATCCGCCCATATGCCGATGATGAAACCGAGCAGCGAGAAGGTGACGGCGGTCAGGACCAGAAAGGCGATCATCCACACGGGATGCTGGATGTGAAGCGGCACAAACAGCGTCGCCGTCGCGAGAATGATGAGGCCCAGCGCCATCGATTTCGTCGCCGCCGCGCCGACATAGCCGATGACGATCTCGAGCGCCGAGACCGGAGCGGAGAGCATTTCGTAGATCGTACCGACGAATTTCGGGAAGTAGATGCCGAATGACGCGTTGGAGATGCTCTGGGTCAGCAGCGACAGCATGATCAGCCCCGGCACGATGAAGGCGCCGTAGGAAATGCCGTCGACTTCCTCGATGCGCGAACCGATCGCCGCGCCGAAAACGACGAAATAAAGCGAGGTTGAGATCACCGGCGAGACGACCGATTGCAGCAGCGTGCGGAAGGTGCGCGCCATTTCGAAGCGGTAGATGGCCCAGACCGCGCGATGATTCATGGCCGCTCGCTCACCAGATTGACGAAGATGTCCTCAAGCGAGCTCTCTTCGGTATGGAGATCCTTGAAGCGGATACCCGCCGCCGCCAGATCGGCGAGCAGGACCGGAATGCCGCCGCGGCCATTCTGCGTGTCGTAGGAATAGACGAGCTCGCAACCGGTCTTTGAGAGTTCGAGCGAATGGTGCCTGACGCTCTCGGGCAGCGCCGGCAATGGTTCGACAAGCTCGAGGGTCAGTTGCTTGCGCCCGAGCTTGGTCATCAGCACGTTCTTGTCCTCGACGAGAATGAGTTTTCCCTTGGCGATCACGCCGATGCGGTCGGCCATCTCCTCGGCTTCGGCGATATAATGCGTGGTGAGAATAATGGTAACGCCGGTTTCGCGCAGGCGCCTGACCAGCGCCCACATATCGCGCCGCAATTCGACATCGACGCCGGCGGTCGGCTCGTCGAGGAACAGGATTTCCGGCTCATGCGCCAGCGCCTTGGCGATCATGACGCGCCGTTTCATGCCGCCCGACAGCGTCATGATCTTCGAATCCTTCTTCTCCCACAGCGACAGGTCCTTCAGCACCTTCTCGATATGGGCGGGATTGGACTTCTTGCCGAACAACCCGCGGCTGAAGCTGGTTGTTGCCCATACCGTCTCGAAGGCGTCGGTATGGAGCTCCTGCGGGACGAGCCCGATCTTCTCGCGGGCTTTCCGGTAGTCCTTGATGATATCGAAGCCGTCGACGCGGATTTCGCCGGCGCTCGGATTGACGATGCCGCAGATGATGCCGATCAGGGTCGTCTTGCCGGCGCCATTGGGTCCGAGCAGGGCGAAGATTTCGCCCCGCCTGATGTCGAGCGAGACGTCCTTCAGGGCCTGGAAGCCCGTCGCATAGACCTTGTCGAGATGGGAAACGGTGATCACGGATGGCATGGCGGGGCAATATGTAATCGTGCGCGCTACATTTGGCTAGGTGGGTTGGCCCTTGACGAAGGCAGGATGATGGAATAAAAATTCCAACATAATAAAAACATGCAAATTTCGTTCTATGGGAGGGAGGCGATGGCGGAACAATCGGCCGCGCTGCTCAAGGCGGAAGGCGTTTACAAATATTTCGGCGCCATCACCGCGCTTCGCGATGTCAATTTTCATGTCGCCTCCGGCGAGGTCTTGGGCGTGGTCGGCGACAATGGTGCCGGCAAATCGACCTTGATGAAGATTCTCTCGGGCCTCTATGCGCCAAGCGAGGGCACCCTCATCTTCGACGGCAGGCCGGTTCATTTCGGCAGCCCCCGCGATGCCCGCAATATGGGCATCGAGATGGTCTACCAGGACTTCGCGCTCGCCGGAAACCTTCCCATCTACGAGAACATCTATCTCGGCCGCGAGCCGGGCCGGAGGCTCGGCGGCCTGACCATCATCGATCGCCGCCTTGCCCGCAAGATGGCGGCTGAGCATCTCGACCGGCTCAAGATCCATGTCAAAAGCGTCGACCAGCCGGTCGAGGAATTGTCCGGCGGCCAGCGTCAGGCAGTCGCCATTGCGCGCGCGACCGCCTTCGACGCCAAGGTCGTCATCATGGACGAGCCGACCGCCGCCCTCGCCATCAAGGAAGTCGGCAAGGTTCTCGATCTCATCAAGTCGCTGAAGCATCATGGTGTCGCGGTGATCATCATCTCGCATCGCATGGACGACATCTTCTATGCCTGCGATCGCGTCATGGCGCTCTACCAGGGCACCAATTTCGCCGAAAGCCCGCTTGCCGCCACCACCCGCAATGAGGTGATCGGCTGGATCATGGGCACCAAGGGCCACACCGACTCGCTCGCTCACGACAAGGTCCACTGACATGATCGCCAATCAGAACCTGTCGCGCTTTCTGGAAACCTACGGCATTATCGCCGTCATTATCGTGATGATGCTGGTCCTGACCTGGACACAGCCGCAGGTCTTCCCCAAGATCGAGAATCTCACCAACATCGTCAAGCAGAACGCCTCGCTCGCCCTCCTGGCACTCGGCATGTTCGTCGTCATCGTGACCGCCGGCATCGACTTGTCCGTCGGTTCCGTCATGGCGCTGGCCATGGTGGCGCTCGCCATTGCCAATCGCGACGGTGTGCCCTGGCCGCTGGTCATTCTCATCGGCCCGCTCATCGGCGTCATCTGCGGCGCGGTCAATGGCTTGGGCCTGACCGTCCTGCAATTGCCGCATCCCTTCATCATGACGCTCGGTACCCTTTATGTGGTACGCGGCATCACCTATCTCATCACCAATGGCGCGCCGGTTTCGGGCTTGGCGCCGGAAGTACGCTATCTTGGCCAGGCCAACTACGACTTTGGACTTTTCACACCGCCCGCGGGTCTCCCGGCAAGCCTGTTCCTCGTCATTGTCTGCGCCCTCGGTCTGTGGTTCTTCATGACCCGCACCTCGCTCGGCCGGCATATCTATGCGATCGGCGGCAATCCGCAGGCGGCGCGCGTATCCGGCATCAATGTCGATCGCGTCCTCGTCTATGTCTATGTCATCTGCGGATTTTTCGCGGGGCTCGCCGGATTGCTGCTGGCCGGGCGTACCAATTCGGGCTTCCCCAATGCCGGCATCGGCATCGAGCTCGACGCGATCGCTGCGGTCATCATTGGCGGCGCTTCCTTCTTCGGCGGCCGCGGCACCGTGCTCGGCGTGCTTTCAGGCGTCGTCATCATCGGCCTCTTGCGCAACGGGCTCAATATCAACAACGTGTCCGCCTTCTGGCAGATGATCCTCATTGGCCTGGTGATCATTCTCGCCGTCTATCTCGACGTGCTGCGCCGCAAAGCCGCGGTCAGACGATAGTGCAGAGCTTGTCCGGCGCGACCGTCTCCAGCGCGCCGGCCAATAGTCAGTGTGGAGACATATGGGAGGACTTCTTATGAGGAAACTGCTTCTCGCCGGCGCGGCACTTGCCGCTTTGTCCACCGCTGCCTTCGCCGACACCTATGTGCTCGGCATGAAGGGTCCGGGAGCCGGCAATCCCTTCTGGGCGGCGGTCGAGGCCGGCGCCATGGAGAAGGGCAAGGAACTGGGTGTCGATGTCGTGGTGCTGGCGCCGCCGGCCGAGTCGGATGTCCAGGCGCAGATCACCCAGATCGAGGATCAGATCACCAAGGGCGCCGCCGGCATCGCCCTGGCGCCGACCGATCCCAACGCGCTTGCCCCCGTTGTCGATGCCGCCAGGGCCAAGGGCATTCCGGTCGTCTTCGTCGACACCAAGGGAATCAATGACGGCGTGACCTTCATCGGCACGAACAACGAGGTCGGCGCCAAGCTTGCCGCCGATTTCATCTGTTCGAAGATCGAGAAGGGATCGGACGTCGCGATCCTGCAGGGCATCATCACGCAATCGACCGGCCAGGCCCGCGCCGATGGCGCGAAGTCGGGGCTTACCGGCTGCGGCCTCAATGTCGTCGCCGAGCAGACCGCCGAATGGGATCGCGCCAAGGGCCAGGCGGTGACCGAGAACATCCTGACCGGCAATCCCAATATCAAGGCGATCTTCGCTTCCAACGACAACATGGCGCTGGGCGCCGTCGAAGCCTTGAAGGCCGCCGGCAAACTGGCCGATGTGATGGTCGTCGGTTTCGACGCCAATCCCGATGCGGCGAATTCGATTCTCGCCGGCGAGATGACGGCCTCCGTCGCCCAGGCGCCCAAGAACATGGGCGGCTATGGCATCGACGCGCTGGTCAAGCTCAAGGGCGGCGGCACGATCGATCCGGTGATCGATACCGGCACCGTCCTCGTCACCAAGGAAAATGCCGATCAGTACAAGTAGTAGCGCTTCCTCTCCCGCTTGCGGGAGAGGACATTAGTTCGAACGGGAAGTATCAACTGCCCTTCGCAATGCCGCCCTTGCCAGGAGCCTCGTCGAATCGAGCACCGGCAAGGGCGAATTTTCTGCAGTGATGACGAGCGGCAATTCGGTGCAGCCGAGGATCACCGCATCGCAGGCCTCTTGCACCTTGAACCGCGCGATGGCATCGCAGATGGCGCGTGTCGAGGCCGGCTTGAACACGCCATGCACCAGTTCATCCATGATGATGCGGTCGATCAGCTCGCGCTCATCGCGACGCGGCCGGCAATGGTCGAGACCGGCCGCGGCCAGCTTCTCGGGATAGACATCGCTGTCGACCAGCCATTTCGTGCCGGTGATCGCCAACCGCCGGTAGTCTTTGGCGCGCGCTTCCGCCGCCACCACTTCGGCGATATGCAGCCACGGCAAGGGTGAGCGCGGCGCAACGAATTCGAACGCCGCATGGATCGTATTGTCGGGGCAGATGAGAAAATCCGCGCCAGTCCTCGCAAGTTTCTCCGCCGAAGCCAGCATCAGCGCCGCCACGCCTTCGAGATCGCCGCGCTCGAGACTGGCGACATAATCGGCGAGCGGCAATGAGTGCAATGATATTTCCGGATGCGCATAGGCTCCGAGCAGGGCCGGGCCTTCGGTGGCGATCGTGCGATAGCACAGGGCCGCGCCTTCCGCCGAGCACGCGACGATGCCGATATGTTGGGTCATCGGCAGTTGTCCTCTCCCGCAAGCGGGAGAAGACTCAACTCTGAGCTCCCGGCAACCGATCGATCTTGCTCGCCAGGATGAAGTCGTTCTCGTGCAGGCCCTTGATCTTGTGGGTGAAGACCGACACCGTCGCATAGCCCCAGCCGAAACTGATGTCGGGATGATGGCCTTCTTCCTCGGCGATGGCGCCGACGCGATTGACGAAGTCGAGCGCTTGGGCGAAATCCTTGAAGGTGAATTTCCGCTCGAGGCGGCGCCCGTCATCCATCAGCGACCAGCGCGGCGTGCTCTCCAGATACTCGCGCGCCGCGGCGAGACTCAGCGGATCGACGCCGCCGCGGCAGGGGGTGCAGGTCTTGGCAGAGAGATTTGCGCTCATCGGATCCTCCTCACGCCGCCATGAAGACCGGAACCGGCCCATGCACGAGCATGCTTTGCGTGACGCCGCCCAGGATCATCTCCCGGAACCGGTTGTGGCCATAGCCGCCCATGACGAGAAGATCGGCACCCTCCGCCTCGCATTGCTTGGCGAGCGCCCCGCCGATATCGCCATTCGTGGCTGCGATCTCCTTAAGCGCCACGCTGCGGCAATGCCGCGACAGATGTTCGGCGATTTCCGTGCCGGGAATAATCGTCTTGTCCGGCTTGTCGCCGGAAACGCACACCACCACGACCTCCTCGGCGGCGGCGAGAAGCAGCATGGCATCGCCCACTGCCCGCGCCGCCTTGGCGCTGCCGTCCCAGGCGACCGTTATCTTTTTCAGCGCGACACGCCGGCTCCAGTCGGGCGGCACGGCGATGATCGGGCGTCCGGAATTGAACAGGCACTCCTCGGCCAGGTCCTTTTCGAGCGACAGGGCGCCGTCCGAACCCTGCAGGATCGTGAGATCATTGACCCGCGCGGCGCGCACCAGCTGGTCGCGCGCCGTGACATAGCCCGCATGCAGGAGGCGCGAGCGGGCGGTGACGCCGGCGAGCTGCGCTGACTTCAGATATCTGTCGGCGAGCGATTTCGCCCGCTCCTCGCGTTCGCTGTTGGCGCCGGAGACCAGTCCCCGCACCGGGGCGATCGGCAGCGTGACATTGATCTCGATCTTCGGCACGCAGAAGCCGACGGTCAGATGCGCCTTGAAATGTGCCGCAAAATCGAGGCCATAGGCAAAGACCTGTTCCGACGGCGCATGCTCTTCGCTGATCAGACCCACAAGCACGCTCTTGATGGCCACTTTACCGCTCCCTTGATGCGAAGCTATCCTAGCGCATGTTGGGCGTGAGGGAAGCGATTGCAAGTCCTGCCCCTTTTGCCCTTTCGCTGGCACCTCCGCGGAGGATCGCCACCGGCGGCTAAGGGCTTCATCTTGAGGAAATCAGCGCCGCGGCATTGACGATGCTGGTACGTGCCGATTTCGGCTCGACACGCAAGCATGTGCCGTCGCCGCTGCATTCGAGCCGCAACAGCGCGTCATGGCCGCGGATCCGGAAGAGAATGCTGCCTTCCATGCGGCCGGGAGTCTGGCTGCAATGCGGATTGGCGCTGCACAGGGCCGAGAGCGCGCCCAGATTGCTGCTGCGCGCATCGGTGCGCCAGACGAGCAGGCTGATGGCGATGGCGAGTGCGGCAAGCGCAAGGGTAATGGCTCGGGCAAACATGACAGACCTCCTCTTGGCGAGTTGCGTTCGGAGAAAACGGGAAGGGGCGCGAAGCCGTAGGCTTCACGCCGTGTCGTTCGGCGCATCGGCAAAGGCGATGCTCACCGCCTGGATCAGCGCATGACTGTGGATCGCCCCGTCATAGCTGCGCCGGCTCGCCATCAATTCGAAGCCGATATCCCGGTGGAGCCGCGGATCCATCTCGCGCAGCACCGTTTCGATTTCGCGGGCCCGCGCCTCGCATTGGCGGCGCCTGCGCCACTGGGCGCAGAACCCGCGCAAGCTTTCGGCAAGCGCGGCGTGGATCGGCAAGGCCGGCGGGACATGATGAGTGACGATGTTCGGGTTCATAGCGGGTCTCCCCAGGCTCCGGGCCGATAGCTCTGCTGGTAAAGGCGCTGGTGGCGGGTGCCTTCGCTCATGCCGCCTCCGGTGAGCGAAAGCAGGCGCGCATCGGCGGCAGCGGCGGCGTAGGATTCGAGCACGTTGCGGATCTGACTGGCCACCGCGCCGATGCCTGAGGGCTTGCGCCCTTCCGTTTCAGGCGCGTGTGGAATTGCAGATGTAAAGGGCAGTGTGTGGGCCATTGTGGCTCTCCGGCGTCTTCGAGACATCGCGGCCAATCCGCGATCATGGTGGGGAGAGTGCGCTCAAGCCTCGCTGCCCGCTGTGGCAAAGCCCACAATGCGGAGAAATTCGCGTCCGGAAGAGGAATTGCCCGCTTTCGCCGCAGAGACTATTCTGCGGGCCGGCGGCGGCGGCGGGGTTCATGGTTAGGGCGGATCTGGAGAAATTGCGGGCCTTCGCGCCGTTCGCAAAGCTTGAGGATGGGGCTTTCCGGGCGCTTGTGGGCGGCTGCACGCAGCGCGACTTCGTCCCGCGCGAACTGATCATCGGCCAGCAGGACCAGTCGCATGACGTGCTGTTCCTGATCGCCGGCCGCGCCCGGGTGAATGTCTATTCGCCCGACGGCCAGCGCGTCAGCTTGCGCGAGATGCCGGCCGGGACCATGTTCGGCGAATTGTCGGCGATCGACGGCCAGACCCGTTCGGCCAGCGTCGAGGCGCTCGAGCCCTGCAGCATTGCCATCATGCCGCGCCGCCTCTTCATCAAGGCGCTTTCCGACCATCCCGAATTCGGTCTCGCCGTGATGCGCCATGTCACGCAGCTGGTGCGCCGACTGACCGACCGGGTCTTCGAATTCTCGACCCTTGTCGTGCGCGGCCGTGTCCAGGTGGAATTGCTGCGCATGATCGAGGATCTGCCCAGGACCCGCGGCGAACTCATCCTGTCGCCGGCGCCGACGCATGAGGAGATTGCCAGCCGCGTCAGCACCCATCGCGAGGCGGTCACCCGCGAACTCGCCTGGCTCGAGGCGCAAGGCGTGATCGAGAAGGCGGGCCGGACCCTGAAGATCACCAATCTCGACCGCCTGCGCAATCTCGCGCGGGAAAGCTTCCACGGCGACTAGCTATCGCCGGCGACGCCGCGAAGCGATCAGGTGATCGAGCGACACGGCGCCCGGTCCTTGCGCGATGAGGACGAGAAAGCAGGCGATCCAGGTCCCATGCGTCGGCCAGGCGCCCGGATAGACGAAGATCTGGATGACGAGGGTCATCGCCAGCAGGGCGAGCGCGGAGAGCCGCGTGGCGAGCCCGATGACCAGCAGCAGCGGAAAGACGTGCTCGGCAAAAGCCGCAAGATGAGCCGCGATCGCCGGATCGATCAGCGGCAGCCTGTATTCTTCGCGGAAGAGATAGATGGCGCCGGCCGTGACCTGCCAGCCTTCGACCTTGGTCTGACCGGATTGCCAGAACACCGCGGCCGGGAAAATCCGCAAGGCCAGCGCGCAGAGCCAGTAGGGTAGGCGCGCCATGTACCGGTGCAGCGTGTCGAGCGCTCTTTCCATCAGCCTTCGCCCGCATCGATCACCAGGCCCGACTCGAACATGCCGGCGAGATTGGCGCCAAGATCGAAGTCTTCGGCCTCCGCCAGCGCCGCTTCGCCCGCGGCCATGAGCGTCCCGCCGCCTGCGAGGGATGTAAGAAAAACGGCCCCGCCGGGAGGAAGCTTGCGTGTCAGCACGTTGAGACGCGGCCGCACCACCAGCGCATCCTCGCCCGCCCAGTCGACGATGGGCGCCAGCGGCAATTCGCCCGCATTCATCGCCCAGATGGTCACGATCGGATAGGCCGACCGGACCAGCGCGAAGGAAGGATGGAACCTGAAGGTGAGCACCGCCGCGCGGTCCGCGGCGCCGGCGAGGGCCAGCGGCGCAAGTGGCGCCATGTCGGCGGCATGATAGGCCCGGACGCGCGCATTCTCGAGCCTGACGATGTCGGCGAGATAGGGTAATCCTTTGGCCGGCGCGAAGCCCGCGACGAACTCCGCAAAGCTCGCGCCGTAGTGCAGCAGCACCGGCGAGCGCGGCGGTTCCCGTTCGATATAGGCTTTCGCCATGGCCGCGAAGAATTCGCGTCCCACGATCGCCTCCGTCGCCGGGAAGCGGATGGCAAGCGCCTGGGCGAGGCCCGAAGCCACATTATTGCGGTAGACGCCGAAGCGCTTGGCAGGTCTCGCACTCGTATGCGCGA
>JAEUMG010000206.1 GCA_016793355.1 Hyphomicrobiales bacterium
TTCACCGTACTTTATGTGGCGGTGGCTTGCGGCGCCGGTTTCGAATGGCACGACCATGTCGAGCACGCCCGCGCCGCCGGCATTCCCGACGATGTGATAGCAGCCGTCAGCACACGCAGCGCCGTCACCGTCGAACCTTATGCCACCGCCCTGCCTGTCATCGGCGCCGCCTTCAAATGGCAGGACGTCCCGCAAGCGGCCCAGGACGCGGCCATCGCCCGCTTCGGTGTGAAAGCCTATGTCGAACTCGTGGTGGTGACCGGCTTCTATCAGATGTTCTCGTCGATCAACCAGGGCTTTGCGGTGCGTTAATTCCCCTCTCCCCTCGTGGGAGAGGGCGGACGCCGCGAAGCGGCGGCCGGGTGAGGGGGCGCATCCCGCGCACGAAACGCGGAGGCTCTTAGTTGACCGTCGCCTTGCCGCCGCTGATCGTTACTTGTTCCGATCCGGTGAGCGCCTCGCGGTCGCCATTGGGCATGGTCACGAAGCATCCGGACGCGCAGAACTCCACCGTCTGTCCGGGCCCGACGGCAAGCTCGCTCTGCTGGCTGCCCTCGGTCACCTTGAGCAGCACGGCCTGACCGTCGCCATTCGTCACTGTCGCAGCCGCGGCCGCGCCGACCATGCCCGTCAAAACCAATGCCGCTATCGTCAAATGCTTCATCGAACCTCACGGTGTCGCCACCGCCTCCATGACCTGTTCCGGTCTTTGCGCTCCCTTTTGCCCTTGTCCGCCTGAACGCGGAATGAACGGACTTATCCTTTCGCTGCCGTCGCGGGCGGCGGCTCCGGGACGGTGAAGGGCAGCGAAATCCCTTCCTTGCGGAAGGCGTCGACCGCATCGAGCCTGATCTCGGTCGCAACGCCCCCGCCGCGGGTGATATCGCTGACGAAGACCTGGACCTCGAAATCAAGCATGTTCTGCCCGATCCCGACAAAAGCGACATTCGGCGCCGGGGCTTTGAGTACGCCCGGGTGATGCCTGGCGATCTCGAGCAACAGTTCGCGTACGCGGCGCGGGTCCTCCCAATGCGCCACGCTCAGCTTGACGTCGACGCGCCCCGACGCATTCCGGTGCGTCCAGTTGCCGACAGCGCTGTTGATCAGTTCGGAATTGGGCAGGATCACCGTCTGCCTTTGCCCGGTTTCGATCTCGGTCACGCGCACGCTGATCTTGCGCACCGTGCCCTGTATGCCGCCCGCCACGATCCAGTCGCCGACCTTGAACGGCCGCTCGGCAAGCAGGATGAGGCCCGAGACGAAATTGTTGACGATACTTTGGAGGCCGAAGCCGATGCCGACCGAAAGCGCGCCGGCCACCAGCGCGAGATTGGAGAGGTTGAAACCGGCCGCCGAGAGCCCGATGATCGCGGCAAGGATGATGCCGGCATAGCCGACGATGGTGCGGATCGAGTTGCGCACCCCCGCATCGACGCGGCTGCGCGCCATGACGCGCCCGTCGAGCCAGTTCTGGAAACGCCGCGTCGACAGGAAGCCGATGACGAAGATCACCACCCCGAACAGTATTCCGAGCAGCGAAATGGTGATCGAGCCGATCGTGATGTCGGTCAGGAGCGTCGTCAGCCACGCCCGGATATCGACCCAGTTGAAGCCCCATTGCAGGAGGATCAGCGGCAGGCCGATCAGGAACACGACGGCATAGATGAGGAAGCTGGCAAGCAGGCCGAGCTGGTCGAGCGCCGTATCGTCCAGCGAAAACCAGCGTCGCGCCTGCCGCCCGAAGCGCGAGCGCGGGAAGGCGCCCTCGGCGGCGAGCACATGCCCGCTCTGCACGCCGATATACATGGTTGCGAGAATGGCGCCGGTGACGACGATCTGCGCCGCCATGAAACGTGCAAGCCCGATATAGCCGACGAGTGCCGCCAGGATGATGGCGACCGCCGTTGCGATGATCGGATAGCGCACATAGCCGGGCCAACTCTTGCGCAGGCCCGTTACGCTGTCGGTGAATGGCTTCACCAGGGCTGCGGCGATCAGGAGCCCGCTGATGATGAGCGAGGACACGAAGCTTTTTGCGACGGTCAATGACAGGGGCGAGGCATAGATGGCGCTGACCCGCCCGAGGAAATAGTCGATCACCTGCATCACCGCCATCGCGACGGTGAGCATCACCAGCATCCGCGCGGCACGATCTGAAACGAGGATCAGGCGGCGGTCGGGACGGCCCGGCGCAAACAGCGCATTGGCAAGCCGCTGCACGAAGAAGATTGCGGCGCAGGCCACGAGGAAGGCCTCGAACAGGGCCAGCGTCTGGCCATTGAAAACACCGAAATAGAGAAACAGCCCGTAGGTGACGGCAAGTGCCGCCGCGACGGTCAGCGAGGGGATGACCGTCGACCAGAAAGCCAGCGACAATCGGCTGATATAGGAGTCTTCCTCTTCCTCCGGCTCATCGGTACGGACCGAGCCGAACAGCCTGCGCACGCCCCAATAGGTGGTGACGCCGAGCAGAAGCGACAGTCCGATGGCGGCGATGAATGAGTCGCGCCGGAACGAGGCCATGAAGACAAGCCGCGCCGAGACCTGCCGCACCACGGTGTCGAACTCATGGGCGAGATCGCTCAGCACCTGCGCGCCGAATACGCCGCTGATCTCGGTGCGCCTGAACAGTGTGTTGCTGAACAGCTCGCGGCGCAGCGCAGCGATCTGATCGCCAGCCTTGGCGGCGCGGATGGAAAGCTGCTCGGCCTCGGCGAGCAATCCGTTGTTGATCGCCTTTTCCTCGGTGAGCGCGCGGCGCTCATCGGTGATGATCTGCGGCTCTTCCGGCTCGCCCTCCTTGGGCGGCGAGCCCAGCTCGGCGAGCCGGCTGTTGATCTCGGTAAGCCGCGGCCTGAGCGACACGCCAAAGCCGATCAGCGACTTCGCCAGGGTGTCGAGCCTGACCCGCAGGGCCACCAGCTTGGCATCGTCCTGCGCGGCCTCCGGAATCGCGCGCTCGATCGAATTGAGTTCGCGCCCGAGGCCGGCGATCTCTTCGCGCTTGGCTTCATAATCGGCGGCAAGCGCGAGCCCGGCCCAGATCAGCGCAAGAGCAAGCAGCAGGGTGGCGCGCAACTTCGTCATCGCCGCTCCCTACACGATGCCCCGTCCGCCCCGCAACTGGTCGGCGTTTCCCTTCACTCCGCGAGGACGAGGGGTCCCCTGCCCCCATAGTGGAGGCAAAGGGTCAATCCATCCCCGCACCAGGTGCGGGGATGGCAGGTGTCCATGATGGGCGGGTTAGGCCGCCTTCGCCATTCTGCCTTCGCTCGCCGCCAGGGCCTGGTCGAGATCGGCGATGATGTCATCGGCATGCTCGATGCCGACCGAAAGCCGCACATAGCCCGGTGTGACGCCGGTGGCGCGCTGCTCGGCTTCCGACAGTTGCGAATGCGTAGTCGACGCCGGATGGATGGCGAGCGTTCTCACATCGCCGATATTGGCGACGTGATAGACGAGCTTCAACGCGTCGATGAAGCGCTTGCCCGCCTCGACGCCTCCCTTCAGCTCGAATCCGACGAGGCCGCCGCGTCCGCCTTTGAGGTAGCGATCCGCCCTGGCCGCGATATCCATCGGCTGGTCCATGCCGGGATAGATCACCCGCGTCACGGAGCGGTGCTTCTTCAGATACTCCGCCACCATCGCACCGTTGCGGCAATGCTCGCGCATCCTGAGCGGCAGCGTCTCGAGCCCCTGGATGAACTGGAAGGCGTTGAACGGACTCATCGCCATGCCGAGATCGCGCTGCAGGGTCGTGCGGACTTTGAGAATATAGGCAATGGGTCCCAACGGCTTTGCAGCTTCCGTCCAGATCGCGCCATGATAGGAAGGATCGGGTCGCGTCAGCATGGGGAAGCGCGCGCCGTTGGCCTCCCAGTCGAAATTGCCGCCATCGATGATCATGCCGCCGATCGATGTGCCATGGCCGCCGATATACTTGGTCGTCGAATAGACCACGATCGCCGCGCCATGCTCGAACGGCCGGCAGATCACCGGCGCTGCGGTATTGTCCATGATCAATGGTACGCCGAGCTTGCGCCCGATCTCGGCGACTTCCGCGATAGGGAAGACGGCAAGCTTCGGATTGGGAAGCGTTTCGGCATAATAGGCCTTGGTGCGCTTGTCGGTTGCCGCGGCAAAGGCCTTCGGATCGGCCGGATCGACGAAGCGCACTTCGATGCCCATGGTCCGGAAAGTATGGGCAAAGAGGTTCCACGATCCGCCATAGAGATCGGTCGAGCTCACGATATTGTCGCCGGCCTGCGCAATGTTCTGGATCGAGAGCGCCGTCGCCGCCTGGCCGGAACTCACCGCCATCGCCGCGGCACCGCCTTCGAGCGCCGTCATCCGCGCTTCCAGAGCATCGGTGGTCGGGTTCATGATGCGGCTGTAGATATGGCCGAGTTCCTTGAGGGCGAAGAGATTGGCCGCGTGCTCGCTGTCGCGGAACTGGTAGGACGTGGTCTGATAGATCGGTACCGCCACGGCGCCGTTTGTCGCGTCCATCCTGGGACCGGAATGAATGGCCAGCGTTTCGGGATTCTGTGAGGTCGTCATCGGAAGTCTCCTGTTGAATGTGGTTCAGGCAGCGGCGCGCAGACGGAAAGACACCGCCTCGGCCCGCTGGAAATGGTGGGCAAGCAATTGCGCGACCGTGGCCGCATGCGTGACGGGAAGCATGTGCCCTGCCCCGCTGATCTGGATCACCTTGGCATCGTCCATGGCACCGGCGATGTACCGCGACAGGTGCTGCACCAGCACCGGTGATTCACTACCGGTGATCGCCATCACCGGCGCCTTGACCATCGCGCAAGAGTTCAAGAGCCAGTTCTCGCGCGCAATGGAGGTGAAATTGCCGATGATGCGATCGGCCTCGGCGGCGAGCGCACGCTGCTTCTCCGGCTGAAGCGCTGCAAAGCTGCCGGCGCCGCACCAGAAATCAACGAAGCCGCGAACGCCCGGCATAGCGTCGCCGGCGGCATGCGCCTTGCGAAGACGCACTTCGACCTCGGCGATGTCGGCATACATCTGCCGCTCCAGCGCACCGCCGTCGCGCAGCAGATGGAACACCGCCGGCTCGATCAATGTCAGGCTCTTGATGCGTTCGGGGAAAGCCATGGCGAGTTTCAGCGCCACGGCACCGCCATAGGAATGGCCGGCAAGATGCACGCGCTGGCCGGCCCCGACCGCGCTCATCGCGATCTGATAGGCCTCGTCGGCGAGCCAGCCGCCGGTCTCCTGGCTGGCAAGCAAGCCGTGACCGGGAAGCGACGGCATGCGTACCTCGTGGCCGGAAAGCGCAGCCACGACGCCCACCCACTGCGATGGCTTTCCCGCGGTGCCGTGCAACAGCACCACGGGAGTGCCGGGAAGGCTGCGCATGTTACGCCCTCCCCCGGCCGCCATAGACGGCAGCGACGATGTTGCCACGGTGGATGCCGATGTCCTTCAAGAGATGATCGGGAAGGTCGCGGACATGCAGCACGTCTTGCCGGAACTGCCGCCGCCGCATCACGCCGGAAGAAAGAGACCGGCAGCTGGCCATCAGCGTCGAGAGGAACGAAGCGGCGGCGTGTCTGTCGCGCGCGCCGGTCGCCCATTGTGAAAATGAGTTCAGTGACATTTGATACTCCTGAGCGTTGCTTGGGTCGCCAAGTCCTTGCGGGACTCGATCGCCCGTTTCATGTGGCCTCGGAATAGAACGGCAAACCTGACTGCAGAATGACTGAGATACCGAATTGATTGACCGAAACTCCGCGATGCGATTTTTTCATTCATACTCAATTCATCTTCACGCCCATGATGAAACAATTGAAACACTCGCAGCAATACTTTGAAACATTGCATTGGTTGACCGCGACCGCCGCATGCCGTTATTGGGTTCATCCGTCGTTCATCGGCATCGGATGCAAGTGCGCCTTCATGGACACTCTGTCTGAAATACTTCGTTCCGTGCGTCTCAAGGGCGGCATCTTTCTTGATGCCCGTTTCACCGCGCCGTGGAGCATTGCCGCCGAGATCACCGCCGATGATGTGCGCCCCTACCTCCCCGATCCGGAGGAAATCTGCGGACTGCATTACATCCTCGAGGGCCGCCTCTTCTGCGAAGTCGATGGCGAACCGCCGCTCGAGGTCCGGGCTGGCGAATTGCTGCTGCTGCCGAGGAACGACGAGCACATACTTTCGCACGCGCCCGGCCAGACGCCGGACCGCGGCCGCCAGCTTGTTCAGCCCGGCGCGCAGGGGGGGCTTGCCCGCATTCACTATGGCGGCGGCGGCGATCTCACCCACATCATCTGCGGCTATCTCGGCAATGAGGAACGGCGCACTCCCTTGATCTCCACCTTGCCGCGCATGCTGAAGGTCAATATCGCCGAAGGCGCCTCGCGCGACTGGGTTGAGTCCTCGGTACGCTATGGCGCTCAGCAATTGACCCAGGGCCTGCTCGCCTCATCGAGCGTCATGGCGCGGCTTTCGGAACTGCTTTTCGTCGAGGCGGTGCGCGCCTATGCGCAAGCCCGCGAGCGCGATGACGCCGACTGGCTGCAGGGCCTGCAGGATCCCCATGTCGGCCGCGCGCTCGCGCTCATGCATGACCGTCTCAATCATCCCTGGACGGCCGACGAACTGGCGCGCGAGGTCGGCGTGTCGCGGAGCGTACTTTCCGAGCGCTTCACCGCCACCATCGGCGCCCCGCCCATGCGCTACCTGACCCGATCGCGCATGCAGCTCGCCAAGGAGTTGCTGCGCCAGCGCCGCCGCTCCATCCCCCAGATCGCCGTCGATGTCGGCTACGAGGCGGAGGCCGCCTTCAACCGCGCCTTCAAGCGCGAAGTCGGCGCGCCGCCTGCCGCTTGGCGCGACGCCCATGCCTGAACCCCTGCTCCCGCGCGTGAAGCGGTGGAATTAATCCGCAGACTGATCGTCATCGTCTGTCGTGCAAAAGCAAAAACCCCCGGGGTGCGGGGCCCGGGGGTTTCTGGATCGAGGGGTGACGCGCGAAGCCGGAAGGACAGGCAAGCCGGCTTCGCGTTCGTCGCCTTGACGATAGAACGTCGCCGGCAATTTCTGTATGGGCAAGCCTGCCTACTTCGCCCTCCGGTCGATTCGGGCCTTACAGGGCCCGCATCAGGCGCAGCACCTCTTCATTGCCTGCTTCGCGGTTGCCGGGGAGAAAGGCCGGAACCGTGCTCTCGCGGGCATCCTTGTCGCTCTTGTCTTTTGGCGGCGGGGTGTGTTCGCGGTCGGTCATTGTGAACTCCCTTTCCCTTTGAGTCGCCATGATACCGGCGCGGCCGCTGCGCCGGTATAGGCGAGCTTGCCTATAGGCAGCGCGGCGCGCGATGGGCACATTCAGCGCCGTGGAGGGATCAAGACCTCCGAGAAGCGTGGCTCGAGGACATCATCTCAACCCTCTCTCTTCGGGCCACGCTTCGACCAATTCCCTCGCGCGACAATCATTGCCGGCTGCGCAGGACGGCGCGAATCAGGCCCGCGATGCTCGCCACTTCCATCTTCTCCAGAATCCGCGCGCGATGATGATCGACGGTGCGGTGGCTGACCCCGAGTATGGCGCCGATCGCAGCACTTGAACGGCCTTCGACGACCAGATCCATCACCTCGCGCTCGCGCGGGGTAAGACGGCCGACGCGCTCGAAATAGCGCGCCTCCTCGTCGGGCTCGGCCGCCTCCTGCCTGACGCTGGCGACCGCCGCCTCGATGACCGCGTTGAGCTCGTCGTCATGCACCGGCTTCTCGACGAAATCGAAGGCCCCGCCGCGCATGGCGCGCACCGCCAGCGGCACGTCGCCATGCCCGGTGATGAAGATGATGGGCGTGCGCAGGTCGCGGGCCCGCAGGCGCTTCTGGACTTCGATCCCGTCGGCTCCCGGCATCCGGATGTCGAGGAGAATGCAGTGATAGGTGTCCCATTCGGGGCTTGCCATGAACTCTTGCCCGGAGCCGTATTCGGCGACCGCATAGCCATAGGTCTTGAGCACCTCGGCGAGTGCGGTCCGCGCCGGCGCGTCGTCGTCGATGATCGCCACCCGCTGTTTCATTCATCCGCCTCCGCGCGAAGCGTGAAGGCGATGCGTGTGCGGCCCGGCCGGTAATCGGCGATCCACAATTCGCCGCCATGATCCTCGATGATGCTGCGGCTCAGGTTCAGGCCAAGCCCGAGGCCCTCTTCCTTGGAGGTCGCGAACGGCCGGAACAGTTCCATGCGGATCGCCTCGGAGAAGCCGGGCCCGGTATCGCTGACCGCGATCTCGATCTTGCCGTCCCCGGCGGGCCGCGCCGCGATGGTGATCAGCCGCGTTTCCTGCCCGTCCAGCGCCTCGATCGCATTGCGCAGGAGATTGAGCAGCACCTGCTGCAGCTTGACCGGCTGGATATGGACGCGCGTGTCCTTGCCGATCTCCTGGCGCACGCTCACCCCGGCGCTGCGCATTTCGCCCTGCAGCAGCCTGAGGCACAGATCGGCGCTTTCCGAAACCGAAGCGGTGGCGTGATCGTCGGCATCGCGCTTCACCAGCCGGCGCGTGTCGTTGATGATGGCGCTCGCCGCGTCGACCTGCGCCACCGCGGCGTCGATCAGGCTTGCCACCTTGGCGCGGTCGAGATTGCGCTCCGGCAGCATGCGCTGCACGGCGCGGATGAAATTGCGCACCGCCGAGAGCGGTTGGTTCATCTCATGGGCGACCGCGCTCGCCATCTCGTTGACCAAAAGGACGCGCGAGGCGTGCAGCAGCCGGTTCTGCGCCGCGCTCAGTTTCTGGTGGCTTTCGACGAGTTCGGCCGACAGCCTGACGCGCTCGGAGACGACGCTGCCGAGCAAGAGGCCCGTCGCCGAGAGCGTGATCATCAGGATCTGCAGTTCCGTCGCGGTCCCCGGCTCGAAATCGCGCGCCGTGATGATCGCCATCATGAAGATGTCGGTGGCGACGATGCTGAGCGCCGCGCCGACGAAGCCGTAGCGCAGCGCGCAGGCGACGATCGGCAGGAGCAGCAGGTAGAAGAACTTGAACTGGTCGATGCTTTCGAGCCCGAACACGACGAAGCTCGCCGCGAAGATAAGGAGCGCGCCCACCGCGAGATGCATGAGCGGTCCGGACTCGGCCCGCCGCGGCGCGCCGAGCGAGCGCCAGGCGAGATAGAGCGGGACGATCGTCATCGTGCCGATGAGATCGCCGGTCGCCGATGTCACGATCGCCGAAAGCAGCCACGGCGAGGGCATGCGGCTGAGCCAGGCGATGGTGGCGACCACCGCGATGCCGTAGAGCACCGCAGCGACGGTGCCGATGCCGAGCAGCTTGAGCACCTGCGGGATCGAGCCCCAGCGGTCGGCGGCGGTCGCGCGCGCGAAGCCGGCGCCGGCCAGCGTATAGACGAGCGCGAACAGCAGGCCGCGGGTGACGATGAGGGTCATGTCGGCATAGGGCGTGGTGAAATACTGCCCGAGCGAGGTCGTCACGAACAGCACCGGGAACGAGGCCGGCCCCATCAGCGCCGCGAGCAGGAAGCTCAGGCCGGTCTTGGGGTCCCACGGGGTTACGCCGAATTCGGGATAGACGAAGATATAGCTCGTCCAGTGCAGCGCCAGATAGGCAATGAGATAGCCGATCACCAGCGCGACGAGGCGCGAGACGTGAACCCTCGGCAATCGGATGACCATCCCTCCCATGCTGGCGATGCTCATACTAACCGCTTTGGCCTGCCTATGGGCAATCCTGCCTAGACCGGTCGGGTGAGGGCAACCGCCCCCTATTCTCGCATCCGCTGCTCGCGCCGCTTTTCCCCGATCGGGCCGTCGATCGTCCTCGCCTGGGAGTCGATTCCAGCCCTTGCGACGGCGGCGATCCTGCCATGGCGGCCGCGGAGTATTAAATTGTCGTAAGCTTGAGACTCCGGGCCCAACTCGTGCGTATATGGGGTGTGCCGGGGCTCTCCCCTCGCCTCGGCCAGCCCGGCGCCCCCCATCCCCGCTCAAGCGCCGGACCAAGAAGAACAGGCCGCGCTGGATCCCCCGCTCCAGTGCGGCCGATTCTTTTTTAAGGAGAGCAGCCACGGCGCTTGCCTTTCTTTCCCTCTCCCCACCGTGGGCTGAGTCGCGCCGGCTCTTACTTCCCCTCTCCCCGCACGGTCTGAGCCGCGCCGCCTCTTACTTCCCCTCTCCCCACCGTGGGGTGAGTCGCGACGGCGCCGCCGGAAAATCGCTCCCGGGGAGCTATTTGAGCGACGCACGCCCGGAGCGCGAGCGGAGGGCCGGGCCGGGCGGGAGCCGCGTAGCGGCGACCGGGTGAGGGGGCGTCTCCCCCGCACCGCCCTCCCAAAACCTGTGTTTGCCGGACTCGAGTCGCACTCCACCGCGCACCATCCTCAGCCTACGGAGCATCGGCTCAATGGATCCCCGCAATGAATGCGAGGATGACACCTACAAACCAACTTCCCCTCTCCCCGCGCGGTCCGAGCCGCGCCGCCTCTTACTTCCCCTCTCCCCACCGTGGGGTGAGTCGCGACGGCGCAGCCGGCACATCGCTCC
>JAEUMG010000265.1 GCA_016793355.1 Hyphomicrobiales bacterium
TGCCGAGCTCTGTCTTGAGCGGAGCGACCGTGAGCCCAAGTCCCTTGGGATATTGCTCCGAAACGCTGACCGGCAGACCGAGAGCGCGTGCCGTTTTCAAGAGTGTGATCGCATTCTTCAATGCCTGTTCCGCCGCCGCCACCGCCGGCAGTAACCGTTCCTGCATGTCGATGAGAAGAAGCTGGGCCTTTCTTGAGTCAATGAGCATGGGTGTGGTGTTTATCCTTGGCGATCTGACTCGGTCAGAAGCGTTATCAATGCCGGATTGACGAATAGCCTTTCACGTCCGGCTTTGCGTTCCTCGAGCACGCCGATGGCGACGAGACGCTTGAGATAGACCGATGCGGATTGCCGTTGTGCGATGCCGGCCTCGACGAGATTGGCGATCCGGCAGTAAGGCTGCGTGAATATGATCTCTGCTAGTTCCCGCGAATAGATTCGCGGCTCTTCCCGCCGGATTTTCTCGGCTGTTCGGTCGAGGAGGGCTCTGATTGCTTTGATTTTTGCCGTGGTCCAGCCGGCCGTTTCCTCCACGGCCGCGAGCATGAAAAGAATCCAGGAGGCCCAATCCGCCTTTGCCGTGACGCCAAGCAGCAGACGATAGTAGTCCTGCTTGCGTCGTATGATATATCGGCTGAGGTAGAGAACCGGGATATCGAGGAGCTTCTGCTCGACAAGATAGAGTAGATTGAGCACCCTGCCGGTCCGGCCATTTCCGTCCGTAAACGGATGAATAGCCTCCAGCTGATAGTGCATCACCGCCATCCGAATGAGAGGGTCGGTGACTATATGGTCGTGAATATAGCGCTCCCAGTTAGCGAGCAGGCCCAAGAGTCGCTCCCGGCCCTCTGGCGGCGTATAGACAATCTCGTTGTTGGCTTCATTGACGAGTGCGGTTCCGGGCGTCCGGCGGATCTCCATTTCGACATTCTTGATCGTGCTGCAGACCTTGACTGCGGTGGAGATTGACAGGGGGCGCTGTGCGAGCGCTCGGAAGCCGTCGTTGAGTGCTGTCCGATAGCGGAGCGCCTCCTTTGTCGCAGGATCGAGATCCGCCCGGCCGGGCTCGCCAGCATAGCGGAACAGGCGGTCGGCCGTCGTGACGATGTTCTCGATTTCCGAGCTGGCCTGGGCCTCGAGCAAGGGAATGCTGTTGATAAGAACTGCTTGGTTCGGGATTAAACTTCCGACGGCCTTCAGTTCGGCAAGAGACGCCCTGGCAGTGACGCAGGCTCTGAGGACAGGCTTGGTCTCAATGTCAGCCTCTGGCGGTAACAGGGGGAGAGCGTTGTGCGGCTGGTCGGGGCGGAACATTTGTCGACATATTTCAGTTTTATCGACATATCATACCGGATATGTCGATGACATCGACACAATGCACGGATATGTCGATGGGAGCCAATTATTTCGACATACCCCCCGCCACCTTGATCCCGAAGGCATAGACCAGCGCCACTTCCTTCAGCCGGTCGAACCGTCCGGAGGCGCCGGCATGGCCGGCTTCCATATTGGTCTTGAGCAGCAGCAGACTATTGTCGGTCTTGAGCTCGCGCAGGCGCGCCACCCATTTCGCCGGCTCCCAATAGGTGACCCGCGGATCGGTCAGTCCGCCGACCGCCAGGATATGCGGATAGGCCTTGGCCTCGATCCGGTCATAGGGCGAATAGGCGGCGATCACGTCATAGGCTTCCGGACTGGCGATCGGATTGCCCCATTCCTGCCATTCCGGCGGCGTCAGCGGCAAAGTATCATCCAGCATCGTGGTCAGCACGTCGACGAAGGGAACTTCGGCGACGACACCCTTGAAGAGATGCGGCGCGAGATTGACGACAGCGCCCATCAGCAGGCCGCCGGCGCTGCCGCCTTGCGCGACGATATTGCCTTCCCGCGTATAGCCGCGCTTGATCAACGCTTCCGCCGCTGCGACGAAATCGGTGAAGCTGTTGATCTTCTTTTCGCGCTTTCCTTCCTTGTACCAGCGATAGCCCTTATCCTTGCCGCCGCGGATATGCGCGATGGCATAGATGAAGCCGCGATCGACGAGCGAAAGAATATTGGTGTTGAAGCCGGCCGGGATGGTGATGCCGTAGGAACCATAGCCATAGAGCCACACCGGCGCCGAGCCGTCGAGTTTCGTCTCCTTGCGATAGAGCAGCGTCACAGGCACCGTCTCGCCATCTTTGGCCTCGGCCTGGATGCGCTTCGTCACGTAGTCCGCCGGATTGTGGCCGGACGGCACCTCCTGCGTCTTGCGCAAGGCGCGTGTGCGGTTGCGCATGTCGTAGTCATAGACCTGCGCCGGCGTCGTCATCGATGAATAGGTGAAGCGCAGGATATCGGTGTCATATTCGCGCATCTCGCCGAGGCCCAGCGCGTAAGCCTCTTCGTCGAAAGCGATGGCATGCTCTTCGCCGTTTGCCATGTCGCGGATCACGATGCGCGGCAGGCCGTTCTCGCGCTCGAGGCGAACCAGCCAGTTCTTGAGCGCCATCACGCCAAGGAGCAAGGTCCCCGGCCTGTGCGGAACCAGATCGCTCCAGTTCTGCGGGCCGGGATCGGCGATCGGCGCCCAGGCGATCTTGTAGTCTTCCGCGCCATCGGCATTGGTGCGGATGATGAGCCGGTCTTCCCAGTGGTCGACATCATATTCGACATGGGG
>JAEUMG010000275.1 GCA_016793355.1 Hyphomicrobiales bacterium
GGCGCCCGATCTCGATTTCGTGCCGTTCTGGACCGATGAGCTGAAGAAGGCCAAGAAGGCCTACAAGAACGGCAATTACGACAAGGCGCTCAAATTCTTCCTGCAGGCGTCGGACCAGGGCAATATCGTTGCCGACTGGTACCTCGGCAACATGTATCGGCTGGGCCGGGGTGTTGAGCGCGACGATGCCAAGGCACTTTCCTATTACGGGCGTGTGGCGGATGCCTTCAACCCCGATGAGACCGAACCGAACCGCCTAAGGATCATGGTCGACTCGCTCGTCAGAGTCGCCGATGCCTATCGTACGGGCAACAAGCGCAACGGGATCGAACAGGACTTCGACCGGGCTCTGCGCCTTTACCGTCTGGCCTCGACCTTCGGCCATCCGGCAGCCCAATATGGCCTTGGCGTGATGACGCTGAGGGGGCAGGGTATCAAGGCTAAACCCGATCAGGGCCTGAAGTGGCTGGTCTCATCGGCCCGCAAACGCTATGCGCCGGCCGAGGCCATGCTGGGCGATCTCTATGCCAAGGGCGAGTTTGTCGAGCAGGACCAGACCCGCGCCCTGATGTGGTATCTCCTCGCCCAGGAAACGGTGCGGCCCGAAGAGAACCCGGACATCATCGACCGGCTCGATACGATGCTGGCGCAGTCCTCCGAAGAGGAGCGACTGGAGGCCGAGGCCCGTGCGACGGTGTGGGCCGATCAGTATCCGGTGGACGCACCGGTGGTGACTCCGACCGGCGAGTCGCGAGCCGAACCCTGATCCTTCATTTTCCGGCAGTTTGACGGCCCCCGGCCGGCCCCGCTAAGAGCGAAAGACCGCGGGAGTTACGCATGCAGGAAATCCTCGAAAAACTTGAAGTCAAGCGCGCCGAAGCGCGGCTCGGCGGCGGGCAGAAGCGCATCGATGCCCAGCATGCCCGCGGCAAGCTCACGGCGCGCGAGCGGGTCGAACTTCTTCTCGACGAAAGCTCGTTCGAGGAGTTCGACATGTTCGTCGAGCACCGCTGCACCGATTTCGGAATGGAGAAGCAGCTTTTTCCCGGCGACGGGGTCATCACCGGCTGGGGCACGATCAATGGCCGCCTGGTCTATGTCTTCGCGAAAGACTTCACCGTCTTCGGCGGCTCGCTGTCGGAGGCGCATGCCCGCAAGATAACCAAGATCCAGGACATGGCGCTGCAGAACCGCGCACCCATCATCGGGCTGTTCGATGCCGGCGGGGCGCGCATCCAGGAAGGCGTGAGCGCGCTTGGCGGCTATGGCGAGGTGTTCCAGCGCAACGTGCTGGCCTCCGGCGTCATCCCGCAGATTTCCGTCATCATGGGGCCATGCGCGGGCGGCGATGTCTATTCGCCGGCGATGACCGACTTCATCTTCATGGTGCGCGATACGAGCTACATGTTCGTGACCGGGCCCGACGTCGTTAAGACGGTCACCAACGAAACGGTGACGGCGGAAGAGCTCGGCGGCGCCTCGGTTCACACGACGCGCTCGTCGATCGCGGACAAGGCCTTCGACAATGACGTCGTGGCGCTCCTGCAGATCCGCAGGCTGATGGATTTCCTCCCCGCGTCCAATCTCAGCGGCCCGCCGCAATTGCCGGCGCTCGACGACAGCGAGCGGATCGAGATGTCGCTCGACACGCTCGTGCCGGCCAATCCGAACCAGCCCTACGACATCAAGGAACTCATCCTCAAGACGGTGGACGAGGGCGATTTCTTCGAGATCCAGGAGGCCTTCGCCCGCAATATGGTAACGGGCTTCGGGCGCATCGAAGGACATACGGTCGGTTTCGTCGCCAACCAGCCGATGGTGCTGGCCGGAACGCTCGATTCCGATGCGGGACGCAAGGCGGCGCGCTTCGTCCGCTTCTGCGACTGCTTCAACATCCCGATCGTCACCTTTGTCGACGTGCCGGGCTTTCTTCCCGGCACCGCGCAGGAATATGGCGGGCTCATCAAGCACGGCGCCAAGCTGCTTTTCGCCTATGCCGAGGCGACCGTTCCGAAAGTGACGCTGATCACCCGCAAGGCTTATGGCGGGGCCTATGTCGTCATGGCATCGAAGCATTTGCGCGGCGATGTCAATTATGCCTGGCCGACGGCCGAGATCGCGGTGATGGGCTCGAAAGGTGCCGCCGAGATCATCTACCGGTCCGAACTATCCGACCCCGAGAAGATCAAGGCCAGGGTCAAGGATTACGAGGCACGCTTCGCCAATCCCTTCGTCGCCGCGCAGCGCGGCTTTCTCGATGAAGTGATCATGCCGCATTCGACACGCAAAAGAATTGCGCGCGCGCTCAATATGCTGCGGCACAAAAAACTCGAAAATCCCTGGAAGAAGCACGACAATATCCCGTTGTGAGTGTCGCCGGAGGTTGCCTTCATGGGCCGCTGCGCGGCCACCTCAGGACGAGGTCAGTGCATGGGGGCATAAAAATACCCCTCGTCCCGAGGCGCGGCGCGAAGCGCTGCCGCGAAGGATGAGAGCAATGATTGTCCTCCATGGCCGCCCATGAGGCGGCCATCCAGTCTGGATGGGCGGGTTCCCCGGGTCGAGCCCGAGGACAGGCGGGCCCGCCCATGAAGAGTTGCGGCGGACTGGCCCCTAGGACGTGTCGTCGAGCGGCGGGTTGCCGTCAGTGGCGAGCCAGTGGCACTCTTTGAGGATGTCGTCGACCTCGTGGATCGGCCGCCGGCGGAAGCCGGGTGGGCGGCCGGGGCGCAAGGGGCTCCAGCGCTCGGGCCGCCGCTCCTCCTTGGGACGCGCCTGCCAGCGGGCGAGCCGCATGGCCTGGCGGGGGATGTCCTGAACCGCGTCCAGGACAGCCATGAGGCGGCGGATCAGCGGCTTGGCATTGACCGTGCCGTCATCGGCCTTCTTCTCCACGACAGGGGCCGGCGGAGGCGGCGGCGGCGGGGGTGGCGGCTCCGGCACGGGCTGGCGGATCCCGCGGAAGATCGGATGGCGTGTATCGGGGGGATCGGGCGGGAAGAAATAGGCGCGCGGCTCAGGCCCCCGGCGTTTCTTCTTCCTGAAGCGGCGGCCAAAACGCTTGAGCGGATCGAAGAGGTTGAACAGGGGACGGCGTTTGCGCTTCTCTTTGACTTCGCCATCCGCCCTGGCCTTGGCCTTGTCGCGAGGTTTGGCTGTCGTCCGGGGCGGACGCGGCTTCGGGGGCTCGAGCACGATGTCGCGCGCTGCCGCAACGATCAGCCGCCTGACGGCGGATTCCATCGTGCGCAGGATTCGCAAGACCGCGCGGTGGAGCGGCTTCGGCACCCGCTCGACGGTTCCGCCCTCGACGAGGCCGATCATGGCGAAGAGCGCTATGACATGGCCGATGAGCGGCAGGCGCTGGTGTTCTATGGCGGAAGCCCTGTCCATGGCAGCCATATAGAACACAAAAAGAACTCGGTCAAGGGAATTCTTGCGAATATGAATCGCCCCGGACTGCCGGACCTGGTCCGGGCATCCATTGACCGGGGCGTTCATCGCCAGGTCATGTAGCGAGGCGCAAAAGCCGCCCGCAGCGCCGATACCCAGCGAGGAAATCCATGCAGACAACCCAGGCAGCCTGGCCCGTCAAGACCAGGGAACTTCACAATCACCACTTCGATTCGACGATCTGGAACGATTTCCAGTTCCGCGACGATGACATCGTCATCGCGACCTATGCAAAATCAGGGACAACCTGGACGCAGCAGATCGTCAGCCAGCTGATCTTCCAGGGCGAGGAGGGATTGCCGGTCGCGGAAATGTCGCCGTGGCTCGACCTGCGCATTCCGCCCAAGGAGATCAAGCTTCCGGAAGTCGAGAAGCAAACCCATCGGCGCTTCCTCAAGACACATCTGCCGGTCGATGCGCTCGTCTTCTCGCCCAAGGCCAAATACATCTATATCGGCCGCGACGGCCGCGACGTGGTGTGGAGCATGTATAATCACCACGCCAATGCCAACCAGCTCTGGTATGACGCGCTCAATGACACGCCCGGGCGCGTCGGACCGCCGATCGGGCGGCCGGCGGACTCGATCTCGGCCTATTTCGACACGTGGCTTGAACAGGACGGCGAACCGTTCTGGCCGTTCTGGGAGAACGTCAGGTCGTGGTGGGCGATCCGCGACCTGCCCAATGTGATGCTTTTGCATTTCCGCGATCTCAAGGACGATCTGCCGGGCGAGATCAGGCGCATCGCCGATTTCATCGAAGTCGAAATCCGGCCATCGGCCTGGCCCCGGATCGTCGAGCATTGCAGCTTTGCCTATATGAAAGCCAACGCAACGCCGAGCGTGCCCTTGGGCGGAGCTTTCTGGGAGGGCGGCGCGCAGACCTTCATCAACAAGGGAACCAATGGCCGGTGGCGTGACACCTTGAGCGCGAAGCAATGCGAAGCCTACGAGGCTCGTGCGCGGGCCGAACTGGGCGAGGCCTGCGCGACCTGGCTTGCCTCGGGCATGCGCGGCCAGGACATGGGCGGGAGAAACGCCGCGGCCTAGGCCAGACAGCCCATCGCGCCGGCAAGCGTGCCCCCAAGCGCGCTGCGTTCGGGGGTATTTTTGTCGCCAAACCGCGTCGATTCGGGAGTATATGTCGGCGCAGATCCATGGGGGCTCAGTGTTCCGCCGTGCCCGTTCTTGCGCTTTGCCGTGCCGGATATTGCCGATGAACGCCAATCGCCGGCTTGCCGCGATCATGGTGGCCGATGTCGTCGGCTATTCGCGCATGATGGAGGCCGATGAAGCGGGTACGCTCGCGGCGCTGAAGGACCGGCGGAAGGGCGTGCTCGAGCCTGTCGTCAAGGCGCATGGCGGGCGGATCGTCAAGCTCATGGGCGACGGCGTGCTGGTCGAGTTTGCGAGCGCGGTGAACGCCGTTCGAGGCGCAGTCGAACTGCAGAAGAAGATGGCGGCGGCGAACGAAGGCGTCGATGAAGCCAAGCGGATCGTGCTGCGCGTCGGAATCAATCTCGGCGACGTGATCGGTGAAGGTTCGGACCTTTATGGCGAGGGCGTCAATATCGCGGCGCGGCTTGAGTCCCTGGCAGAGCCGGGTGGCATTTGTGTTTCCGGCAAGGTGCATGAAGAGGTGCGCGGGAAGACCGACGCGGCTTTCGACGACATGGGCGAGCAGCAGCTCAAGAATATCGA
>JAEUMG010000277.1 GCA_016793355.1 Hyphomicrobiales bacterium
GCGCGTTCGCGATGGCGCCGGATATTGGCGCCAGCCAACCCACCCGCCTGATCGGCACCGGTGCGGTCTGCGACCAGGGGTTCTGCGATGGGTTCAGCCACATTACCTGCAAGACCAACACGCCCGACAAGATGACCTTCAACAAGCCCAAGATTCAGGGCAACAGGCTTGATTGGTGCTTCAACTGGGCAACCGGCTGCGGCTCGATGGCAGCGAACGCATATTGCAAGAGCAAGGGCTACACAGCGGCCACCGGCTTTGCGATGGCACCCGACATTGGTGGAAACCAGCCGACGCGGCTGATCGGCACCGGCGCCGTCTGCGACCAGCAGTTCTGCGACGGCTTCAAATTCGTGACTTGCGCGAAATAGTCCCGATCCGACATGACGTAACGTAGGTGCGGGAGCTTGTATCTCCCGCACTTGCCAAACCCGCTGCTTTCCGCCATAAGCGCCACGCCCAAACGGCACCCGGCTGGGGGCTGAACGGAAGGCCCGGTTCTCCGGGCAGGGGCCTAGGCTCCGTCTTCCCGTGTCTCCGCTCTTTCGTCGACCGGTCTTTCGAGCCTTTCCGAGGTTCGAAGGAGGCTCTGCGCCGGATGCGTTTGGTGAGTGGAAACAGAAAGGCCTTATCAGCAATGCCGCTTTATGAGCACGTCTTCCTGACGCGCCAGGATGCATCGAACGCGCAGGTCGATGCCCTGACCGATCAGTTCAAGAATGTCATCACCGCCGGTGGTGGCACGGTCGGCAAGACCGAATATTGGGGTGTCAAGTCGCTCACCTTCCGGATCAGGAAAAACCGCAAGGCGCACTTCACCATGATGAACATCGACGCGCCGCCGGCCGCCATCACCGAGATGGAGCGCCAGATGTCGATCAATGAGGACGTGATCCGTTTCATGACGGTTCGCGTCGAGCAGTTTGAAGAGGGCCCCTCGGCCATGATGCGCCGCCGCGAGCGCGATGAGCGTGACGGCTTCGGCGACCGTGGCGGCTTTGGCTTCGGTGGTGACCGCGGAGGCGGCTTCGGCGGCGGACGCGGTGGTGGTTTTGGGCGCGGCCGGCGCGATGGCGAGGCCGCTCCCGCAGCGGAGGTCGCATAATGTCTGCACAGCAAGCCGGGGGCGCGCGCCGCCCGTTTTTCCGTCGTCGCAAGAGCTGCCCATTCACCGGCGAGAATGCGCCGAAGATCGACTACAAGGATGTGCGCCTCCTGCAGCGCTATATTTCCGAGCGCGGCAAGATCGTGCCCTCGCGCATCACGGCGGTTTCCGCCAAGAAGCAGCGCGAACTTGCCCAGGCGATCAAGCGCGCGCGCTTCCTCGGTCTTTTGCCCTACGTACTGAAGTGAAACTGGTTGGGATGGCGTCGCGCCGTCCCTAACCCGTCCCGTCAGGGATCGGGGACAGCAAAGGAGAAGTCATATGGAAGTCATTCTGCTTGAGCGCGTCGAAAAGCTCGGCGCCATGGGCGATGTCGTCAAGGTGAAGGACGGCTATGCGCGCAATTTTCTCTTGCCGCTCCACAAGGCGCTGCGCGCCAGCGCCGAGAACAAGGCGCGCTTCGAGCGCGATCGTGCCCAGCTCGAAGCCCGCAATGCCGAACGTCGCTCGAACGCGGCCGGCGTGTCGACGAAGCTCGACGGCAAGAGCTTTGTCATCCTGCGCCAGGCCGGCGAATCGGGTCAGCTCTACGGCTCGGTCTCGACCCGCGACATCGCTGAAGCGGCAAGCGGCGAGGGTGCAGCGGTCTCGCGCAACCAGGTCTTGCTCGACACCCCGATCAAGACCATCGGCATGTATTCGGTCCGTATCGCGTTGCACCCTGAAGTGGTGGTCAAGGTGACTGTCAACGTCGCTCGCTCCGCCGACGAGGCGGAGGCCCAGGCGCGCGGCGAAGTGCTGACCGGCACCATTTCCGAGCGCGAGGAAGCTCGCATCGCCGCCGAGCAGCTCTTCGAAGAGGAAGCTGCCGCCGAGGCCGCAACCGCTCCGGAAGAGAAGTAGTCAAACTCTCCTTGGCCGGCCTTGGAGCCGGCCATCCAGACGGGATGGAAGGGTCGCAAGAATGCGGCCCTTTTTCTTTCGCGTGGCAGCCATGCCGTCGCTGTTAACAGTCCCATGGCGCGAATTATTGCGGCCCGGGCCGGATCATGCTTAAATTTTCTTAATATTCGGACGGGGCGGGATGCATGCGGCTGCTGGGAGCCGGGACGGCATGCCGAGAGTGCAGTGATGTTTCCACTATTTGATCGCGCATTGAAGTACGTGGTCAGGACCGGCGCCTTGAAGGTCACCGACGCGGCCGGGAAGCCACATTCCTACGGCGACGGAACCGGTGCCGAGTTGGCCTTCCGGATCACCGACCCGCAATGGGAGAAGAAGATCGCCCTCGATCCGGATCGCTATCTGGGCGAAGCCTATATGGCGGGCGGGCTCGAACTCGAGCAGGGCAGCATCTACGAGGTTCTCGAACTCCTCCTGAAAAATCTCGAGGGCCGCCCACAGCCTGCCGTCTTCGAACTCTTCAACCAGGCCCGCATCGCGCTCAAGCGCCTCGACCAGTACAATCCTGTCGGCAAGGCGCAGAAGAACGTCGCGCATCATTACGATCTCTCCGGCGCGCTCTACGATCTGTTCCTCGATCGCGACCGGCAATATTCCTGTGCCTATTTCGAATCGCCCGAACAGTCGCTCGATGACGCGCAGCTCGCCAAGAAGCGCCATCTCGCCGCCAAGCTCAACATCAAGCCCGGCATGAAAGTTCTCGACATCGGTTCGGGCTGGGGCGGCCTGGGTCTTTACATCGCCGAAACCTGCGGCGCGAACGTCACCGGCGTCACGCTCTCCGAGGAGCAGCACAAGCTTTCGAATGAGCGCGCCCGGCAGCGCGGTCTCGCCGACCGTGTCTCATTCCGCCTTCTCGACTATCGCCAGCTCAATGAGCGCTTTGACCGCATCGTCTCGGTCGGCATGTTCGAGCATGTTGGCGTCGGGCACTACAAGGAGTTCTTCCGCAAGTGCCGTGCGCTGCTGACGGATGACGGCATCGCGGTGCTCCATTCGATCAACCGCTCCGACGGGCCCGGCGCCACCAGTTCATGGATCAAGAAGTACATTTTCCCGGGCGGCTATATTCCGGCGCTATCGGAAGTCATCCCGCATATAGAGAAACAGCGCCTTTACGTTACCGATATCGAGATTCTGCGTCTCCATTATGCGATGACACTGCGCGAATGGGGCAATCGCTTTGCCGCCCATCGCGAGCGCGCCAAGGCGATCTATGACGAACGGTTTTGCCGCATGTGGGAATTCTATCTTGCCGCGTCCGAGACCGCCTTCCGCTATTCCGGCATGAACAATTTCCAGATCCAGTTCACGCGCAGCCAGCACGTCCTGCCCTTGACCCGCAATTACATGCTGGCCGAAGAAGATCGTCTGCGCGAGATCGATTCCAAGACCCCGCGCTTCCGCTCGATTTCCGCTGAGTAGGGGTTGTCAGTGCGTTTCTTGAGGCTGCGGCACGTGAAGCGCTGCAATCGGCAAGATTACGCCAAAAATCCAATAGATTCCACCAGATCTGGTGGCGCGTTGATGCGTTTGCTGAGGTTGCTGCTGACGTCTTTTGTCGCCGCTGTGGATTACGGGCATAATGATCAAACGATTCGCCTTAAATTGAAGGCATTCGCTATCACAGTCCCATGGCCACTGCTGCACTCCGCGCGCTTGAGCCGGAACCCAAAGACGACTCCTACCGCGCGCCCCCGCACAATATCGAGGCGGAGCAGGCGCTGCTTGGCGCCATTCTGGTCAATAACGACGCCTGCGACCGCGTGTCGGGCTTCCTTCTGCCCGAGCATTTCTTCGAGGCCGTCCATGCCCGCATCTACGAAGCGGCATCGACGCTGATCCGCGCAGGCAAGCTGGCCTCGCCGGTAACGCTCAAGACCTTCTTCGAACGCGACGAGACCTTGCAGGAAATCGGCGGCACCGCCTATCTCGCCCGTCTTGCCGCGGCGGCGAGCACCATCATCAATGCCGAGGAGTATGGCAGGGCCATTTTCGAACTCGCCCAGCGTCGCAGGCTCATCAATATCGGCACCGATATCGTCAACGAGTCGTATGACACGCCTGTCGACCTAACCGCCCGCGACCTGATCGAGCATGCCGAGCAGTCGCTCTATGCGATCGCCGAGTCCAACACCTACGGCCAAGGCTTCCAGAATTTCGCCCGCGCGCTCACCGACGCCGTCGACATGGCCGCGAATGCCTATCAGCGCGATGGCGGCCTGTCCGGGATTTCGACGGGCTTGCGCGATCTCGACGAAAAGATGGGCGGCCTTCAGGCCTCCGACCTCATTATCGTCGCCGGCCGCCCCGCCATGGGCAAATCCGCGCTTGCCACCAATATCTCCTACCATGTGGCGAGGAACTATCGCGCCGAACATCAGCCGGATGGCTCCCTCAAAGTCCTCGATGGCGGCGTGGTTGGACTGTTCTCGCTGGAGATGTCGGCCGAACAACTGGCGACGCGCATCGTCGCAGAACAGTCGGGCATTTCGTCGGAGCGCATCCGCCGCGGCAAGATCGCCGAGGACGAATTCCACCGCATCGTCGAGGTCAGCCGCGAACTGCAGTCCCTGCCGCTTTATATCGACGCAACCGGCGGCCTGAGCATCGGCCAGGTTGCGGCGCGCGCCCGCCGCCTGAAGCGCCAGCGCGGCCTTGGCCTGCTCGTCATCGACTATCTGCAACTTTTGGCAGGATCCACGCGCCGGGCTTCCGAGGGCAGGGTTCAGGAAGTCTCTGAGATTACGGTCGGGCTCAAGGCGCTCGCCAAGGAACTGAACGTGCCCATCATTGCGCTGTCGCAATTGTCGCGACAGGTCGAGAATCGCGACGACAAGCGCCCGCAATTGGCGGATTTGCGTGAATCGGGCTCGATCGAGCAGGACGCCGATGTCGTTCTCTTCATCTACCGCGAGGAATATTACTTGGCCCGCAAGGAGCCGAGGCCCAACACGCAGGAGCACTTCGACTGGCAGGAGCAGATGAACCGCGTCACCGGCATCGCCGAAGTGATCATCGGCAAGCAGCGCCATGGCCCCACCGGCATTGTCGAGCTCCAGTTCGACGCGACGCTCACCAAGTTCCAGAACCTGGTCAAGGGCGACTACCTGCCTGAGCAGTTCCAGTAGGCGGGCCGATTAATGTGCTGTCCTTGCCGGGCTTGTCCCGGCAATCCATTGCGCAACATGCTCCGACTACGGAGTGTCGGAACGGCCGATCCCCGCAACAGGTGCGGGGATGACAGGCATGTGACCGTTATGTCAGCGCTTGAGTTGCGCACTTCCACCCTTATTGCGATAGACGCTCTCCATGACGACCCAACCCACTCTCGGCATCACTGGCGGCACAGGCCTGCTCGGTGCGGGCCATCGCGCATGCGCTGCTGAAGCCGGAGGCCATCGGGCAGGGGCTCGCTGCCGCCTGCCACCGGGCCGGCCGCTCTAAAGGCTTGATCCCGGCACGATTATTTCCCATTTAGGGGCATGCTCAAAGCCGCTTTCGACAATTCCGGCCGCGGTCTCACCCGCCCGTCCTGGTCCGCCTTTGCCGGTGAGTTCTGGTCCTATGCGGCCTATCGGCCGCGCGCGCCGGAGCACATTGGTCTCCCGCGGGGCAACGGTCAGCCGGTCTTTGTCATCCCCGCCTTCCTCACCGGTGACCGCTTTACCTATCCCTTGCGCCGGTTTCTCGACCGTTGCGGTTTCCGCACCTTCGGCTGGCGGCGCGGGGTCAATTGGGGGCCGACCTCCGGCATTTTACGCGATCTCGATCGCCGCTTCGATGAACTGCACCGCGAGCTGAATACACCTATCAATGTCGTGGGCATCAGTCTCGGCGGCCTTTTTGCGCGCGATCTTACGCAACGAAGGCCAGACTGCATCCGCCATGTCGTGACCATTGCGTCGCCGGTTCGTCTGCCGACCGCGACGCCGCTCGAGCCGCTCTTTCATGCCTTCAGTCTTGTCTACAGCCACGACCTCGATTTCGACCGCGTGTCCGCGCCCTTGCCGGTGCCCTGGACCGCCATCTTCAGCCGGCGCGACGGCATCGTCGCCTGGGAGAGCTGCGTGAGCGCTGATGCGAATGGCAGGTCTTTCGCCGTCGATACGCCGCATCTTGTCATGTCGCGTAGTCCCGACACGTTGCGGCTTGTCGTCGAGCGCCTGGCACCCGAAACCTGAACCGATGCGCGAACCCGGGCACACGAGGAGTTCCGCGCCATGACGGCGATTGCCGCGAGCGCCGGTGCTTTGGGGCCGCCGCAAGCCATTGCCGGCGCGGTCCTGACTGTTCGTCTGGATGCGATTCAGGAGAACTGGCGCCGTCTTGCGGCCAAGGCCGCGCCCGCCGAATGCGGTGCTGCCATCAAGGGCGATGCCTATGGCCTGGGCGTCGGCCCCGTGGCGAAGGCCTTGTGGGCGGCGGGCTGCCGCACCTTCTTCGTTGCCCGGCCCATGGAAGGCGGCGAATTGCGCGGTATTCTGCCGCGCGAGGCGGTCATCTACGTGCTCGATGGCCTGTTTCCCGGCCAGGCCGAATATTACGCCAGCGAGGATTTGCGACCCGCCCTCATTGCCCATGACGAGGCGCGTGAATGGGCGGCTTTCGGCCGCGTCTATGGCCGCAAGCTTCCTTGCGCATTGCATGTCGATACCGGCATCAACCGCCTCGGCTTCTCGGTCGATGCGCTGGCCGGCCTCCTCAACGATTCCCGCACCTTGGAAGGCCTTAATCTCACCTTGCTGATGAGCCACCTGGCCTGCTCCGATGAACCGGACCACCCCTTGAACCTTCGCCAGAAGCAGGCCTTCGACGCGGTCCGCGCGCGGCTTCCGGGCATCAGGGCAAGCTTCGCCAATTCGAGCGGCATCTTCCTGGGCTCCGGCTACACCCATGATCTCGTCCGTCCCGGCATCGCGCTTTATGGCGGCAATCCCGTGCCGGGCAAGCCCAATCCCATGCTCGCGGTTGCCGTCCTCGAAGCAACCGTGCTCCAGACCCGCGACCTCGCCGCCGGGGAGACCGTCGGCTATGGCGCGACCTGGCGGGCAGGGCGGCCGTCGCGCATCGCCGTCATCGGCGCGGGCTACAAGGACGGCGTGCCGCGTTCGCTCAGCTCGGCCGTGTCCAACGGCGCGGCGCAGGCCTTTGTCGCCGGCCGCCGCTGCCCGGTGGTGGGGCGGGTTTCGATGGACATGATGGCGCTCGACATCACCGATCTGCCGCGCGGCAGCGTGGTCCGTGGCACAAAAGCAGAACTCATCGGCCCCAATATTGCCATCGATGAAGCGGCACATTGGGCTGGGACGATTTCATATGAACTGCTTACCCGTTTGGGCCAGCGCTATGCGCGGCTATACTCGGGTCTAGAATCAACAATCTCCGGACATCGCGCTCAGTGAATTTCCTCGCCAATCTCGGCCGTGTCGTCCTGGCCCTGCTCGCCGAGACGGGACGCGTTACGCTTTTCACCAGAGACGCCCTCATTCAAGGGCTCACGCCTACCATCTATTTCCGCCAGATATTCGATCAGCTGATGAAGATCGGCTACAATTCGCTGCTTGTCGTCGGTCTCACCGCCTTCTTCACCGGCGGCGCGCTCGCGCTGCAGATTTATCTCGGCTCGTCGCGGTTCAATGCAGAATCGCTCGTCGCCTCGATTGTCGCACTCGGCATCACCCGCGAATTGGGGCCGGTGTTTGCCGGAATCATGGTAGCGGGCCGCGTCGGCTCCTCGATTGCCGCCGAACTCGGCACCATGCGGGTCACCGAGCAGATCGACGCATTGGTGACGCTTGCCACCAATCCCTTCAAATACCTGGTCGGCCCGCGCATCGTCGCCTGTGTCATCTCGTTGCCGATCCTGGTCGGCATCGCCGATATCATCGGTGTCATGGGCGGCTACATCGTCGGCACCCGCTCGCTCGGCTTCAATTCATACGCCTACATCAAGAATACGGTTGATTTCCTCAAGCTCGACGACGTGACATCGGGCCTCATCAAAGCCGCCGTCTTCGGCTTCATCATTGCCATTATGGGCTGTTATCACGGCTTTAATTCCAGGGGCGGCGCGCAAGGCGTCGGTCGCGCCACGATCAATGCGGTGGTGAGTTCGGCGATCCTGATCCTCGCCGCCAATTTCGTCCTCACCTCCTTCCTGTTCAAGAACTGATAGAATGGCGCAGGAACCCCACATCGTCCTCTCCGACGTGCGCAAGGCTTTCGGCAGGAAGCATGTGCTGAACGGCCTCGATGTCTCGGTCGACAAGGGCCGCTCGCTCGTGGTGATCGGCGGCTCCGGCACCGGCAAGTCGGTCATGATCAAGACCATTCTCGGCATCATCCGCCCCGACTCGGGTTCGATCCGCGTCGCCGGCGAGGAGGTGGTGGGGCTGAAAGGGGCGGCGCGCGACAGATACCTCTCGCGCTTCGGCATGCTGTTCCAGGGCGCGGCCCTCTTCGATTCGCTTCCCGTCTGGCAGAATGTCGCCTTCGGGCTCATCCAGGGCCGCAAGATGAACCGTGCCAGGGCGAGGGACATCGCCATCGAGAAGATGGCGCAGGTGGGATTGGGTCCCGAGGTCGGCCAGCTTTACCCGGCCGAACTCTCCGGCGGCATGCAGAAGCGCGTCGGCCTGGCCCGCGCCATCGCCGCCGATCCCGAAATCATCTTCTTCGACGAGCCGACCACCGGCCTCGACCCGATCATGGCCGATGTCATCAACAATCTGATCGTCGACAGCGTCAGGCGCCTGGGCTCGACCACCATCTCGATCACCCACGACATGGCGTCGGCGCGCAAGATCGCCGATGACATCGCCATGATTTACAAGGGCCGGATCATCTGGCACGGACCCGCCGACACCATCGACACGAGCGGCAATGATTATGTCGACCAGTTCATCCACGGCCGCGCCGAAGGCCCGATCCAGATGGAAGTCTTGAAGCCCTAACCAACCTCATCCTGAGGTGCGTCGCCGCAAGGCGGCGCCTCGAAGGATGGCCGCTCATGCTTCGAGGCCCGCTGCGCGGGCACCTCGGCATGAGGTAACCGAAAACCGAGGACCGCCCATGAAACTCTCTCATTTCAAAGCCCTGACCTTCGACTGCTACGGCACCCTCATCGATTGGGAATCCGGCATGATCGCGGGCTTGAAGCCGCTCACCGCGAAAGTGAAACGGCCGCTCAGCCGCGATGAAATCCTCGAGGCCCATGCCCGCCATGAGTCCTCGCAACAGCACGAGACGCCGGCCAAGCGCTACAGCGAGCTGCTCGCCGTCGTCTACAAGCGCCTCGCCGAGGAATGGGGCGTGCCGCAGTCTTGGGACGAGTGCCTCGCCTATGGCAACTCCATCAAGGACTGGCCGGCCTTTCCGGACTCGCCCGCGGCACTCGCCTATCTCAAGCAGCGCTACAAGCTCGTCATCCTGTCGAATGTCGACAATCAGAGCTTCGCCCACAGCAACAGGAAGCTCGGCGTCACCTTCGATGCGATCTACACCGCCGAGGATATCGGCTCCTACAAGCCGGCGCCGCGCAATTTCGACTACATGCTCGACAAGCTGAAGACCCTCGGCATCGAGAAGGGCGACATCCTCCACACCGCCGAAAGCCTGTTCCACGATCATCGCCCGGCCAACGACCAGGGCCTGCACAATTGCTGGATCTTCCGCCGCTTCGACAAGGAAGGCTTCGGCGCGACGATGAATCCGGGCGTCATGCCGACCTATGATTTCCGCTTTACCAGCATGGCCGAGCTCGCCGAAGCCCACGCCCGGGAACTCGGCGGCTAGGCTCAATATTTCGCTGGGACGTACATCTCCTCGGGGATAGGTCCCCTGTGATAATCCGGATTATGCACCCGCTCGGGCAGCACCACCGGCGGCCGTTCGATCTCGTGATAGGGGATCTGGCTCAGCAGATGGCTGATGCAGTTGAGCCTTGCCCGTTTCTTGTCGACCGCCTCGACGATCCACCACGGCGCTTCCGGAATATGCGTGCGGTCCAGCATGTCCTCCTTCGCCTTGGTATAGGCCTCCCAGCGCCGCCGCGATTCGACATCCATCGGCGAAAGCTTCCACTGCTTGAGCGGATCGGTGATCCGCATGGTGAAGCGGAACTGCTGCTCCTCGTCGGTGATCGAGAACCAGTATTTGATGAGGATGATGCCGGAGCGCACCAGCATGCGCTCGAATTCCGGCACCGCGCGGAAGAACTCCTCGACATCGGCCTCGCTGCAGAAACCCATCACCCGCTCGACGCCGGCGCGGTTGTACCAGCTCCGGTCGAACAGCACGATTTCGCCGCCCGCCGGCAGATGCGGCACATAGCGCTGGAAGTACCACTGGCTCTTTTCGCGCTCGCTCGGCGCCGAGAGCGCCGCGACCCGGCAGATGCGCGGATTGAGCCGCTGCGTGATGCGCTTGATGGCGCCGCCCTTGCCGGCGGAATCGCGGCCCTCGAAGATCACCACCACCTTGGCCTTGGTCGCCGCCACCCAGTCCTGCAGCTTGATCAGTTCGCGCTGCAATTGGAACAGTGCCTTGTAATAGGTCCTGCGGTCGATCGCGCCTTCGCCGGCCGCATGCTCGCCGATCTCGATCAGCTCGCCGAGGCGCTCGTCGTCGATCTCGAGCTCAAGTTCCTCGTCGAGGCTGTCTTCCAGCTCGGCTGCTATCCGCTCCGACATTCTGTCCGGCATTTCGAAGTCCCCTTTTTTGCCGACGCTGCCCAGCCCAAATGTCAGGTTTGTGACGATGGTTCCCGCCGCAGCACGCTGAACTGGAAGGCCTGCGCCGCACCCCAGGGCGTCGTGTGGATATGGTGCTCGCTATGGACGAGGACGAACGGCGCGCCGATCGCCGCCGCGAGTTCTGCCGGCGCATAGCGCACCACCGGCAATCCGCTGCAGCGCTCCGGACCGTCGCTGGCGAAGGTCGCGATGATCGCGTGTCCGCCGGGCGCGAGTGCCGCGCGCAGCCGCTCGGCGTAGGCTTCCCGGTCTTCCGCCAAAGTGAGGAAATGGAAGGCGGCGCGGTCGTGCCAGATGTCGTAATTGCGCGCCGGCCGCCAGCGCGTGACGTCATCGACGATCCACGCGACACGTTCCGCCGCATCGCCTAGACGCGCTTTTGCAGCGTCGATCGCGGCCTGTGAAAGATCGAGCACGCTGAGCGAAGTCCAGCCGCGGGCGATGAGCGCGTCGGTCAGGCGCGAGGCGCCGCCGCCGATATCGATGAGCGCGGTTTCCGGCCCGTGCCCGAATTCCTCGATGAGTGCGAGCGAGACTTCCGGCATGGCCTCGAACCAGCTCACCCCGGCCTCGCCCTTGGCTCGGTAGGCCGCGTTCCAGTGCTCGGCGCGCTCGCTGCTCATCGTCGAAGTCTAGGTCTGCGCCTCGGCACCCCGCAACTTCTCTCTCTTGCGTGGGGGACGGCGACGATGGCCGAGGGCCCGAGGCGGGTGAGGGGCATGGTGCAGTGTTGCTGACGC
>JAEUMG010000299.1 GCA_016793355.1 Hyphomicrobiales bacterium
GCGTTGATGTCGGGGGTCACGCCGAGCTTCACCTTGCCCCAGATATAGATCGGCAATGTCGTCGTGCCGGGTCCGTTAGTGAGACTGGTGATGACCACGTCGTCGAGCGACAGGGTGAAGGCAAGCAGCCAGCCTGCGACCATTGCCGGCGCGATGATGGGCAGCGTCACGTCGAAAAGCACCTGAAACGGCTTCGAGCCGAGATCCATCGCCGCCTCCTCGATCGAGCGGTCCATGGAGGTCAGGCGCGACTGAACGACGACGGCGACATAGGACATGCAGAAGGTCGTGTGCGCGATGGTGACGGTCGTCATGCCACGGCCCGCCGGCCAGCCGATCACCTGCTGCATGAAGACGAACAGCAGGAGCATCGAAACGCCGGGGATGACCTCCGGCATGACGAGCGGCGCCGAGACCAGGCCGGTGAAGATGGTGCGGCCGCGAAATCGCGAAAAGCGCGCGATCGCCATTCCGGCCATCGTACCGAGGATGGTCGCGAATGTGGCGCTCATGACCGCGATCTGGAGCGACAGGATTGCCGCGTCGAGTACCTGGGTATTGTTGAAGAGCCGCCCGTACCACTGCGTCGAGAACCCACCCCACACGGTCGCCAGCCGCGACTTGTTGAACGAGAAGAAGATCATCGAGATGATCGGGATATAGAAAAAGGCGAAACCGAAGGCGAGCCAGGTGATGAGGAAGGTCGAGCGCTTGCCCATCAGTTTCGCGCTCCCTCGGCGCGCATCGCCATGTTGTTGTAGATCATGATCGGCACGACGAGCAGCACGAGCAGCGCGACCGAAATCGTCGAGGCCATCGGCCAGTCGCGAACAAGGCCGAATTCATCATTGATCATGCGGCCGATCATCGGATTGTCGGCGCGCCCGACCAGTGTCGGGATGACAAGTTCGCCGGAGGCCGGGATGAAGACGAGCAGCGCGCCCGCGATGATGCCCGGCACGGAGAGGGGCAGGGTCACGTCCTTGAACACCTGCCAGGGCTTCGATCCCAGATCCATCGCCGCTTCATTGAGCGTGTAGTCGAGCTTCTCGAGATTGGCATAGAGCGGCAGGATCATGAAGGGCAGGTAGGAATAGACGATGATCAGCACGACCGCGAAATTCGTGTTCATCATCGGCACGTTGTTGATCGTGCCGAAGACGCCGAACACCGTGTTGTAAAGCGAGGTCAGTCCGCGATTGAACCAGCTGTTGTTCGAAAGCAGACCGATCCAGGCATAGACGCGCAGCAGGAACGATGTCCAGAACGGCAGGATAACCAGGAGGAGGAGTATGTTGCGCCAGGCGCCGCGGGCGCGCGCGATGCCGAGCGCCATGGGATAACCGATGATGAGGCAAAGCACCGTCGCGACGGCGGCGTTGAAGATCGAGATGAGATAGGCCTGAAGATAACGCGCATCGGTGAACAGGCGCTCGTAATTGTCGAATACGATATAGGGCCATTGGGCATTGTATTCGAATGGCGGAATCGCGATCAGAGACCGCGCGAAGCTCATCGCAAAGACGATGAAGAACGGCAGAAGAAAGAAGAACAGCAGCCAGACATAGGGAATGGCGACGATGAAGTCGCGCCAGGCCTTGCGATCGAGCCAGACCATGAAGCCCTTGCCGGCGGGGAGTTCCGATTCCGGCCCCGCCGCTGCGGCGCCCGGTGCCGCGATGCCAGCCATTTGCTATTCCCTCAACAGGATTGCGGCGGAGGGATCGAAGGAAAGATAGACATCGTCTTCCCAGTCGGCGACGCGCTCGCCCTCGCTCGCGCGCCGCTCATTGACGCGGTTGACGCGCACCAGCGTATTGCCCTGCAGCTTCACGCGATAAAGCGAGTCCTTCCCGAAATAGCCGAGATCCATGACCTTTCCGGCAAGGATATTGAGGCCGCTTGCCGGCTTGTGCCGATCGATCGCGATCTTCTCCGGTCGCACCGCCACCGAAACCTTCGAACCGACGGAAAGCGCATCATCGCAGGCGACGGTGACTTCGGCATTCCAGGCTTCGCAGGCCACCACCGCCTTGCCGCCGCCCGTCCGATTGACGGTGCCGTCGCACAGATTGATCGAACCGATGAAGTCGGCAACGAAGCGCGAGCGCGGGAACTCATAGATTTCCGTCGGCGTGCCGGTCTGTCGGATTTCGCCCTGGTCCATCACCGCGATGCGGGTGGCGAGCGTCATCGCCTCTTCCTGATCGTGCGTCACCACGACGAAGGTGATGCCGGTCTTCTCCTGGATGTTCATGATCTCAAACTGCGTCTGTTCGCGCAGCTTCTTGTCGAGGGCCCCGAGGGGCTCGTCGAGGAGCAGCAGTTTCGGCTGGCGGGCCAGCGCGCGGGCGAGCGCCACGCGCTGGCGCTGTCCGCCCGACAATTGATGCGGCTTTCTCTGGGCGAGCGGGGTCAGCTGCACAAGATCGAGCATCGCCTTGACCCGGTCCTTGCGCTGGGCATCGGTCATTCTCTCGTGCTTGAGTCCATAGCCGACATTCTTCTCGACGCTCATATGCGGAAAGAGGGCATAGGACTGGAACATCATGTTGACCGGCCGCTCATAGGGCGGAATGTCGGTCATGTCCTGCCCGTCGATGAAGACGCGTCCCTTGGTCGGCTGTTCGAAACCGGCCAGCATGCGCAAGAGCGTGGTCTTCCCGCAGCCCGATCCGCCGAGCAGGGCGAAGAGTTCGCCTTTGAAGATATCGAGCGAGACGTTGTTGACGGCCGTAAAAGGTCCGAATTGCTTGGTGACGGCGTCGATGCGGATGAAGGGTTTGGCGGAAGGATCGAGCCAGGCGGGCTTGGCCGGGGCCGGAATGGTGTCTTGCGCGTTCATAAGCCTGCTTCGTGCCTATGCTGGGAATGAAAAACCCGGCGGAACGAGGTTCCGCCGGGCTGTTTTTCAGTTACGATCCGGAGCCTGTCTTGATGTCGCTCCAGGCCCTTGTCCGTGCCCGTTCGAGGTCCTGGCTCAATGTCTTCTGGGTCCACAGACGCTTGCGCAATTCGGCGTCCGGATAGACAGCCGGATCGTTGAGCACCGCCGGATCGACGTATTTATCAGCCGCCTTGTTGGCATTCGCATAATTCGTGAAGTTGGTGCACTTCGCGATCACTTCCGGCTCGAGCATGTAGTTGATCCAGGCGAAGGCGTTGTCGCGGTTCGGCGCATCCGCCGGCACGCACCAGATGTCGAACCAGGTCGGACAGCCCGATTCCGGCACGCGATAGGCAAGATCGATTTCGATTCCGGCCTCGGCGGCGCGCGCCTTGGCGGTCGCATAGTCGCCCGACCAGTTGTTGATATAGCACAGTTCCTTGTTGGGTATGGCGTTGAGGTAATTGGCGTTGTCGAAGGTCTTGATGTACTGGCGGATCGGCTTGAAGGCTTCGACGACGGCGCGGAAATCGTCCGGATTGGTCGTGTTGGGATCCTTGCCGAGATAGGCGAGCACCATCGGCACGACATCGCCCGGCGAATCGAGGATGGAGATGCCGCAATCGGCGAGCTTGGCGGCATTTTCGGGCTTGAAAAGGAGATCGAAGGAGTCGAGGTCCGCATTCGGGATCCGCTCGTTCACCATGCCGACATTGTAGGTGATGCCGGTGGTGCCCCACATATAGGGAATGCCGTACTGGTTGTCCTTGTCCCAGCCCTCGAGCACTTTCATGATATCGGGATCGAGATTGGACATCAGTGGCAATTTCGCCTTGTCCAGCGGCTGGTAAATCTTGGCTTCGACGAAGCGTTCGAGCGTCGAACCGGCCTGGATCACCGCGTCATAGCCGGTCGAACCGGCAAGCATCTTGGCTTCCATGGCCTCGGTCGAATCATAGGTATCATAGACGGGCTTGATCCCGGTCGCCGCCTGGAAGTCTTCCAGCGTCGTCTCGCCGATATAATCGGTCCAGTTATAGATATGGACGACGCCGGCATCGGCGCGAGCCCTGCGCACATAGGGCATGGCGAGCAGCGATGCGCCGCCCAGTAGCGTTAATGCCGAACGTCTTGTGGTCTTCATTCTCTTACCTCTTGGGTTTTGAGCTCTGGCCGGCCCTATTGAATACCGGTTCAATACTAGGAGCAACCCACCGTGCCCTCAAGCCCTCGTTTCAGCAATGAGTGGGCAATGATGAGGCGCTGGATCTCGCTGGTGCCCTCCCAGATTCGATCGACCCTGACCTCGCGCAAGAACCGTTCCGCCACATTTTCGCGCATATAGCCGCGCCCGCCGAAGATCTGGACGGCGCGGTCGGCGACCCGGAAGGCGGCCTCCGAGGCGAAGAGCTTGGCCAGCGAGCAGCGCGCATGAAGCGACTTCAGATCCTCACCGCGGTCATGTGCGTCCGCCGCTTCATAGGTCATCAGCCGCGAGGCATGGAGATCGGTAACGCAATCTGCGAGCATCGCCTGGATCATCTGGTAATTGGCGATCGGTTCGCCCGAAACCACCCGTGTTTTGGCGAATTCGCTCGCTTCTTCGATGAGCCGCGCCATGGCCCCGCAGCAGCGCGCCGCGATCATCAGGCGCTCGCGCCGGAACCAGGCATGGGTGAAGCCCATGCCGTCGCCTTCCGCGCCGATACGATCGGTGAGCGGCACTTTCACATCGGCGAAGGTGACGATCGGATGATGATGGTCGTAGGTGTGCGTATAGAGCGGCGAGCGCTTGACCGCGACACCCGGCGCATCGATCGGGCAAAAGAACAGGCAATGCGCGCCGTTATGATCGCCGCCCTTGATGCGCGCCTGGACGACCATGTGGCTCGCATGATTGAAGCTCGTGACATGCCATTTCTCGGCATTGATCACGTAAGTGTTACCGTGCCGCTCGGCTGTCGCCTCCATTGCGGCCGGGTCGGAGCCGGCATTCTCTTCGGTGATAGCGTAACACAGATGCACCGCGCCGCGGGTAATCGGGAGGATGTAGCGCTTGAGCTGGTCTTCATTGCAGGCTTCGAACATCCAGCTCTGCGCTTCGCCATAGCACCAGCCCAGCGCGTTGGTGACGCGGCCGAATTGCTCGACGATCGCCACCTGCGTGAGTATGGGCAGGGCAAGGCCGCCCAAGGCCTTTGGCGTATCCATGATGGTGAGGCCAGTGTCGATCGCCCAGCGCTCATGGGCCTTGCGCTTCGCATCGGGAATGCGGCCTTCATTCATCTCCGCCTCGATCTCGAGCGGCTGCAATTCCCTCATGACGAAGGCGCGCGCCTTGTCGCGCCACTGTGCGGCTTCTGCCGGAAGCGTGAAACTCATGCTTTCTTCTCGCTGAAATGCTTCGGGAACAATGCGGCAAGACAGACCCGAATGGTGCGTCGCGCCTCCGCGGCGCTGACTTGCGCCTCTATGCCGGCATTGGCGGTGACGACGCCGAGCCACAGGCCCTCGCCCATCGATTCAAGCCCGCGGGTGATCGCCACCGGCTCATATCCATAGCCGCCTTCGGCGATGATCTGTGCGCATAATTGCCGCAGCGCGTCCGAATGCTGGGCATCATAGGCCGCGCAATACTCCTGGTAGGT
>JAEUMG010000314.1 GCA_016793355.1 Hyphomicrobiales bacterium
CATGCCATTGGGCGTCTGCATGGTCGTGCATGTGCCGGCGGGCACCATCTTGAACGACTCCCCGTCGTAATCGACCGTCGAGTGGCCCTTGCAGTCATGCATGCCGGCCTTGCAGTCGTTCTGCCCCTTCATGGCGACGCCGTAGCATTTCTCCATGTCCTGGGCCGAGGCCGGCACGGCCAGCATGGCGAGCGCTGAGGCGAATGATCCGGCGATGGCGAGATTGAGTGTGCGGCGTTTCATTGAAATTTTCTCCTTGGTGACATGAGCCTGGTGGCTCACAGCAGTCATTTCGCTACCGGCTCTCCCGGTGTTACAGGGCTCGGAGCTTTTCCTGCGGCATCACGGCATCGTGATGAATTTCGGCCTCCCTGTAACGAATTGACGGCCTGGAGCGAACCGGAGGATAACCCCACCCCATGCAATCGACCGAAGAGGAATGGGCGAAAATGATGCGTGCCGCCATCTCCGGCGATGCCCTGGCCTACAAACACTTCCTCGAGGCGGTGACGCCGGCGCTGCGTGCCCTGGCGCAGAGCAATCTGGCACGCTGCGGGGCCGGCAATAGCGAAGTCGAGGACGTCGTTCAGGAGACGCTGCTTGCCATCCATTTGAAACGCCACACCTGGGATCCGGAGCGGCCGATCCGCCCCTGGATTCTCGCCATCGCGCGTCACAAGTTCATCGACATGCTGCGCCGGAAGGGCCGGCGCGCCGAGGACGTCATTGAGGATTTCGACGCACTGCCGGATACCGGCCAGGCTCCCGATTCATTGGACCGTCATGAGCTCAACCGGATGCTGCGGAAATTGAATGAGCGCCAGCGCGACATCGTTCGCTCGCTCGCGGTCGAGGGTGCAAGCATCCGCGAAACCGCCCGCCGGCTCGACATGAAGGAAGCGACGCTGCGTGTTTCGCTTCACCGCGCGCTCGCCGCCCTCGCCGCGCTCTACCGCAAGGATGGTCGATGAAGACGCGCGAACTGATCAATGTGCTTGCCGCCGACCGCGCGCCGGCCGCGGCGCGGCCCGCCCGCGCCGTTGCGATCGCCGTGGCGCTTGGCGCGGTGATATCGGCATCGCTGCTTCTGGCCATCCTCGGACTGCGCCACGACATGGCGGGCGCCGCCCATAGCCTGCGGTTCCTCGTCAAGGGCGCCACTGTCTTGATACTTGCCGCATGCGCGATCGGCCTGGTCGTCCGCCTTGCGCATCCGGACGCGAAGGCCGGACGCCTGCCATGGGCGCTTGCCATGGTGCCCCTGATCCTGGCCTTGGCCGTGCTCGTCGAACTCCTCGTGACGCCCGCGTCGCGATGGGGGGCGAATCTGTTCGGTGTGCATTGGTCCGCCTGCCTGGTGCTGATACCGCTTTTCGCGATACCGCCCCTGGCCGGGCTGCTCTATGCCCTGAAGCAGGCGGCGCCGCGCGATGCCGGGCTTGCGGGCGCCGTGGCGGGGCTTGCCGCCGGCGGCATTGCCGCATCCGTCTATGTACTCCACTGCCCGGATGACAGCCCGCTCTTCCTCGCCGCCTGGTATACGCTCGCGGTCGGCTTCGTCGCGCTGGCGGGCTATGTGCTCGGCCGCCGCTGGCTGAGGTGGTAGCGCCTTTGGAGCGGGTCTGTAATCAAAGGGAGTCGGTCAGTCGATGAACCTCATGGTGAGGCGCTTCGCCATGGGCGAAACCTCGAACCATGAGCAAAAGGCGGGATCGTATACATGAACGCCCATCGAGCGGCGCTGCGCCAACCGCCCAGAGGGGCTCAGAACAGGCCAGAATTCTCCCCATAACCGGATGAGCAACAGGACTCAGGTCACCTTGTCAAAGTGTTGACGATTAAGAGACGGGAGGCCCGCCTTCTCCTGCTGTTTGACGAACTCCGCCAATCGGCCTGTTCGCTGCGCTTCAGTTAAGGTAATTGCCACTACGCTGCCTCTGCAAAACGACGGAATGCCTCAGGCGCATCTGAGAGCGTGAGGACGTTAGAAACGTCCGCCAGCATGGCGCGTTTCTGGCCAATCCGTTCAATGCTCTTGACCACGGAGTTAAGCGAGTATGCGCCCTCTACTCGCGAAAGATCGGAAAACATCATGAACTTGTTTGCGATCGAATTCTGACTCTCGGACACAAACTCGAAAACGGCCCGTCTGCTCGACGGGAAGAGCACCACATTGTGAGCGTTCCACGCCGCTTCCCGGCCTTTAAGCTCTTGTGTTTTGGCGACGGTGCGAACACCAAAAATTTCGACCACGCGCTCGTAAAGTTCCAGATTGCGCTGCTTTTCTTTCTCTTCAACCGCCCTGAAGATCGCGGCGGCAGCAGCTTGAGCTGAGGCATTAGCGACAGAAACAATTGCCCCTTCAAGCCGATCAATAGATGCCCAAATGGCAAAGATACAAAGACCGTCAAACTTCACGCCGAAGCGTTCGGCAGCCTTCCGCGCGCTTGGCCCGTAATATTCCGCTGCCCCGTATCCCTCGGCCTCCATGTATCCCGTGCCCATATCAGAGACAAAGCAAGTGCCTTCGCTGTAAGTGACCTCGACAATCCCACCTGCGCCGCTTGGATAGGAAACGGGAACGTTAAGACGCGCCTTCTCACCCTCGATGCGCATGGTCATGAGGCGAGAGACGGCTTCCGTCAGCCGCGATCTGAGCACTGAATCTTTCTCCATAAGCATCAGACGTTCATTTCTCGCTGCATTCCAGACGGTGGAATCTCGCGCCAATTCCTAATTGATAGTTTATCACAAGCATGCACCAAAGCCTCTTCAAAAGTGCTAAAGTCCGGTTCGATTTTTCGAGCCGTATGCACCCCGCCAGAGCGGATGAAGTCGTCTTTCGTGGCGTGATATAGGCAGACGTGCTCATGGGTTACGCCCGCGTCGAAGAACAGTCCCTGCAGTTCCTCTGGGCCATAACCACCGTTCACGTGGGTATGTAAGGGGCGCCAATCAAGCCGGTAAAGCGGGAGGTGAGACCGCTGCCCAGGTATGTCGCATTCCAGCTGGATAGTGGCGGAATCTGGATAGGAGGGCCACTGGTTGACACGGAACCATAGCCCTCGCGGCATAGCTCCTGCCAAGACGACGCGCGCCTCAAATGAGGCTTGTATTGCCCGTCCATCCCTAGCGGGCCGATGCACCCATGCGCTCACGTTGACAAGCGTCTTGGCTCCCAAAAGGAGGGTTTCAGCGTCACGCCGCGAAAGCTGCATCCCTATAAATGAGCACAGACTGGAGTGGAGAGGGAGTCCAAAGTTTCCGCTACTGCCCTTGTACCTGTGTTAGGGGGATAGTCGCCTGCCTTCCAATCCCCGCAAACCGGATGCTTGAGCGCCAGGGCCAGCGACCGGTGTGCCAGCTTGCCGTAGTCGAGGCGTCGGTGATCGTCGACCCAAGGGGCTTGCGCCGCTCATTGATGCAGCTATTGCTGGCTCACGAAATGATGCTCGCCTGACGCCATCGAATTGAAAAGTGCTTTCCGCCTGATCGGTGCAGGCGCCGTCCTGCCGATGGGTTTCGGAGTGTTTGCTGCGGGGCACCGGTAGCGTGACATGACGCGGATTCCGATGGCCGGCTTCACTGGCATGGTGCCGCTGGCGGGCTACCCGATCGCCCGCCGACTCGATGATGCGCCGGGAACCGTTTTCGCCTGCCTACTGAAACGAAGACCACGCATGCATCTTGCCGTCGGCCGTCATCTCGTAGAAGCCATCGGCGTCCAAGCAATAAGTGTAGCAGTTCTTGGTCTTCTCGCCCTTGTTGATCCCGCATATCATATTTCCCTCGACGCTCAGCCTGGTGTCCGCCTTTCCCTTTTTGGTGCCGCCATAGATGAAATCCCCCGTCACGCGCTTCTTCTTCCAGTCCCATTTGAGGTACGCCACGACCGGCTTGTCCAAATCGAAAATGGTCGTGAAGACGCGCTTGCCGTTCGATGCCGCCATGAACGCCTCCGGGCTTGCCGGCTTGGCCGAAGCGGGAAGCTTCGGGGGGTAATCAAGGATCGTGTTGACGGAAACTACCTTTCCATCGTCGCCGACTTCATAATAGATCTGGCCGTCGAGATAGACGTCCACACATTCTTGCGCGCCCTTGTCGGGCTTGTTGCAGAACCTGTCTCCCTTCGCCCAAATCTTGCCGGTGAAAAGGCCCCTGTCCTTATTGTTCCAGATGTAGGTGCCGTACATGACTTTCCCGGCGAGGTCGTAGATGATCTCGCCGCTCAGCGGGACGTCCTTGGTGTAGTTGTTGAACGTGGCGCGCCGGTTCCCGTAGAGATTCGCAATCCCTGCGGCGTCGAGTTTCTTCGCCGCCGGTGGGAGTGGCGGACGCTCGAGCGCAGAGGCGGCGGGCACGAGCCAAAGCGAAAGGACCATGGCGGTTACTGACAGTTTTTTCATGCTGACCCTCCCCAAAACACCGGCCAGATTACCAAGCGACAGAGAAGGCGCAAGGCGGCGATAGCGGGAAGCGGCGAGCACGTCCTTTCCGCGATGGAGTATCGATCCATCCCCTGGCCGCCGTTGGCTCAGGTGGTAGTGTCGCGGACTCTCAACCTCGGATAGCAACGTTCTTTCATTCTGCAGAATGACAGAATGAACGGCCGTTCAATGAATTCGCGCGCGGCAAAATTGTCGATTCAGGGTCGCCAAGAATCGGGTTTTTGACGCGATTCAGCGGTGATTTCGATCGTCTTCGAGGGCCTTGCGCAGGCGCCGGAGCACCACCTGGCGCGCCCGTTCATCGGCCGCCGCGGCGACCGCGTCGTTGATGTCGAGCACCAGCCTTGCGAGATCATTATGCCAATCGAGCCGCGCCAGGGCCTCGGGCGGCAGGCGCGGCGGCGTGACGGAGGGTACCAGCGTGCATTTTTCGCTTGTCAGATCATAGACATCGTCGAGCCGCGGGCGAAGGATGCAGTCGCCGGTGACGCGTTGAGCAAGGAGCGTTTGTTCGAGCGCGATCTGGGCTTCCTCTTCGCCATGGGTGAGGAACAGCGCCCTGGCGATCGGCAGGCGCGCCTTGATCCAGGTGACAAGCTCCGGTGCATCGGCATGGCCGGAATAGTCGTCCATGCGCCGGATCGCCGCCTTAACCTCGATCTCATCGCCATGAATTTTAACGGTTTTTTCGCCGTCGGCGAGAAGCCGCCCGAGCGAGCCTTCGGCCTGGAATCCGACCAGCAGCACGGTTGTCTGCGGCTTCCACAGATTGTTTTTGAGATGATGCCGGATCCGCCCCGCCTCGCACATGCCGCTCGCCGCGACGATGATGTGGAAGCCCGAAAACCGCGCGATGGCCTTGCTGTCATCGACGCTTTCGCTCGCCCGCAGCAGTGGCGATTCGAAGGCATCGAGCAATTCTCCGCCATTTTCCAAGGACTTGGCATAGCGGGTGAAGATTTCCGTCGCCTTGTTGGCCAAGGGCGAATCGATGAAGATCGGCGCCTGCGGAACGCTGCCGGCGCGCATCAGGGCGACGATGTCGGTGACCACTTCCTGGGTGCGCTCGACCGCGAAGGAAGGGATCAGCAATGCCCCGCGCCGGGCCGCTGCCGCATTGATTTCCCTGGCTAAAATCTCGCGCCGCCGGGCCTCGTCGCGCTCCAGCCGATCGGTGCCGCCATAGGTCGATTCGCAGATCACATGATCGAAACCGTGCGGCGCTTCCGGATCGGGCTGCAGCATCTTGTGATCGGGCCCGATATCGCCCGAAAACAGCACGCGAATGGGCTTTTTGCCGGCCTGTTCGATTTCGATTTCGATCGAGGCCGAGCCCAGGAGATGGCCGGCATTCCAATAGCGCGCGCGCATGCCCGGCACCGGCTCGATCCAGGTTTTGTAAGGAATTCCAATGAATTGCGCGAGGCAGGCCTGGGCATCCTCAGCCGTATAGATGGGCTCCACCTCCGGGCGCCCGCGCCGGCGATTGCGCTCATTGAGCAGCCGGACTTCGCTTTCCTGGATGAAACCCGAATCGGGCAGCATGATCCGGCAGAGATCGACCGTTGCCTCGGTGGCATGGATTTTCCCGGCAAATCCCGCCTTGCAGAGCTTCGGAATGAGGCCGGAATGATCGATATGCGCATGGGTCAGAAGCATCGCGTCGACATCGGCGGGACGGAACGGAAAAGCCCGGTAATTGAGCTCTTTTTCGGTCTTCGAGCCCTGGAACATGCCGCAATCGACGAGCAGTCTGGCGCGCTCGGTCTCGATCAGGTAGCACGAGCCGGTGACCGTGCGGGTCGCCCCGTGGAAGTGCAATTTCGCTGTCATTTCAAGGCTTTCATCAGGCGGGGATGTGCAGGCCATGGGCCAGGAGGCTGTCCCACACGGCCTCCGCCGAATCGGCATAGCTGAACAGCCTGAGATCGTCGCGGTGGATCATGCCGGCATCGGCGAGATGCTCGAGATCGACCGCACTTTGCCAAAAGGCCTTGTCGAACAGGATGAT
>JAEUMG010000316.1 GCA_016793355.1 Hyphomicrobiales bacterium
TAAAGCTTTATGGACATGGGTGCCTGTGAATGGTGCCCAGAAGAGGACTCGAACCTCCACGCCTTGCAGCGCTAGTACCTGAAACTAGTGCGTCTACCAATTCCGCCATCTGGGCACTGGCGCGGTGTCATAAAGGTGCCCAGTCGCCATTGTCAACCTGAAGCGGCTTCTGACGGAAAATTGCGGCCTAACCGGGGCGGTGAAAGCTGTCTTTTCCCGGAAGGAAGCGGGTGCCGATTGCCTCAATTCTCATCCATCTTGAGCGCGGCGATGAAGGCTTCCTGCGGGATTTCGACCTTGCCGAACTGCCGCATCTTCTTCTTGCCCTCCTTCTGCTTGTCGAGCAGCTTGCGTTTGCGCGTGATGTCGCCGCCATAGCACTTCGCCGTCACGTCCTTACGCAGGGCCGAGAGCGTCTCGCGCGCCACGATCTTGCCGCCGATCGCCGCCTGGATCGGCACCTGGAACATGTGGCGCGGGATCAATTCCTTCAGTTTCTCGCACATGACGCGGCCGCGCTGCTCGGCGCGCACGCGATGCACGATCATGGCCAGAGCGTCGACGGGCTCGGCATTGACGAGGATCGAGAGGCGCACCAGATCGCCCTCTTCATAGCCGATCATTTTGTAGTCGAAGCTCGCATAGCCGCGGCTTACCGATTTGAGCCGATCGTAGAAATCGAACACCACCTCGTTGAGCGGCAATTCATAGACCAGCATGGCGCGGGTGCCGGCATAGGTGAGCTGCTTCTGGCGGCCGCGGCGATCCTCGCAGAGCTTCAGGATCGAGCCCAGATACTCATCCGGCACCAGGATCGTCGCCTCGATCCACGGCTCCTCGATCGATTCGATGAGGGTGACATCGGGGAGATCGACCGGGTTGTGCAGTTCGATCTGCTCGCCCGCGCGCAAATTGACCTTGTAAATGACCGATGGCGCGGTGGTGATGACATCGACGTTGAATTCGCGCTCGATCCGCTCACGGATGATCTCGAGATGAAGCAGCCCCAGAAACCCGCAACGGAAGCCGAAACCGAGCGCGGCCGAGGTCTCCATGTCATAGGAGAAACTCGCATCATTGAGGCGCAATTTTCCCATGGCGTCGCGCAAATCCTCGAAGCGCGCCGCATCGACGGGAAAGAAGCCCGCAAAGACGACCGGCTGCGCCGGCTTGAAGCCCGGCAGGGCCTCGGCGGCGGGGCGCTTTTCATCCGTCACCGTGTCGCCGACGCGCGTGTCCGCCACCTGCTTGATCGCGGCGGTGAAGAAGCCGATCTCGCCCGGCCCGAGGCTTTCGACCATCTCCTTTTTCGGTCTGGAAATGCCGACCCGCTCGATCTGGTAGGCGGCATTGGTCGACATCAGCTTGATGCGCTGGCCCTTCTTCAACTCGCCGTCGACGACGCGTACCAGAACGACGACACCCAGATAGGGATCGTACCAGCTGTCGACGAGCAGCGCCTTCAACGGCGCCGAGCGGTCGCCCCTGGGCGGCGGCAGGCGATGGACGATCGCTTCGAGCACGTCCGGGACGCCGATGCCGGTCTTGGCCGAAATTTCGATCGCGTCCGAGGCATCGAGACCGATCACATCCTCGATCTGCTGACGCACGCGCTCGGGCTCGGCGGCCGGCAGGTCGACCTTGTTCAGGACCGGAATGATCTCGTGATTATTGGCGATCGCCTGGTAGACATTGGCGAGCGTCTGGGCTTCCACGCCCTGGCTTGCGTCGACGACGAGAAGCGAGCCCTCGCAGGCGGCAAGCGAGCGCGACACTTCATAGGCGAAGTCGACATGGCCGGGCGTGTCGATGAGGTTGAGCACGTATTTCTCGCCGTTCTTGGCCGTGTAGTCGAGACGCACGGTATTGGCCTTGATGGTGATGCCGCGCTCGCGCTCAAGCTCCATCGAATCGAGAATCTGGCTCACCATGTCGCGGTCGGCGACGGCGCCGCAAAGCTGGATCAGCCGGTCGGCCAGGGTCGATTTGCCGTGGTCGATATGCGCGATGATGGAAAAATTTCGGATATGCTGGGGATCGGTCATTGCGGGCGGTGTTTGGCACCCGCCTCGCAGCCGGTCAAGCGCAGCGGCTCGCGGGCCTCATTCCCCCGCCTGCCCCTCCATCTGCTTCTTGGTCTCGTCGGCATAGGTCGTGAAGACGCTGATGATGCGGTGAATGCCGTCGGCGCCCCCGCCGATCAGAGCGCCGGTCACCAGCACGTCGACGGCCCCGAAGAGATAATATTGCCAGAATTCCGGCTTCAGGGGCGCATGATCGACGACGAAAACATCGAGCGCCCTGACGCCGCACAATGCGATAACCAATCCCAACAGCACGCCGCCCCATGTCGCCTGCTCACGCGTTTGCGACCGGTAGGCATCGAGATCCCTGACGGCATCAACCTTCTGCTCGGCAAGTTGCCTGACTTCGCCAAGCGCCGCCTTGCTCTTCGGCTCGGCCTCGGAGCCAATCGCTCTTGTCTTGACCTCGATGGCGGTACTGGTCGCCCGGACCTTCTGCAGACGTTCTGTCTTGCCCGGCTCGCGCCAGACGTTCTTATAGACCTGAATGGCGCGCTCGACGAAAAGCGAGATCAGCAGAAAGCCGAGCAGGGCCTTTCCGACTTCTCCCGGGCTTGGCGACGAAAGCGGGAGGGCCTGGAATTGCTGGCCCCAGGAATTCATGAGCCAGAGAAAGGCGATCACCAGCACGCCGACGATCACAGCGTTCCAGATCGGCCGCAAGGTCCCGGATTTCATCTGCCTCCCCCGAAGAGAGGTCGCATCCTACCGTCTTTACGTAGGGTCGCCAAGTGCCCGGCCGGCGCCCACGACGCCCAGGGCCGGCACCTTGACGGAAAGACCCTTGGGATCGATGCCGAGCGTCGTCCCCAGGATGTTCAGTTCCAGCCCCTCTTCCAGCGCAAGACTGGCGCCGGCCAATCCCCAGGCCGAGATCTGCCAGCCGGTGCCGCTCGGCGTCTTGGCCCATTTGAGGCCCGGGCCCAAATAGTCCTTGCCGATCGCGGTGGCCGGCATTTCGGTTTGAAGCCCCGGCACATGACGCGTCAGCCAGGCGATGAAGCTGTTGGAATTGGGTCCCGGCCAGACGGTGTAGGATCCCTGCTCCTGCCAGGGATAGGCGACGATGACGCGCTCGATCTCGGGGATCATGCGCTCGGCCGCCTCGCCCCTGATCTCGTTCACGATGTAAGGCGTGTTGCCGTACCAGTAGGCGTCGGCTGCATAATTGTCGCGGCGCACCGGCTTGCCCCAGCCGACCACATCATGGCGCACCCACGGCGCATCGCCCCTGTCCTTCATCACGATCCAGGTGTGGACGGCGAATATGCCCTTCCACCGCCCGGTGCGGGCGGCAAGGATGCGAACGCTCGCTTCCGGCAAGGACTTCGCGTCAGGCAGGACACCTGATGATTCCCAGCTTGCGGCGCGCCAGCTTTCCGGCCAGCCGCGGGCATAGCCGATCACCGTTCCGACCAGGATCGGAACGAAGATCACCGCCAGCAATGCACCGAAAAAGATAGCCAAGACCCGCCTCATCGCCATTTCCGAACCAAAAGCTTCGATCGCGTCACAATCGCTTCCGCCCGTGTCCGGATTGTGGAACCCCGCTTCGTCCGCGTCTCTACCGCCGCAATACGCCGCCTGTCGCCTTCTGCACCTGCGCGACGATCTTGGCACTCACCGCCTCGATTTCCTCATCGGTGAGGGTCCTTTCGCGCGGGTTTAGCGTCACTTCGATGGCAAGCGACTTCTTGCCCTCGCCAAGGGCGCCCCCGGCAAAGACGTCGAAGACCGTCACATCGCCGATCAGTCCCTTGTCGGCAGCCTTAGCCGCCTTGACAAGCTTGTCGGCCTCAACCGCATCATCGACAACAAAAGCGAAGTCGCGGCTCACCGTCATCAAATCGGAGACATTGAGCGCGGCGCGCGTGGCACTCTTCGTCTTCGGCACCGGGATCGCCGAAAGCACGACTTCAAAGCCAACGAGCGGTCCTTTCACATCCATCGCCGCCAATATGCGCGGATGAATCTCACCGAATGTCGCGAGCTTGTTCTGCGGCCCCATCTGAATCGTGCCGGAACGGCCTGGGTGATACCAGGCGGGCGCTCCGGCGACGATCTGCATCGATCCAACCGGTGCCCCCGCCGCATCGAGCACGGCCAATGCATCGGCCTTGGCGTCGAAGACATCGACCTGACGCGATCCACCCTGCCATTGCCGTGGCACGGCCAGCCCGCGGCGGATACCGCCGGCGCGCAAGGTCTCGTCCTTCATCTGGTCGCCGGCATAGGCCTGGCCGACTTCGAACAGAGCCAGATCACCGAAGCCGCGCGCCATGTTGCGTCCCGCCGCCGCGATCAGATTCGGGAGAAGAGACGGCCGCATGTCGGAAAGTTCCGACGAAATCGGATTGGCAAGCTTGAGTTCTGGCTGGCCGCCGCCGAAAAGCTTCGCCTGATCTTCCGGCAGGAAGGACCAGGTCACCGCCTCGTTGAGACCGCGCGCCGCGAGTGTGCGCCGCGCCGCCACCATGCGCTTCTGCTGCGTGTTGAGAACCGGCTTTGCCACGGCACTCGGCCGCTCCATGGCGGCCAGCGGCACATTGTCGAGCCCGACAATGCGGCAGACATCCTCGACGAGATCGGCCTCGCCATGCACATCGGGCCGCCAGGACGGCACCGCGCATTCGAGACCCGCCGCTGTCTCCGTCACGCCAAAACCCAACGCGGTCAGAATCCGCTTTTGCTCCGCCAACGGAACATCGATGCCGCCCAGGGACTTCACGCGATCCTTGCGCAACAGGTAACTCCGCGCCGTATCGGGCACCCTGCCGGCAATGACGAGCGTCGAGGCTTCGCCGCCGCAGAGTTCGAGAATCATGCGCGAGGCAATCTCGGCACCTGTCTCGGTAAATGCCGGATCGATGCCGCGCTCATTGCGGTAGCGCGCATCGGAATTGACGCCGAGCTTGCGGCCGGTCGCCGCCGTGCGCAACGGATCGAAATAAGCAGCTTCGAGAAACACATTCACGGTTTCGGGCGAACAGCCGGCGAGTTCTCCGCCGATGATGCCGCCAATCGCCTCCGGCCCCGCATCATCGGCAATCACCGTCATGCCGTCGGACAAGCGATAGGTCTTGCCGTCAAGCGCCAGCATCTCCTCGCCGTCACGCGAAAGCCTCGCCCTGATATTACCCTTGACCTTGTCGGCATCGAAGACATGCAAGGGCCGCGCATAGGCAAAGGTGATGTAATTGGTGATGTCGACCAATGCCGAGATCGGGCGCAGGCCGATCGCCGTCAGGCGCCGCTTCAGCCAGTCGGGCGAAGGTCCGTTCCTGACGCCCTTGAAGTAGCGCCCGACAAAGAGCGGGCATGGCCTGGTGTCGCCATCGGGGAAATCGAGCGTGACCTTGATGGGCGATTCGAACGTGCCGGGTACGGCTTTCATATCGAGCGGCTTGAGCGTGCCGAGACCCTTCGCAGCAAGATCGCGGGCAATGCCATAGACGCCCAGCGCATCGGGGCGATTGGGGGTCACCTTGATGTAGATCATCGGATCGTCGAGGCCGAGCGCCACGGCCGCCGGCGTGCCGATCGCGAAGTCGCCTGCAAGATCGATGATGCCATCATGATCCTGCGAGATCAGCAATTCGCGCTCGGAACACAGCATGCCGTTCGATTCGACACCGCGGATGACGCCCTTCTCGAGATCGACACCGGTTCCCGGGATATGCGTGCCCGCCGGTGCGAAAATGCCGGTCATGCCGGTTCGCGCATTGGGCGCGCCGCAGACGACCTGGATCACGCCGTCCTTGGTTTCGACATCGCACACACGCAGGCGATCGGCATTGGGATGCTTGCGGGCTTCGCGCACGCGCGCCACCGTGAAAGCGCCGAGGGTCTTGGCCTTATCCTCGACGGCCTCGACCTCGAGCCCGACACCGATCAGCCCACTGACGATCGCATCGAGCGTTGCCTCGGTCTCGAGATAATCCTTGAGCCAGGAGAGCGTGAATTTCATGAGCAGGCTCCTTTTTCCCATCTCCCCTTGTGGGAGAGGGCGGCGAGGGCCGAAGGCCCGAGACGGGTGAGGGGTATGCCAGCCGCAAGACACCCCTCACCCGATCGCACTGACGTGCGATCGCCCTCTCCCGCAAGGGGAGAGGGGAAGAGTTCAGCGACCCCGTTCAAGACAATCCCCCTGCGAGCGTCGGCACCTGCAGGGCGCGGAAACCGTAATGTTTCAGCCAGCGCAGATCGGCCTCGAAGAAGGCGCGCAAGTCCGGAATGCCGTATTTGAGCATGGCGATGCGATCGAGGCCCATGCCGAAAGCCCAGCCCTGATACTTCTCGGGATCGAGGCCGCCATGGCGGATGACATTGGGATGCACCATGCCTGAGCCCAGAATCTCGAGCCAGGAATCGCCGGTGCCGATCTTCACCTGTCCGCCTTCCCAGGAGCAGTTGATGTCGACTTCCATCGAGGGCTCGGTGAAGGGGAAATGCGAGGCGCGGAACCGCATCTTCGGCTCGTCGACCTCGAAGAAAGCCTTGCAGAATTCGGTGAGCGCCCATTTCAAATGTCCAAGGTGGGTGTTTTCGTCGATCACCAGGCCTTCAATCTGGTGGAACATCGGCGTGTGCGTCTGATCCGAATCGCAGCGGAAGGTGCGACCCGGCACGATGATGCGGATCGGCGGCTTCTCCGAAAGCATGGTGCGGATCTGCACCGGGCTCGTATGGGTGCGCAGCACCATGCGCGATCCGTCCGGCTTCTCGTTGAAGTAGAACGTGTCATGCTCCTGGCGTGCCGGGTGTTCGGGCGGCATGTTGAGGGCGGTGAAGTTATGGAAATCGTCCTCGATATGCGGGCCTTCGGCGACCGAGAAACCGAGATCGCCCCAGATCTGCACGATCTCCTCCCAGACCTGGCTCACCGGATGGATCGTGCCCTGCGGCTGGCTCCGCACCGGCAGGGTGACGTCGACCTTCTCGGAGGCAAGGCGCTGCTCGAGCGCTGCCTCCTGCAGCGCTGATTTGCGCTCCGCGATCGCCCCGGCAACCTTGTCCTTGAGAAGATTGAGCGCCGCACCCGCCTGCTTGCGCTCATCCGGTGCCATCGACCCCAAGCTCTTCATGCGCTCCGAGATCGACCCCTTCTTGCCGAGGGCCGAGACGCGCAAGGCTTCGAGCGCGGCTTCGTCATGGGCCGCGGCGACCTCTTTCAGAATATCGCGTTCGAGCGTTTCGAGACTCATCTCAGTTCTCCTCACCCTGAGGCGCACCGCCGAAGACGGTGCCTCGAAGGGGCTAGTTCCTAAACTCATGCTTCGAGGCTCGCTTCGCCCGCTCCCCAGCATGAGGCCCGTGCAGGAATGAAAAGGCCGGACCTCATGGCGCGGCAGTGCGCACCAGTGAAAGGCCCGGCCGGGGTTTCCGGAAAAGTCGTGCTTCGAACCGTGGCGCTACTGCGCCGCTTTCGCCTTGTCAACCAGAGCTGCGAAGCCTTGCGGGTCGTGCACGGCGAGATCGGCGAGGACCTTGCGGTCGACTTCGATTCCGGCCTTGCCGAGCCCGAAGATAAATCGGCCATAGGTGAGGCCCAATTCGCGGGTCGCGGCATTGATGCGCTGGATCCACAAGGCGCGGAAATTGCGCTTCTTGGTGCGCCGGTCGCGATAGGCATACTGGCCGGCCTTCTCGACCGCCTGGACGGCGGAGCGGAAGGTATTCTTGCGGCGGCCGAAATAGCCCTTGGCCTGCTTCAGGATCTTCTTGTGTGCGGCGCGCGCCGTCACGCCACGCTTGACTCGTGCCATGTCTCAAGCCTCCTCAGCGCGCATAGGGCATATGAATCTTGACCAGGCGTTCATCGCCCGGCGCCAGAATCGTGGTGCCCCGCTGGTTGCGGATCTGCTTGTTGGTGCGCTTGATCATGCCATGGCGCTTGCCCGCCTGGCCGGCGCGGATCTTGCCCGAGGCGGTCACCTTGAACCGCTTCTTGCAAGAGGATTTCGTTTTCACCTTGGGCATTTCGCTATCCTTTCGATGCAATAGAAAACCGCCCTGGCATGCCCATTTGCGAGCCAGGCGGTTTGAACGGGCGGGTTTATGGCTGAAACCGGGTGGAGATGCAAGCGGTGGGCGTTTTTGAACCCACCTCGCGAAGCATGACCAGATTCGTACTAATAGCTGCGCAGTCAGTCAAGGACTTTTTCGCCGATTCGGCTCTTTTTTCTTATCTCCTTGACCGGGCGGGATTATTTCGGACGCAAAACCGGCGCCCGGAAAATTCCTCCGTGTGCAAACGATTCCGCAAAACTGCGACTATTTGGGCGACAGGACCATGACGATCTGCCGGCCCTCGAAACGGGGCTCGGATTCGACCTTGGCGATCTCGACCGTGTCGCTCTTCACCCGGTTCAGCAATTTGTGCCCGAGTTCCTGATGCGCCATTTCGCGGCCGCGGAAGCGCAGCGTGATCTTCACCTTGTCGCCTTCCTCGAAGAACCGCCTGACCGCGCGCAATTTCACGTCGTAATCGTGGTCGTCGATCATCGGGCGCATCTTGATCTCCTTGATCTCGATGACCTTCTGCTTCTTGCGCGCCTCGGCGGCCTTCTTCTGCTCCTGGAACTTGAATTTCCCGTAATCGAGGATCTTGGCGACCGGCGGCTTGGCATCGGGCGAAATCTCGACCAGATCGAGGCCGGCTTCCTCGGCCATGTAGAGCGCCTGGCGGGTCGGCATTACGCCCCGGTTTTCGCCGTCCTGATCGATCAAACGCACCTCGCGTGCGTCGATCCTGTTGTTGATCCTGTGGTCGTCCTCTTTCGGCGTGGGCTGCGCACTGCGGTTTACGGGCCGCCTCGGGGGTATGCTCAAGAGTGGTGTCTCTCCTTCATGGCTCGTGCCGGCCGGACCGGTCCACCGGTCGCCGCGCATCGGGTCGGGTTGCAAAGCGCCTTATAGACCGTGAAGATGGGGCCGAAGTCAAGGAGCCCCAAGGCTTTGCGCGATCCTCGCCACGATATCCTGTTCCAGCCGGTGCGGATCGGACCGGTTACGGCGCCGAATCGATTCTATCAGGTGCCGCATTGCACCGGCATGGGCTATCTCCTGCCCAATACCCTCGCAGCCATGCGCGAGGTGAAGGCCGAGGGCGGCTGGGGGGTGGTCAATACCGAGTATTGTTCCATCGATCCAAGCTCCGACGACACGCCCTATCCGCATGCGACGCTGTGGGATGAAGGCGATGTCAGAAACATGGCCGTCCTCACCGAGGGCATCCATCGGCATGGCGCGCTGGCCGGTGTCGAACTCTGGCATGGCGGGTTGCGGCCGGCCAACGGCCTGTCACGCCGCCCCGGCGTGGCGCCGGTCAGCCTGCCGGTGCAAAATGACCCCTGGCAGACCAAGGCCATGGACCATGGCGACATCCGCGATTATCGCGCGCAGCACCGCGCCGCCGCCCTGCGGGCGCGTTCGGCCGGTTTCGACATCGTCTATGTCTATGCCGCCCATAGCTATCTGCTCGCGCAGTTCCTCGATCCCAGACTCAATCAGCGCAGCGACGATTATGGCGGTTCGATCGTAAACCGCGCGCGCCTGGTTCGTGAAGTTCTGTCCGACATGCGCGATGCGATCGGTGACAAGTGTGCAATCGCCATTCGCATCGAGGTCGATAACGAGGACGGTCCTTCGGATGATCGCCTCGAACTCTTCGACATGCTGAAGGACGAGGCCGATCTCTTTGACGTGACGATCTGCGACTACAGCCAGGAAATGGGCGTCTCGCGCTTCATCAGGGAAGGCTCGCTCGCCGATCACATCAGGCATGTGCGCGCGATCGTGCGGAAACCGGTGGTGAGCGTCGGCCGCTTCACCAGTCCCGATACCATGGTCACGCAGATCAGGCACGGCATCGTCGATCTCATTGGCGCGGCGCGGCCCTCGATCGCCGATCCCTTCCTGCCGCGCAAGATTCGCGAGGGCCGCAGCGACGACATTCGCGAATGCATCGGCTGCAACATTTGTTACTCGGGCGATGCGCGCGGCGTGGCGATCCGCTGCACGCAGAATCCGACCATGGGCGAGGAATGGCGGCGCGGCTGGCATCCTGAGAAAATCAAGCCGGCCGCAACACCCGAGAATGCATTGGTGGTCGGCGCCGGCCCGGCCGGCCTCGAAGCGGCTCTGACGCTCGCGCGGCGCGGCTTCAAGGTGACGCTTGCCGAGGCGTCCGGCGAACTCGGCGGCCGCGTATCGCGCGAATGCCGGCTGCCAGGCCTTTCCGAATGGGGCCGGGTGCGCGACTGGCGCGTGCATCAGCTTAGCAAGCTGACCAATGCCGAGATCTATCGCGGCAGCGCGATGAGTGCCGATGACATTCGCGGCTTCGGCGCGGCTCATGTCCTGATCGCCACCGGCAGCAACTGGCGCAAGGACGGGCGCGGGCGCAACCAGGTTACTGCGATCGCAAGTTTCGCCGATCCACGCGCATTCTCGCCCGACGACATCATGGCCGGACGGCGCCCCGAAGGACCGGTCGTGGTCTTCGACAATGACCACTACTACATGGCGAGCGTCATTGCGGAACTCCTCGCCCGCGAAGGCCGATCCGTCACCTATGTGACGACCGAAGGCATCGTCTCGTCATGGTCGGTCAATACCGCCGAGCAATCTCGCACACACAACCGTCTTGCCGAACTCGGCGTCACCATCATCGTCAACCGCGCCGTGACCGGCCTTGATGCCAATGGCGTCGAAACGGCCTGCGTCTATACGGATGAGCGCGCGCATATCGACTGCGATGGCCTCGTGCTCGTCACCTCGCGCGAGCCCAATGACCAGCTATACCAGGCACTCAAGGACGACTCGACCTTCGCTAGCGTCACCGCGATCGGCGATTGCCGGGCGCCGGGCATTATCGCGCAAGCGGTCTATGCCGGGCACGAAGCCGGACGCCTGCTCGGCGCCGACGAAGCGGATCGCCAGTTCCGCCGCGATCGCGTGGTGATCGGGGCCTAGATGCGCGAGCCGCTCTTCACCACCTCGCCGGCCGGTCTGTCGCTTGCCTATCTCGAGGACGGCCCCGCCGATGGTGGCAGGCGCTGCGGCTTCTTCTGGCTCGGCGGCTTCATGTCCGACATGACCGGCAGCAAGGCGGAAGCTTTGGCCATAGCCGCCGTGGAGATGGAGCGGCCGTCTTTGCGCTTCGACTATTCGGGCCATGGCCGATCGGAAGGCATCTTTACCGAATGCACGATCTCGGACTGGCTTGCCGAAGCGGTTCACATGTTCCGCAGCCTGACGAGCGGACCGCGCATCGTCATCGGCTCGAGCATGGGCGGCTGGCTCGCCATGTTGCTGTTGCGCGCACTCGGCGAAGATGCCGCGCGCATTCACGGCATCATCCTCATCGCGCCGGCGGCCGACATGACGCGCGCCCTGATGTGGGATGCGTTTACGGCCGAGGCGCGCGCGACGATCGAGCGCGACGGGGTGTGGCATCGGCCCAGCAGCTATGGCGAGCCCTATCCGATCACCATGAAACTGATCGAGGACGGGCGCCAGCATCTGATTTTGCATCAGCGCCAGCGTATCGCCTGCCCGTTGCGCATTCTGCATGGCGACCGCGACAAGGATGTGCCGTGGATTCATGGCAAGCGGCTCTTCGACACGATTGACGGCGAGGATGTGCGCTTCATCCTGATCAAGGGCGGCGATCACCGCCTGTCGAGCGAGCGCGATCTGTTTCTCCTGCAGGACATTGCCATCGAGCTTGCCGAAGACAGCGATCGCGCACGCGAGACTTGAGGATGCAACAGCTCCTCTATCGCCTGCAGCTCACCCGCCCGGCTCTTCTCATCGAAGGTCCCAGTGAACCCGAGCAGGCAACGCTCGGACGCCATCTCGCCTATCTTGAGGGGTTGAAGGCGCGTGGCTCGCTCATCCTTGCCGGGCGAACGCTCACGACCGGGCCCGAAACCTTCGGCATCGCCATCTTCGAAGCGGCGAACGAAGGAGAAGCAAGCGCGATCATGAAGGCCGATCCCGCCGTCGCCGAGGGCCTGATGAAGGCGGAACTCTTCCCCTATCGCGTGGCGGTGGCGCGGGCTTCCCGCAAGTGAGGGGGCAAAGTCGGGATCAAAGCCCGCAAGCCTTCGCGATAGGTTGGATAGAGCCATCGATAGCCGAGCTCCCGCTTGATGCGCCTATTCGAAACCCGTTTCGATTCGGCATAGAAGCTGCGCGCCATCGGCGAAAGGTCGGCATCCGCAAAGGCAATCTCCGGCGGGGGCTCCATGCCGAGCAACGCGGCGGCAAAGGCGACGACGTCCTGCGGCGGCGCCGGCTCGTCATCGCAGACATTGTAGGCGCGGCCTGGGTTGGGCGCGGCGATCGATGCCGCCAGCACGCCGGCAATGTCATCGACATGGATGCGGCTGAAGACCTGGCCCGGCTTGACGATGCGCCTGGCGGTTCCATCCAGCATCGAAACAAGCTGATTGCGGCCGGGCCCGTAGATGCCCGCAAGCCTGAACAGCTGCGCGTCGAGGAGATCGAGCCAGGCCCGTTCGGCCTCCAGGCGCCGGCGGCCGCGTTCGGTCGATGGCGCGAGCGGCGACTCCTCATCGACCCAGTCGCCGCCGCGATCGCCATAGACGCCGGTCGTCGAAAGATAGCCGACCCAGTCGAACTTGCGCTGTGCCAGCATGGCGTGATGGTGCTTCCACACCGGATCGCCATCGGCACCGGGCGGGACCGAGAGCAGGAGATGCGTCACGCCCTCGAAGGCGAATGCGCGAACGGGCGTGCCGCCGTCGAAGCGCCAGACGGTCACGCCTTCAAGCTCTGTGCCATCGCGATTGGTGCCGCTGATCTTCCAGCCGGCGGGCCGCAGGCGACGGATCAGGGCTTGGGCGGAAAATCCGAGACCGAAGCAAAAGAGATGCGGCATATCAGTTTCCCTGCCACTCGGCGCGCACGACGGGGTCGGTTTCGCGGGGCAAATATTGCGATCGCAATCTCGCGAAGTCGGCTTGCGTCGCGAGCCGCCCCAAAGCCCACACCGCCATGGCGCGAACCAAAACCGATGCGTCGGCGAGCAGGCGCCCGGCTTCAGACTTCAAATCCGTATCGCCGGAATTGCCGATGGCGATCAGAACGTTGCGGATGAAGCGATCGCGCCCGGTGCGCTTGACCGGTGAGCCCGAAAAAAGCCTGCGAAAGCCTTGATCGTCAAGGCGCACCAGACTGGCGAGCTTCGGCGCAACGAGTTCTTGGCGTGCCGCGAGCCGCGCCTCGCGACCGAGTTTGGCAAATTTGTTCCAGGGACAGACCGCGAGACAATCATCGCAGCCATAGATGCGGTTGCCCATGGCCTCGCGAAACTCCCGGGCGATATGGCCCTTATGCTCGATGGTGAGATAGGAAATGCAGCGGCGCGCGTCGAGCTGATAGGGCACCGGAAAGGCCCTTGTCGGACAGATGTCGAGGCAGGCGCGACAGGACCCGCAATGGTCGGCTTCCGGCGCATCGGCGACAAGTTCGGCCGTTGTCAGTATGGCGCCGATAAAGAACCATGAGCCCAGATCGCGCGACAGGAGGTTGGTATGCTTGCCTTGCCAGCCGAGGCCGGCCTTTGCGGCGAGCGGCTTTTCCATGAGCGGTGCGGTATCGACGAAGACCTTCACGTCGGCGCCGCTGCGCCGTGCAAACCAGGCCGCCAGCAGCTTCAGCTTTCCCTTGACCACATCGTGATAGTCGCGGCCGAGGGCATAGAGCGAGATCACGCCGGTATCCCTGCAATCGAGGCGCGCCAGGGGATCGAGATCCTGTCCGTAATTCACCGCAAGCATGATGGCGCTGCGCGCTTTCGGCCACAACGCCCTCGGATCGGCGCGGCGCTCCAGGGTCGTTGCAAGCCAGTCCATGTCGCCCTGGCGGCCTTCGGCGACAAACGCGCGCAAATGATCGCCAGCCGGCCAGTCGCCGTCGAGGCTGGCAATGCGGCATGCGGCGAAGCCGAGCCTGTTCGCCTCATTGGCAATGGCGTTTTCGAGCGAGGTCATCGCCCCAGCTCTAGCAGATTTCAGAAATCGAGGTCCGCATAGGAGGCCGGCGCCGGGATGCCGCGTATGGCATCGGCAAGCAGGGGCCGGAAGGACGGCCTGGATTTGAGCCGCTGATACCAGCCCTTGACCGGCGCGAACTCGACCCAGGGCACATCGCCCAGATAGTCGAGGCAGGAGAGGTGCGCCGCGGCAGCAAGATCGGCGGTGGAAAGCTCATCGCCCGCAAGCCAGCGGCGCCGGTCGATCAGCGCCTCCACATATTGCAGATGGGCACGCAGCCGGCTCAGCCCCGAGCGTACCCGGTTCATGTCGGGCGAACCGCCGCCCGCCTCGCGCGGCAGGAAGCGGCGGATCGCCTTTTCCGTCAGCACGGGCTCGGAGACCTCGGCGTAGAATTTGGTATCGAACCAGCCGGTAAGGCGGCGGATCTCGGCGCGCTGCAGGGGGGTGCCGGGAATGAGCGAAGGCCTGTCCTCGCGGGTCTCCTCGAGATATTCGCTCACCGCTTCGATACCGCTCAGGGGTTCTCCCGCGTCGGTCACCAGGACCGGCACGGCACCGGCGGCATTCAGTCCGTACAGCGCCGGGTCGGGCTCCCATGGTTTCTGTTCGATGAGCTCAAATCCCAATCCATATTCGGCAAGGGCGAGCCGCAGTCGGCGGCTCATCGGATCGAGGGAAAAATGATAAAGCTTCGTCATTCAGGGCGATGACAACATAATCCTAGGCATTGTCCAAAGACGCCGCATTGCGGCGCCTTTTCGCTGCATATAGAAGCCTTGGGCGCGGGGCAACAGGCGATTCGCGGGGGTCCACCCGCCTTGAAGCAGAGCAGTCAATGCCGATTGAACAGATCATCGTTCTCGCCCTGATCCAGGGCATCACCGAATTCCTGCCCATATCCTCATCCGGCCACCTCATCCTGGTGCCGCTGGTGACCGGCTGGCGGGACCAGGGACTCATGACGGACGTCATGGTCCATATGGGATCCTTCCTTGCGGTTGTCGTTTATTTCTGGCGCGACATCCTCATGCTCATCGGCGGGGTTTTCGATCTCGTCCGCGGTCGCATGACGCAATGGGCCAGACTTGGCTTGCTGATCATCGCGGCTACCATTCCGGCGGTCCTCTTCGGCCTCGCCCTCGATCATTTCGGCTTCATGGACGCGGTGCGCGACATGCCGCAAGTCATCGCCTGGAACGCGATCATCTTCGGCACGCTGATGTATCTGTGCGATCGCTACGGATTGTCGGTGCGGCGCATGGAACAGATGACCTTTCTGCCGGCGATGATCATCGGCGTCGCGCAGGCGATCGCCATCATTCCCGGCACCAGCCGGTCAGGTATCACCATGACGGCGGCTCGTGCGCTGGGCTACGAGCGGCCGGAAGCGGCGCGCTTTTCGTTTCTGCTCGGCATTCCCGCGATCGCCGGCGCCGGCGTTCAGAAACTCGGCGGCGCCATGGTCGAGGGCCAGGCGATTTCGTCCGACTCGTTGTGGACCGCCGCCCTCACTTTCCTCGTGGCGCTTGCGGCAATCGCGTTCCTGATGAAGATGGTCAGGCATTACAGCCTGTTGCCCTTCGTCATCTATCGCTGGGTGCTCGGCATCATCCTGCTTGCGCTGATCTATTCCGGCGTTCCGCTGGCGGTGGCAGGGTGAAGCGGCGATATTGACCTCGTCCTGAGGTGCCCGCCGTCCGGCCGGCGTCGCAGGATGCTCAAGCGGCGCCGTTGCCACTCATGGTTCGAGGCTTCGCCTGCGGCGAAGCTCCTCACCATGCGGGTTGCGCTAGGCGAGTTTGCCGGGTGCTGTAAACTGGCCGGCCCTGCGATAGCGGTAGAGATAGCTCGGCACGACGCTTTCGATCGTCCGGGGCACGATGCCGAGGCCCTCCAGCGTGCGGCCTTCGCGCCTGGCTTCGTCGCTTACAACATTGTCGTTCTTGAGGAGTTCGACCTGGTCCATGGTGAGCAGGGGCTTGGGGAGAAGCCCCAATACGGAAGCTTTCATCTTGGCGATCGGCCATGGCATCGGAATCAACAGCCGCTTGCGTTCGACCGTCGCCAGGATGAATTCGAGCACCTCCTTGAAGGTGAGGATCTCCGGGCCGCCGAATTCGAAGGTCGTGCCGGAAGCGACGCCCGCATCGACGAGGCGCGCAAAGCCTTCCGCGACATCGCCGCAATAGACCGGCTGAAATTTCGTCATGCCGCCGCCGATCAACGGCAAGGCCGGCGAGAAGCGCGCCATCGCCGCGAAGCGGTTGAAGAAATCATCCTCCGGCCCGAAGACGATTGACGGCCTGATGATGATGGCGCCGGGAAAATTGGCCCGCGCGCGGGCTTCGCCTTCGGCCTTGCTTCTTGCGTATTCGCTGGCGCTGCCGGGATCGGCGCCGAGCGCCGACATCTGGAAAAACTGCCTGGCGCCGGCGGCCCGGGCCGCCTTGGCGGACGCTTCAGCGCCGAAGACGTGAATGCCGTCGAAACTCTGCGCCCCGGCCGAATAGAGGACGCCCGTCAGGTTGATGACAACGGAAGCGCCATCGCAGACCGCGGCAAGCGAATCCGGGTAACGGACATTGGCCTGCACCGGCATGATCTGGCCGGGCGTGCCTAAGGGCTGGACATAGCCCGCCAGATCGGGACGCCTGACCGCAACGCGCATGCGATAGCCGCGCCTGGCAAGCGCCTGGACCAGGTGGCGCCCGACAAAGCCCGAGCCGCCGATGATGGTGATGAGAGTTTCCGAAGCCGTGCGAGCCACCTTCAATGCCCTTCGAACGCCTGCTGGAGGTCTGCCTTTTAGCGGCGACCGGCCCCGGATGCAAAGGGCGCATTGCCGGACGCCACGCCTCAAAAGCGGCTTGCCGTCGAGGCGGCGCACGGCATTATGCCCGGCCATGAGTCGGCATGACGGCAAGACGCTCGGCCCCGTCGGCAGGATTGCGCTGGCACTCCTGCTTGCCTGGGCGCTGGCAATGATCGTGCCGGACCTCCGGCGGGTCTGGGATCCGCTCGCCTCCGTCGGCTTCTATGCCAATGGCGACGGACTGGTCTATGACGAGACCGGTCCATTCGCGCGCAATGAGCAATCGCCGTCGTGGCGTGCCGGTATCAGGGACGGCGACAGAATCGATCTCGAGGCGATGCGCTGCCAGGCTCAGACCTGGCAGCAATGCGGCTCCGTGCTGGCCGTGCTTGGCGGCTTCGAATATCTCCTGCCCGGTGCCCAGATTTCGGTGAAGCTCAGCCCCGGTTCGCCCTCCGGCCTCGAAAGCACGACGCTCACCGCCGAGCCACTCAAGACCAGCATCGTCTTCCGGGCAATCATGCTGCTCAATGCGATGGCGGGCATTGCCGTCGTCCTCGCCGCGGCGTGGCTGGTGTGGATCAGGCCCGGACCCATGAGTTGGGGCTTCTTTCTCTTCGTGAGCTGGTACAATCCGAGCCAGGGCTTCGTCTTCTACGCCTTCATCCAGCAATGGCCGCCGCTGCTCCTGGCGCAGGACATATTCGGATCGTTCCTCCAGGGCGCGGCATTGGCGGGATTGCTGCTCTTCACCATTCGCGCTCCGAACGACCGGGTCGATCCCCAGTGGCGGTGGCTCGAGCGCGCCATCCCCTCGATCGGCCTGGCGATCGGCATCCTGATCGCGCTCTCCTATCTCAACGCCTTCGGCCATCCGACCGAAATACTCACGCGGACCGGCATTCTGACGGGCTTTGCGGTGGATTTCGCGGCGATCGGAATCCTGCTTTCGCGGCGCCGCAGCCTTGCGCCGGAAGACAATCAGCGGCTGCGCTGGGTCTTGTGGGGCTGCCTCATCGGCCTGCCCGCCTTCATCTTCGCCGAGATCGCGCAGGAGACGACGCTGCTCGAGACGCGCTGGGGCGACGTCACGCCCAATGATGTCCTGATCGCGCTCCTCTATCTCGCCAATGGCGTCTTCTGCCTCTTCGTATTCGAAGCGGTGCGCCGGCAACGGGTGGTCAATGTCACGATCCCGCTCAGACGCGTGACGATCCTCGGGTTGAGCCTCAGCATCCCGGCGCTCCTGCTGCATGAAGCCGCGCGCGAACTCCAGGACGATCTCGGGCTGCCCGGCTGGGCGTGGCTCTGTGTCGGCGCGTTGATTGCCTATGCGATTTCGCGCATTCACGAATTCTCGGTCGAGGCGGCCGAGCGCTTCTTCAACCGGCATCTCGACCGCATCGGCGAAGAGCTCGCCCGGCTGATCGCGTCGGCGCGCACGATCGGCGAAGTGGAGACACATCTGACTCATGGCCCATTGCAGCATCTGCATCTGACATCGGCCGCGACCTTCCGCCGCGATGGCGACGGCTTTGCGCGTCACACCGAAGGCGACGGCTGGGAAGAAGGATGCGAGCGCCGGCTCGACGCTTCGGCACCCCTGCTGTCGCCGGTGGTCGGGCGGCAGCGTCTCGCCGATCTCGGCAGCACCGGCGAGCGCGACCTCAATCTGCCGGACGGCGCAAAGCGGCCGATCGTCGGCGTGCCGGCGACGATCCGCGGCCGGGTGCTCGCCGTCGCATTATACGGGCCGCATCGTTCCGGCGCCGATCTCGATTCGAACGAACGCGCCCTGCTCGAGCGGCTGGGCGATGCCGCCGCCGAAGCCTATGTTGCGATCGAGAACGACGAATTGAAGAAGCGGCTGCGTGATTTTGAGAGCAAAGTCTGACGTCAGACGTCGAGATTGGCGACGGAGAGCGCGTTCTCGCGGATGAAGTCGCGGCGCGGCTCGACGACATCGCCCATCAGCTTGGTGAAGAGATCGTCGGCCTCATCCAGTTCGCTCACCTTGACGCGCAGGAGCGAGCGGGCATTGACGTCGAGCGTCGTCTCCCACAATTGCTCGGGGTTCATTTCGCCCAAACCCTTGTAGCGCTGGAGCGAAATGCCCTTGCGGCCCGAGGCGAAGACCGCTTCGAGAAGTTCGAGCGGCCCATGGATGAGCGTGTCGGACTCCTTGCGGCGCAGGCGCGCGGGCTTGGCATAGATTTCCTGCAGATGCGCGGCACGCCTGTCGAGGCGCAGCGCATCAGAAGAGCCGATCAACCTGCCATCGATGACCCAATATTCCTTTACACCGCGCACCTCGCGGCCGAAGGCCAGGCCGCCGTCGGCCGTCGGCTCGCCGGTCCAGCCGCGCTCGGTCTCTTCCGAGATCGAATCGAGACGGCGTGCGATATAGCCCGCGGCCTGGCGCGCATTGTCCGCGTTCGACAGGACTTCGGGATTGAGCGCGCCGGCGATCGCCGCCTGTTCGACGACGGTGCGCGAATAGCGCGAGTGGATGGCATCGAGCGCGGCGCGCACCTGCAGCGCTTCCTCGACGATTTCGCGCAGATCGGCGCCGGCGCGTTCCTCGCCATTGGCGAGCACCAGGGTCGCGCCTTCGAGGCCGGTCTCGATCAGGTAATTTTCAAGCGCCTTCGAGTCCTTCAGATACTGCTCGGAGGAGCCGCGCTTGACCTTGTAGAGCGGCGGCTGCGCGATATAGAGATGACCGCGCTCGATCAGTTCGAACATCTGGCGATAGAAGAAGGTCAGGAGAAGCGTGCGGATATGGGCGCCGTCGACATCGGCGTCGGTCATGATGATGATCTTGTGATAGCGCA
>JAEUMG010000317.1 GCA_016793355.1 Hyphomicrobiales bacterium
GGCAAGCATGTATTCGCGCAGGCGCGTGGAGACATGCCAGCTTGCCAGAATGCAGATCGGCATCAGGAAGGTGGTCAGGATGACGAACAGCATCGAGATGCCGTCGACGCCCAGATGATAGGACGCAACGCCCGAGAGCCACTCATGGCGCTCGACGAACTGCATGTCGGGGCTCGCCTGGTCGAAATTGAGCCAGATGAGCAGCGACAAGACGAAGGTGACGATCGTCGTCCACAAAGCCGCCCAGCGGATACTGCGGAGCGCGGTTTCGTCGTCGCCGCGGATCGAGAGGATCAGCGCGGCCCCAACCAAGGGCAGGAACGTAACGACGGAAAGGATCGGCCAGCCCGACATCAGTGCGCGCCCCCGAACATGAACCAGGTTACGAGGGCGGCAACGCCGATCAGCATGGCGAAGGCATAGTGATAGACATAGCCGGTCTGCAGTCTGACCACACGATTGGTGATGTCGACGACCCAGGCCGAAACACCGTCCGGCCCGAAACCGTCAATCGCCCAGCCATCGCCGCGCTTCCAGAACAGGCGGCCAAGCCAGAAGGCCGGGCGCACGAAAATGAAGTCGTAGAGTTCGTCGAAATACCACTTGTTGAGGAGGAACCTGTAGAGCGGCTCGTTCTGCGCGGCGAGCGTGGCCGGAAGATCCGGGCGGCGGATATAGAACAGCCAGGCGACGAGGAAGCCCAACACCATGGCAACCGTCGGCGACCAGATGACCCAGGCCGGGATGTGGTGCATCTCCTCGATGATCTCGGTCGACACCACCGAGCCGCGCCAGAAGGCATCGTAATCGTGGCCGATGAAATAGTCCTTGAAAACGAAGCCGGCGGCGAGCGCGCCGGCCGCAAGGAAATAGAGCGGGATGAGCATGACCTGCGGCGATTCATGGACGTGCTCCATGGTCGCGGCGGAAGCGCGCGGCCTGCCGTGGAAGGTCATTAACATCAGGCGCCAGGAATAGAAGGCGGTGAATGCGGCCGCGATCACGAGAAGCCAAAAGGCGAAGGCGCCCGGCCCCGCACGAGAGGCAAAGGAGCTTTCGATGATCGCATCCTTCGAGAAATAACCGGCGGTGAAGGGAAAGCCGGTCAGAGCCAGGGTACCAATGAGCATCATCACCCAGGTGATGCGGATATGCGGGGCGAGACCGCCCATCTTGCGCATGTCCTGTTCGTCGGACATGGCGTGAATGACCGAGCCCGAGCCTAAGAACAGCAATGCCTTGAAGAAGGCGTGGGTGAAGAGATGGAAAATACCGACGCCATAGGCGCCGACGCCCAGTGCCACGAACATGTAGCCGAGCTGCGAACAGGTCGAATAGGCAATGACGCGCTTGATGTCGTTCTGGACCAAACCGACTGTCGCCGCGAAAAATGCGGTGATCGCGCCGATGATGATCACGAAGTCGCTGGCATAGGGCGCCGTCTCGAAGAGCGGCGACATGCGCGCCACGAGAAACACACCGGCCGTCACCATGGTCGCGGCATGGATCAGGGCCGAAACCGGAGTCGGGCCCTCCATGGCATCCGGCAACCAGGTGTGAAGCAGAAATTGCGCCGACTTGCCCATCGCGCCCATGAAGAGCAAGAGGCAGATCGTGGTCATCACATCGACGTTGTAGCCGAGGAAGTCCATCGTCTTTCCGACCTGGCCCGCGGCGCCGGCGAAGATCGGGTCGAAGTCGATCGTGCCGAAGATCAGGAAAGTGGCGAATATGCCTAACGCAAAGCCGAAGTCGCCGACGCGATTGACGACGAAGGCCTTGATCGCAGCCGCGTTTGCAGATGGCCGCTTGTACCAGAAGCCGATCAGCAGATAGGAGGCGAGACCGACGCCTTCCCAGCCGAAGAAGAGCTGGAGCAGATTGTCGGACGTCACCAGCATCAGCATCGCGAAAGTAAAGAGCGACAGGTAGCTGAAGAAGCGCGCCTGATGCGGATCGTGACCCATATAGCCGATCGAATAGACATGAACCAGCGCGGACACGGTCGTCACCACGACGAGCATGACCGCGGTCAGCGTATCAATCCGCAAAACCCAGTTGGCGCTCAGCGCGCCCGATCCGACCCAACGCAGAATTTCGAATTTCTGGACGCCGCCGTCGTGAAGATAACCGATAAAGGCAACCCAGGAGAGCACCGCCGTGACGATCAGCAGAGCGCTGGTCAGATACATCGGCCAGGGCGGCTGATGATGGTGCTCGTGCGCGTCGCCGTGCTCGCCGTGGCCGTGGTCATGCCCGGTGTCATGGCCGAAGGCTTCCGCCTCGCGCCCCATCATCCTGAAGAGGCTGGTGCCGGCCAGACCCGCGATGAGCGCGCCGATCAGCGGCAGGAATACGATCGCCTGGTACATGAGCGCCGCTCAGCCCTTCATGAGATTGATGTCTTCAACCGCGATGGAACCGCGGTTGCGGAAATAGACGACAAGGATGGCAAGCCCGATCGCGGCTTCCCCCGCCGCGACCGTCAGGACAAGCAATGCGAAGACCTGCCCGACAAGGTCGGCCAGCTGAACCGAGAACGCCACGAAGTTGATGTTGACGGCGAGCAGCATGAGCTCAATCGACATCAAGATGACGATGACGTTCTTGCGGTTCAGGAAAATCCCGAAAATGCCGATCGTGAAAAGAACGGCGGCAACGGTCAGATAATGCGCGAGCCCGATCGCCATGTCAGATCCCCTGCCCCGGCTTGACGTCACGGATTTCGATCGCCGTCGCCGGCCCGCGCGCCACCTGATCTGAAACATTCTGGCGCTTTACATTCGGTTTGTGGCGAAGCGTCAGAACGATCGCGCCAATCATCGATACGAGCAGAATGAGACCGGCCGCCTGGAAGTAGTAGATATATTTCGTGTAGAGGATGCGGCCCAGGGCTTCGGTGTTGGTCATGTCGGTGACCGAGGGTGCAGGCGAGGTCACCGTCTTCAGAAGGTCCGGCGAAATCGACCAGCCCGCCACCACCAGGACCAGTTCGACCATCAGGATCAGGCCGATCGTTGCGCCGACCGGGAGATAGTTGAGCATGCCCTGCCGCAGTTCAGCAAAATCGATGTCGAGCATCATGACAACGAAGAGGAAGAGCACCGCGACAGCGCCGACATAGACCACGACAAGGATCATCGCCAGGAACTCGGCGCCCAGGAGGATGAACAGCCCCGCCGCGTTGAAGAATGCAAGGATCAGAAAGAGCACGGAATGAACCGGATTGCGCGATGAAATGACCATCACGGCCGAGGCCAGCATGACCGCGGAGAACAGATAGAAGAAGAGCGTCGCGAGCGTCATTCCATCCTGTCCTTACCGGTACCGCGCGTCGAGCGCGATATTCTGCGCAATCTCACGCTCCCAGCGATCGCCATTGGCGAGCAGCTTCTCCTTGTTGAAGAGAAGTTCCTCGCGCGTTTCCGTTGCAAACTCGAAATTCGGCCCCTCGACGATGGCATCGACCGGACAGGCCTCCTGGCAGAAGCCGCAATAGATGCATTTCACCATGTCTATGTCGTAGCGGGTGGTGCGGCGTGTCCCGTCATTGCGGCGCGGCCCCGCTTCGATGGTAATGGCCTGGGCCGGGCAGATCGCCTCGCAGAGCTTGCAGGCGATGCAGCGTTCCTCGCCATTGGGATAACGGCGCAAAGCATGTTCGCCGCGGAAGCGCGGCGACAGGGGGCCTTTCTCAAACGGGTAGTTGATCGTGGCCTTCGGCGCGAAGAAATAGCGCATGGCGAGAACGAGCGCCGACAGGAATTCCTTGAGGAAGAGCGAGCGGGCTGCTGGTGCGAGGTTCATGACTGTCTCACCCGAGAAGCGTTTTGATGCGGTCGCCGAGCATGAAGCCGATGATCGGCAGGATTACCAGGCTCTGAAACTGCACGAGCCAGATATAGCGGGACGGATCGGGGCCCTGGCTGGCCGTTAGCTTGGCGGTCTCGTGGCGACGGCGCAGCGCGGGATAGACCAGCGACTGGAACAGCGCATATTCGAACAGCCCCGCCACCAGGAAGAACAGCGCGCCGATCAGTCCGTAAAAGTGAGCGGTCATTTCGGCACCCATCCGAATGCCACAAGCGCGCCGGCAGTCACGACAACCCAGAGCAAGGAGAGTGGCAGGAACACCTTCCAGCCGAGGCGCATGAGTTGATCATAGCGATAGCGCGGCACGATCGCCTTCACCATGGCGAACATGAAGAAGACGAAGCAGAGTTTGATCAGGAACCAGACGATACCCGGAATCCAACTGAACGGCGGAATGTCGATCGGCGGCAGCCAGCCGCCCATGAAGAGGATTGCCGTCATCGCGCACATGGTGGTGATGGCGACGTATTCGCCCAGCATGAAGAGCAGATAGGGCGTCGATGAATATTCGACCATGAAACCGGCAACGAGCTCCGACTCGGCTTCGACGAGATCGAAAGGCGGCCGGTTCGTTTCGGCCAATGCCGAAACGAAAAACACCACGAACATCGGCAGCAGCGGGAGCCAGTACCAGTCGAGGAAGGAATTGGGCAGGCCGAGCGAGGTGCCGAGGCCCAACTTCTGGCTCAGCACGATCTCCGACAGATTCAGCGATCCGGCACAGAGAAGCACGGTGATGATGACGAAGCCGATCGAGACTTCATAGGATACCATCTGCGCGGCGGAACGGAGCGCTGCGAGGAACGGGTATTTCGAGTTCGATGCCCAGCCGCCCATGATGACGCCGTAGACGCCGAGCGAGGATATCGCGAAGAGGAAGAGGATGCCGACATTGATATCGGCGATCACCCAGCCTTCATCGAGCGGAATGACCGCCCAGGCCGACAATGCCAGGATGCAGGTTACCAAGGGCGCGATCATGAAGACGCCCTTGTTGGCGCCATCGGGGATCACAACTTCCTTGAAAACAAACTTGAGGAGGTCGGCAAAAGACTGAAACAAGCCCCAAGGGCCGACGACATTGGGGCCGCGGCGCATCTGGACCGCCGCCCACACCTTGCGGTCGGCGAGCAGCAGGAAGGCAATGACGATCAGCAGCGAGACAAGCAACGCCACGCTTTGCAGCACGACCAGTCCGACGGCGATGAGGATCTCGGTCATGGCCTACTCCGCCGCCTGCAGACGGGTGCGATGCCGCAAGGCGGAGCACTCGGCCATGGTGAAGGACGCCCGCGTAATGGGGTTGGTGAGATAGAAGTCGCGCACCGGCGAGTGGAAGGCATCGGAGGCCATTGCGCCAGCCCGATCGGCGAGTTCCTGCAGTCCGGCTGCATCCGCCGGCACCAACTGGTTGATTCGGGCCAGGTGCGGCGCAACTTTGTAAAGCTCTGCGCGCAATTGATCGAGCGAATCCCAAGGCAGCTTCTTGCCAAGCAGTTCGGAGAGTGCGCGAAGGATCGCCCAGTCCTCCCGCGCCTCGCCCGGCGGGAAGGCGGCGCGATAGGCAAGCTGGGCGCGGCCTTCGGTATTGACGAATGTTCCGGATTTCTCCGTATAGGCAGCGCCGGGAAGGATGACATCGGCACGGTGGGCGCCGGCATCGCCGTGCGTGCCCTGGTAGACGACGAAGGCGCGGCCAAGCGAGGCCATGTCGATCTCGTCCGCACCCAGAAGATAAACGAAGTCGATGTCGCCGGAAGATGCGCCGGCAAGGATTTCGCGGGTCGAGCGGCCGCCCTGGGCAGGCAGCGCGCAAATATCCAGTCCGCCGACACGGGCCGCGGCGGTGTGAAGAACAGCGAAACCGTTCCAGCCATCCTTGATGGCACCACAGGCTTGCGCGAGCTTCGCTGCATTTGCGAGCACCGCCTTGCCGTCCGGCCGCGAAATCGCGCCTGCGCCGACAATTATCAACGGCGCCTTCGCGTTCTTCAGCTTCTCGATGAAGTCACCACGGCCTTCGACGAGTTCGACAAGCGTGTCGGGGCCGGCGCCCAGATAGCTGTACCGATAGGTGAGATCGGCATGCTCGCCGATAACGCCGATCGGCACGGCACGATTGCGCCAGGCCTTGCGGATGCGGGCATTGAGCACCGCGGCTTCCATGCGCGGATTGGTGCCGATGAGCAGGATCGCGTCGGCCCTTTCGATGCCGGCAATGCCGGGATTGAAGATGTAACCGGCGCGACCGCCTGCTTCGCCCAACGGCGAACCGTCCTGCCGGCAGTCGACATTGCCGATGCCGAGTTGCGTCGCCAGCGTCTTGAGCGAATACATCTCCTCGACCGAATTGAGGTCGCCCATCAATACGCCGATACGGTCGGGAGCGGTCGCCTTGATCTGCTCGGCAATGCGGGCGAAGGCCTCGTTCCATGTCGCCGGACGCAATTTACCCATTTCGCGGATATACGGCCGGTCGAGGCGCTGCGATTTCAAGCCGTCCCAGACGAAGCGGGACTTGTCGGTGATCCACTCCTCGTTCACATCGTCATTGCTGCGCGGCAAAATGCGCATCACCTCGCGGCCGCGCGCATCGACACGGATGTTGGAGCCGACCGCATCCATTACGTCGATGGTTTCGGTCTTGCGCAACTCCCAGGGCCTGGCCTTGAACTCATAGGGCTTCGAGGTCAGCGCACCGACCGGGCAAAGATCGATGACATTGCCCTGCAGTTCCGACGTCATGGCGCGTTCGAGATAGGTGGTGATCTCCATATCCTCGCCGCGGCCGATCGCTCCCAAATCCTCGACGCCGCCGACTTCGGTGGTAAAGCGAACGCAGCGCGTGCATTGAATGCAGCGGTTCATCGAGGTCTTGACGAGCGGGCCGATATACTTGTCCTCGACCGCGCGCTTGTTCTCGTGGAAGCGATTGCGATCGATGCCATAGGCCATGGCCTGGTCTTGGAGATCGCATTCGCCGCCCTGGTCGCAGATCGGACAATCGAGCGGATGGTTGATGAGGAGGAACTCCATCACCCCTTCGCGCGCCTTCTTGACCTGCGGTGTCCTGGTGAAGACCTCGGGCGGTTCTCCATTGGGGCCGGGCCGCAAATCATTGACCGACATGGCGCAAGAGGCCTGCGGCTTCGGCGTGCCCTTCACCTCGACCAGGCACATGCGGCAATTGCCGGCGATCGACAGGCGCTCGTGATAGCAGAAGCGCGGCACTTCGGCGCCCGCGATCTCGCACGCCTGCAACAGCGTCGTGCCGTTCTCGACTTCGATCTCACTGCCGTCGATCTTAATCTTTGGCATCGCTCATTCCATCAGGCGCAACGCTGGCTCTGCCAACGCTCGATATCCATCACCTCGGCCCAACCGAAAGCATGATCGCTCGGGCCGTTTCTCGTGTAGTGCATCAATCGCTCATGGGCTTCGCCGAGGGTCGGCCGATGCCTCTCCTCGACCCACCAGAAGACCATATGCGGCGTGTCCATTTTGACAAACCACGCCTCGCGCTTCTTGTAAAAGCGGGCGTGGACTGTCTTGAACACGAAATCCTCGAGAGCCCTGGGCGATTCCCAGACCGAGAGATTGACGGCCATGTCATCGCCGATGCGAAATTCGGTGGCGTTGTTGTTGTCGCCGGCCAGGCGCCAGACAAAGCCGGGCGAGCGCTCGGCAAGCGCATTGACGCGGTCGAGATTGTCCATGAACTCCGCCATCCGCGGATCGGAGGTCGGATAGCGGAAATAGCCGACATTGAGCTGGGCAAGATGCATGGCTATTGCACCTCCGCGGGACAACGGGTCAGCACGTCAATCGAGTTATCCCTGACCAGGATGAGCCGGCCATCGCTCGACAGCGCAAGCTCGACCCGTTCGTTCGTTGTCTCCTCCGTGCCCTCATGGCCGCAGGCCGTATCGGTCCAGATGAAAGGCCCGCGCTCCTGCCACTTCGTGGCGCTGCAGCCCCACTCGTAAGCGCCGACAGAAATCTCGCCCGCCTCGCCGCGCGAAACCGTGACCGGCATGATTTCGGAACCCGGCGCGCCCTTGCAGTCATAGGCGTGAAATTCGTCGCCGCCCCAATTGCCGAGCAGCTCGTTCACTTCTACGGCAGCCGCGCTCGGGCCCGTCAAAATGGCGATCATCGCAAGTCCGCCGACAATGTGCTCGCCTGCTTTCATCCGATCACTCCGCAGCGATGCGGCGTACCGCACCGTCATGGTCGGGATTGGCCGCATACTGATCGATGCGTTCTTCAATCACATGGCGGAAATGCCGGATCAGTCCCTGCACCGGCCAGGCCGCGGCATCGCCGAGCGCGCAGATCGTGTGGCCCTCGATCTGATAGGAAACATCGAGCAGCATGTCGATCTCGCGCTTCTCCGCGCGGCCCTCGACCATGCGCGTGAGCACCCGCCACATCCAGCCGGTGCCTTCCCGGCACGGCGTGCACTGGCCGCAGGATTCATGCTTGTAGAACTGCGCCAGCCGCGCGATCGCCTTGATCATGTCGGTCGACTTGTCCATGACGATGACGGCAGCCGTGCCCAGACCGGACTTCAGATTGCGCAGGCTGTCGAAATCCATGGGGCAGTCCATGATCTGATCCGCCGGTACGCATGGAACCGAGGCCCCGCCGGGGATGACGGCGAGGAGGTTGTCCCAGCCGCCGCGGATGCCGCCGCAATGGGTTTCGATCAGTTCGCGGAAGGTGATGCCCATCGCCTCTTCGACATTGCAGGGCTTGTTCACATGACCCGAAATGCAGAAGAGCTTGGTGCCGACATTGTTGGGCCGGCCGATCGATGAGAACCACGTCGCGCCGCGGCGCATGATGGTGCCGACGACGGCGATCGATTCCACATTGTTGATGGTGCTCGGCGCACCGTAGAGCCCGACATTGGCCGGGAATGGCGGCTTCATGCGCGGCTGGCCCTTCTTGCCTTCAAGGCTTTCGAGCAGTGCCGTCTCTTCGCCGCAGATATAGGCGCCGGCACCGTGATGGACGTAGAGATCGAAATCCCAGCCGTTCAGGTTGTTCTTGCCGATGAGGCGCGCCTCGTAGGCCTGGTCGATCGCGGCTTGAAGACGCTCGCGCTCGCGGATGAATTCGCCGCGGATATAGATATAGCCGACATTGGCAGCCATGGCGGCGCCGGCAATCAGGCAGCCTTCGATCAGCAGATGCGGATCATGACGCATGATCTCGCGATCCTTGCAGGTGCCGGGTTCCGATTCGTCGGCATTGACGACCAGATAATGCGGCCGCTCGCCGACAACCTTCGGCA
>JAEUMG010000345.1 GCA_016793355.1 Hyphomicrobiales bacterium
TCAGCACGGTCTCAACACGCTCGAGTATCAGCCGGCAAAGATCGCCGCTATCGAAGGCCACTTCGAATCGCAAGCCGGAGCGCCGCTGATCCTGTTCGGCTGGCCCGACATGGAACAGGCCAAGACTCTCTACAAGGTCGAAATCCCGAAGCTTGGAAGTCTGATTCTTACCCATTCATGGGATGGTCTCGTGCCGGGGCTCAATCAGTGGCCGGTGGCGGAGTGGCCTAATGCCACGGTCATTTTCTGGACGTTCCGCATCATGGTCGGCATCGGCTTCCTGATGCTCGGGCTCGGTTTGTGGAGCCTGTGGCAGCGCTGGCGCGACACGCTCCACCGGCCGGGTCTCATCCACTGGGCGGCAGTGGCGATGGGGCCGATGGGATTTGTCGCGGTGGTGGCAGGTTGGGTTACCACCGAGATGGGGCGGCAGCCCTACACCGTCTATGGTCTCCTGCGCACAGCCGATTCCGTGGCGCCGATCGCCGCGCCCGCGGTGGCCTTCTCGCTCGCGGCTTTCGTCGTCATCTACTTCCTCGTTTTCGGTGCCGGCATTTTCTACATGCTGCGGCTCATGGGCGAGCCGCCGCGCCTGCAGGAGCCCGATATTCCCGCAAAAGGACCGATCAGGGCCGCCGGAATCATGCCCGCGCCGGCGCTCGAATCGACCGATCAGCTGAGGAGCCCCTGATGACCCTCGATCTTCCCTTCATCTGGGCGGCTCTGATTGCATTCGCAGTCATTGCCTATGTCGTGCTCGACGGCTTCGACCTCGGCGTGGGCATCCTGTTTCCCACGTTCAAGAGCGAGGAGGACCGCGATCAGGCGATGAACTCCGTCGCTCCCGTCTGGGACGGCAACGAGACCTGGCTGGTGCTGGGCGGCGGCGGGCTGCTCGCGGTGTTCCCATTGGCTTATGCGGTCATCATGCCGGCACTTTATGCGCCGATCATCGCCATGCTGCTGGGACTCGTGTTTCGCGGCGTCGCCTTTGAATTCCGCTTCAAGACGAAGCGCGGCAAATTCCTGTGGGATTGGGCGTTTTTCGGCGGATCGCTTGTCGCCGCACTGGGGCAGGGGCTGGCACTGGGCGCTTTCGTCGAGGGGATTCCGGTCGAGGGCCGCGCCTATGCCGGCGGCTGGTGGGACTGGCTCACACCCTTCAGCATTTTCACCGCACTGGCGCTTGCCGCGGGTTATGCGCTACTCGGCGCGACCTGGATGATCCTCAAATGCGAGGGCACGACGCAGGCAAAGGCCCGGGAACTCGCCTGGCCGCTGGCGCTCGTGATGCTGGCCTTCATTGCGGCGATCAGCTTGTGGACGCCGTTCCTCGATCCCGTCTACATGAGCCGATGGTTTGCCTGGCCGCAGATCATATTCGTTGCGCCGGTGCCGATCATGGTGGCGATCATGGCCTATCTGCTGCTCTCGGGACTTCTGCAGAAGCGCGAATTGCGGCCGTTCCTGGCGACGCTTGGTCTCTTCCTGCTCTGCTATGCGGGTCTTGGGATCGGTTTCTACCCCTATATCGTGCCGCACTCGATCACCATCTGGGAAGCTGCCGCGCCGCCGATCAGCCAGGGATTCCTGCTCGCGGGCGCGCTGGTGCTGGTGCCGATGATCCTCGCCTATACCGCCTATTCCTACTGGGTGTTCCGCGGCAAGGTCGGCCCCCATGGCTATCACTGATGGCGCCACCGCAGCCGCTCTGGAAGCGCCTGGCCTGGTTCGCGCTTCTTTGGCTCGCCGGGGTTGGTGCCGTCGCCGTGGTCGGCGGGCTGATCAAGCTGGCCTTGTAGCGGCGTTCCTTGCCATTCGGGTCCGTTCTGGCCATAAGTCGGCCCGGGTTTGATCAAGAAACAGGCGCTGGTCATGGCTAATGCGTTGCGGCTCGGAATCGCCGGGCTCGGAACAGTCGGCGGGGGTGTGCTCGATGTCCTGCAGAAAAACGGCGCGACGCTCGCGCTCAGGGCTGGCATACCGGTCGAGGTCACGGCCGTAAGTGCCCGTAATCCTTCAAAGAAGCGTACTCAGGATATCTCGAAGCTCGCCTGGTTCGACGACCCGGTCGCGCTCGCGATGTCGGACGGGATCGACGTTCTCGTGGAGCTGATGGGCGGCGAGGGCGATCCGGCCAGGTCGGCGGTCGAGGCGGCGCTGAAGTCCGGCAAGCCGGTCGTCACCGCAAACAAGGCATTGCTGGCTCATCATGGCGTGGCCCTGGCGAAGCTGGCCGAAAGCAAGGGCGTGGCGCTCGCCTTCGAGGCGGCCGTCGCCGGCGGCATTCCGATCGTCAAGACCATGCGCGAGGCATTGGCGGGCAATCGCACCGGCAAGGTCTTCGGCATTCTCAACGGCACCTGCAACTACATCCTTACCAAGATGGGCGACGAGCAGAGGAGCTTTTCGAGCGTGCTCGCCGAGGCGCAGGAACTCGGTTATGCCGAGGCCGATCCCACCTTCGATGTCGGCGGCTTCGACACCGCGCACAAGCTTGCGCTCCTCACGTCGCTCGCCTTCGGCACCGAAGTCAGTCTCGACGATATCGACATCGAGGGTATCGAATCGATTACGCTCGAGGACATCGGCAATGCCTCGGATATGGGCTACATGATCAAGCTGCTGGGCGTCGCGGTAGCGCATGAGGAGGGCATCGAGCAGCGCGTCAACCCGACGCTTGTGCCGAAAGGCTCTCCGGTTGCCGACACCAGCGGCGTTTTCAATGCGGTCGTCGTGAAGGGTGACTTCGTCGGCGATCTCTTTCTTGAAGGGCGCGGTGCGGGCGCACATCCGACGGCCTCCGCTGTCGTTTCCGACATCGTTGACGTGGCGCGCGGAAACCTGCGGCCGGTGTTCGGCATTCCGGCGAAGGATCTGCGCGCTTATCGCCGCGCGCCCGCCAAGGCCCATGTCGGGGGTTATTACATCGCGCTCGAACTGCATGACCGGCCCGGCGAAGTGGCGGCAATCGCCCGTATCCTTGCCGATGAGAAAATCTCAATCGCCAGCATCGTGCAGCGCGCGCCGCGCTCGGAGCAGCCGCGCACAACGGCACCCTTCATCCTCATCACACATGATACGCTGGAATTGTCGATGCGGGCCGCCCTGCAGCGGATCGAGCGCGACGGGCACGCGGCATCGAAGCCGCGCATGATCCGGATCGAGCGGCTTTAGGTTCTGGGAGCACACAAAGAGGCCAACATGCTGAGCAGGACACTCACCATCGAGATCGCGCGCGTCACCGAAGCCGCGGCGATCGCGGCCGCGCATTGGCGTGGCCGCGGCGATGAGAAGCAGGCGGACCAGGCGGCGGTCGATGCCATGCGCCAGGCGCTCAACCGCATCCTCGACATGGACGGGCTGGTCGTCATCGGCGAGGGCGAGCGCGACGAAGCCCCGATGCTCTATATCGGCGAAAAGGTCGGCAGCGGTACCGGCCAGCGCATCGACATTGCGCTGGATCCGCTAGAGGGCACTACGCTCTGCGCCAAGGCCATGCCCAATGCCATTGCCTGCGTGGCCATGGCCGATGGCGGCAGTCTTCTGCACGCACCCGATACCTATATGGACAAGATCGCGATCGGCGGCGGCTATCCGGATGGAACTGTCGACCTCGATCTGCCGCCGGCCGAAAACATCAGGCGGCTTGCCAAGGCCAAGGGCGTAACCCCGCGCGACATCACCGCGTGCATACTAGACCGGCCCCGGCATGAGGCGCTCATCGCAGCGGTGCGCAGCACCGACGCTTCGATAACGCTCATCACCGATGGCGACGTCGCGGGCGTCATTCACACGGCGACGCCGGACGAGACCGGCATCGATATCTATATGGGCATCGGCGGTGCGCCGGAGGGCGTGCTGGCGGCCGCGGCGCTGCGCTGCATCGGCGGCCAGATGCAGGGCAGGCTCGTTACCAAGAGCGAGGAACAAAAGGCTCGGGCGCGAAAAATGGGCATCGAGGATTTCCACAGGAAGTTCTCGATGCAGGAAATGGCCAAGGGCGATGTGATGTTCGCCGCGACCGGCGTCACGACCGGCTCGATGCTCGAGGGCGTCCATTTCGAACCGGGCTATGTGACGACCGAAACGGTGGTAATGCGCTCGGCGACCGGCACGGTGCGGTGGATCAAGAACCGCCGGAAGAGCGCGGAGTAGTCATCTCTACACGGATCATTCCCCTCTCCCCTAGTGGGAGAGGGCGACGAGGGCCAAAGGCCCGAGGCGGGTGAGGGGTCGGCTCCGATCATCCAGCGCTCATCACGCTGCACCGCCCCCTCATCCGGCCGCCGCTTCGTGGCGTCCGCCTTCTCCCACGAGGGGAGAAGGCAAGCGATACTTAAACCGGCAGATCGATCACTTCGTGGATAGGGAAGCCCATGGCGGCATAGGCGCCGAGGCTTTCGGAGGCGCTGCCGCGCGCCGAGGTGAGCAAGACGGTTCCGTTGACATGAGAGCTGCCGGCGCCGCGCTCGGTCGTTTGCAGGACATCGGTGACCCGGCGGGCGATCGCCGGTGCGGGATCGAGATAGGCAACCGGCCATGGCGCCACTTTCTCGATGTCGGCAGTGAGCAGCGGATAATGCGTGCAGGCGAGCACCACGACGTCGGTGCGCTTGCCATCGCGGCTGCGGAATACGGGCGCGACCTCGTCGCGCAATTCAGCATCGCTCACCTTGTGGCCCTTGAGCTTGGCTTCGGCAATCTCGGCCAGACGCTTGGCGCCGTGCAGGAAGACCTTGCAGTGATAGGCATAGGTGTGGATCAGCGCATGGGTGTATTCGCGTTTGGCGGTGCCGGGTGTCGCGAGGACGCCGATGATGCCGCTTTTCGTCTGGGCGGCGGCGGGCTTGATCGCAGGCACGGTGCCGACAAAGGGGATCGTGTAGCGCTCGCGCAAGGCGGCCAAGGCCAAAGTGCTTGCGGTGTTGCAGGCAATAACAACGATGTCAGGCCCGGTGCGTTCGATCAATGCGCCGACGACCTTGACGATGCGATCGACCAAGGCCGGCTCGTCCCAGGCGCCATAGGGAAAGGCGGCGTTGTCTGCCGAATAGAGCAGTATCGCGTCCGGCAGTTCGGCGCGCACGGCGCGTGCGACCGTCAGTCCGCCCATGCCCGAGTCGAACAACAGTATTCGCGGCGCGTTCATTCCCCGCTCTTTTCCCTCTTGCGCAAGTGCGCCCGTGTAAGCGAGGCGATCATGCCGCGCAAGGAGCGGACCTCCTGCTCGGCAAGTTCGGCACGCGAAAACAGATTGCGCATATTGCGCACCATGCCGGGCTTTTTTTCGGCAGTCTTGTAGAAGCCTGCGGCGTCGAGCTCGGTCTCGAGATGCTCGAAGAAGCCGTAGAGCTCCTCCTTGGTAGCGGGGCGGGAGTCGGGGGTCTGCAGGCCGGGACCCGCAAGGGCCGGGAGTTCCGGCGTTTCCTGGCCGAGCGTCCGGGCGGTGATTCGGTACCATTCATAACCGACGAGCAGGACGGCCTGGGCGATGTTGAGCGAAGCGAAAGCCGGGTTCACCGGCGCGGTGATGATGACATCGGCGAGCGAGACCTCGTCATTATCGAGGCCCCAGCGTTCGCGGCCGAAGAGGATGCCCAGTTTCTGACCTTCGCCGACGCGCCGGCGCATGTCGTGACCGGCCTGTTCGGGGGTCAGCACCTCCTTGATCATGCCGCGCGGCCGGGCGGTGGTCGCATAGACGTAGTTCATGTCTTTCAGCGCCTCGGGGAGGGTGGCGAAAACCTTGGCATTGTCGAGAATCCAGTGGGCGCCGGACGACGTCGTGAACGCCCTCTTGTTGGGCCAGCCATCGCGCGGGTCGACGATGCGCATCTCGTTGAGGCCGAAATTGGCCATGGCGCGCGCCGCCGTGCCGATGTTTTCGCCCATCTGCGGATTGACCAGCACCACCACGGGCGATGGTCCCGATGCCGGGCTCTGAGTCTTGTCGGTTCCTGCCATGGGGTTAGGGATTAGCCATTTGGTGCCAGGGCATCCAGAGGCGAATTGCGGTTGCGCCCATCGGTCACTAATCTGACAGAAAGAGACGGCACGAGGCGGCCCATGACCGATTCCCCCCCGAAACAAGCCGATTACAGGCTCGCCGATCCGGCCAAGTTCGCGCAGAACATGGCCAAAGTCTTCGAACAGGCAAGCGTCATCGCCAAGATGCTGGCGGACCGGCCTGATGCCGCCAACAAGGAGATCGAGGCGCAGGTCACCCCCGTCGAGCAGGTGACCAAGACGCTGGGTGCGGTGGCGCAGTCCTACATGGCGGACCCGCAAAAGTTCATGGACGCGCAGATGCAGCTCATGAACGGCTACAGCCAGCTCTGGCAGAATACCTGGCGGCGCTTTCTCGGCGAGGAGGTCGACGACATCGCCAAGCCGGAGCGGGGCGACAAGCGCTTCCTCGACAAGGACTGGCAGGAAAACAGCATTTTCGACTTCCTCAAGCAGTTCTATCTGATCTCGGCGCGCTGGGCGGTCGAGACGGTGAAGAATGCCGAGGGCGTCGACGAGCACACCAAGCACAAGGCGAAGTTCTATGTCGAACAGATCGCCAACGCATTGTCACCGACCAATTTCGCCTTCACCAATCCGGAAGTGCTGCGCACGACGCTCGCCACCAATGGCGCAAACCTGATCGAGGGACTGAAGCATCTCGAGGAGGATCTGAAGACCCCCGACGGGCGCCTGAAGATCAGGCAGACCGACCAGACCGCCTTCGAGGTGGGCAAGAATATCGCGACGAGCCCCGGCAAGGTGATCTTCCAGAACGACACGCTGCAACTCATCCAGTATGCGCCGGCAACCGAGAAAGTTTACGAGACGCCCCTGTTGATCGTCCCGCCGTGGATCAACAAGTTCTACATTCTCGATCTCAATCCGAAAAAGTCCTTCGTGCGCTGGGCCGTCGAGCAGGGGCTCACCGTCTTCGTCGTGTCGTGGATCAATCCCGATATCCGGCAGAGCGAGAAGAGCTTCTCGGATTATATGCGCGACGGGTTCATGGCCGCGCTCGATGCGGTGCGCGAGGCGACCGGTGCCGAGAAGGCGAATGTCATCGGCTATTGCGTCGGCGGCACCCTGGTCGCGGCATCGCTCGGCTATCTCGCGGCGAAGAAGGAGGATCGCGTTTCGGCGGCGACGTTTTTTGCGAGCCAGGTCGATTTCGAGAAGGCCGGCGATCTCAAGGTCTATGTCGATGAAGAGCAGGTCGAATGGATCGAGTCGCGCATGTCGGAAAAGGGCTATCTGCCGGGCCGGCGCATGGCGGACGCGTTCAATCTTCTACGCTCCAACGACCTGATCTGGTCCTATGTCGTCAACAATTACATGCTCGGCAAGGATCCGATGCCGTTCGACCTGCTCTACTGGAATTCCGATTCGACGCGCATGCCGGCGGGGGTGCACAGCTTCTACTTGCGCGAGTGCTATCTGCATAACCGATTGTCGCAAGGCCGGATGGTGCTCGACAATGTGCGCATCGACCTGAAGAAGGCGACACTGCCGATCTACAATCTTGCAACGCGCGAGGACCATATCGCGCCGGCGGCTTCGGCCTACCGCATCGGCCAGTGTTTCGGCGGCGAGTCGCGCTTCGTACTGGCGGCCTCGGGCCACATCGCCGGCGTCGTCAATCCGCCGGAAGCGCGGAAATACATGTACTGGACCAATGAGGAGGCGGCGCCCGATTTCGAAGCCTGGCTCAAGGGCGCGACCGAGCATGCCGGCTCCTGGTGGCCGGACTGGCTCGCCTGGATCGTGCCCAAGTCGGGCAAGAAGGTGAAAGCCCGAATTCCCGGCGATGGCTCGCTCAAGGCGATCGAGGACGCGCCGGGGAGCTATGTGAAGGTCAAGTCTGAATAGGGCGTTCCCGCCCCGCCAGGTTTGACTTTGCGGGTGCCTTCCTCTACATCGCCCGCCAGCGGAAGGCCGTTAGGTTTCCGTATTCCTGCTTGCCTGCGGATTAACATCCTGTCGGCCGGATCGCCGGTGCGAGGAGGGCAAGCGACATTTGGGCGGTCCCCCCCAGGGCCGTCGGTTCATTTGGAAAAGACTTTGGAGACTGAACTATGACGAAACGTACCGAGGCCAAGCACAAGATCGACCGCCGCATGGGCGAGAATATCTGGGGCAGGCCGAAAAGCCCGGTCAACAAGCGCGAATACGGCCCCGGCCAGCATGGCCAGCGGCGCAAGGGCAAGCTTTCCGACTACGGCATCCAGCTCAAGGCGAAGCAGAAGCTGAAAGGCTATTACGCCAATATCTCGGAGCGCCAGTTCCACGGCATCTACATGGAAGCCTCGCGGATCACCGGCGATACCTCCGAAAACCTTATCGGCCTGCTTGAGCGGCGCCTCGACGCCTTGGTCTATCGCGCCAAATTCGTGCCGACCATGTTTGCCGCGCGCCAATTCGTCAGCCATGGCCATGTGAAGGTGAACGGCAAGCGCGTGACCATTCCGAGCATGCGGCTGAAGGCCGGCGACACGATCGAGCTGACCGAGAAGTCGAAGCAGCTTGGCACGGTTCTCGAAGCCATCCAGCTCGCCGAGCGCGATGTGCCCGACTATGTCGAGGTCGATCACAAGGCCATGACGGCCAGGCTGGCGCGCGTTCCGGCGCTCTCGGACGTGCCCTATCCGGTACAGATGGAGCCGCATTTCGTGGTCGAGTATTATTCTCGCTAGCGATCAAGGGCTTAGGCTAGATGCCTAGGTCATCAAAATAATCCTTGCAAAAGTTCGCATAATGTTCTAGTCAGCGGATGTGGGGCAACCCACCCGCTGATTGACATCGTGAATCCGTGGTCAGGATCGGGACCCGAAATCCGATCCACCCGGCGAGGCCCCTGCAGGGCTCCTCGCTTCCCCGACGCTTGGCCAGCGGCGGGGAGCGAAGCCTTGCGGGGGCGCCTCAGCCGCAGTCGCGCCGGGTGTAGGTGAAGCTGGTCAAAACGTCGTTGCCGAAGCCGTAGAAGGTGACCTTCACGCTGCCGCCGGATTTCAGCACATTGCCGGGGTGCTGGCCCTTACGATAGGTCGTGCAGACGTAATTGCGGATTTTCGGGCCGACGGAGGCGCGCAGGCGGGCGATCGATAATTCGCCCTTGGCGACCGACCAGTAGATCGGGATGGATACCGTCCTGGCGGCAGCCGGCAATGCCAGGCCGACGAGGAGACCGCCTACCAAGACGCTCTGGGCAGTTCTGCGCAGCATCCGCGGGGGCACCTCATTGCGACGTCGATAACCGCACTATACGCGGAAGTGGTCGGCGCGGCCACTTGCAAAGACATGGTAGGGTGGAGTGCCTTTGGGGTGCGTCCATGGACGAAAAGCCGGTCTATGCGAGCGATCTCGTTTTCACGCCGAGCTCGAAGCCGAGGTGGCAAGGCTCAAGGGGGCGTGACGGCGGGTGTCTTGCGGCGCGTCCAGTAAAGCGTGAGCGCCGGGCCGATGATGGCACCGACGAGCACGCCGGCGAGACCGATGAAGAAGGCGAAGAAGCCGCTCTGGCCCTCGAAGGAACTCATGTTGGTGGCTTCGGCGATCGCGATGCCGATGCCCAGGCCAATCCAGAAGCCGATGAAGCCGCCGAGCAATACGCCGAGCAAGGCGAATATGATGCGGGCCAAGACCGAATAATCGCCAGATCGGGCCTGCGCCAGGCCGTGCGGTGCCAGCGGGGGCTTGCGCACAATGACGATACAGGCAATGCCGATGGCGATTTCGCCGAGCCAATAGACGTAGCTCATTGGCGGCGTCAGGAAATCCGGTACGATCGCGGTGTAGATGGCGACGGCAAGAATGGTGGCGATGACGAAGCCTTGCCAGAGGGTGAAGGCCGACGGGTAGATACGCATGCGGCCGAGTGCGGCAGCGAGGACGAAGAGGCCGCCGATCAGGGTGATCGCGGCGACCGCCAACTGGCCTTCGATCAGCCGGATGGCGGTGGGCGGAAGGTCGAAGTTGTTGAGCAACGGCCAGATCGTCCAGGTGCGATAGGCGTCCAGCGCCATGGAGACGACGAGCCAGGCGACCGGCAGCCAGGCGAGGCCGGAGAGGCGCGGCCCTTGGGTTTCGGCGGTGTTCGAGTGTGGCATGGGTGCGACGTCGCGATTCGAAAGATGCCTTAGAGCGATAGCATCGCGAGAGGCTTGAGACGAATCGGGCTCTCTTCCTTCGCCCCATAGTGGGGAGAAGGTGCCCGAAGGGCGGATGTGAGTCGCGGCGCCGGAGGCGGCACAATGAAGCAGTTGGCACCCTCGCTTCGCTCGGGCCCTCACCCGGCGCATGCGCGCCACCCTCTCCCTGCTATCGCAGGGCGAGGGAAGTAAAGCTCAGTGCAAGCGCCATTCCTTGTCGACGAAGCGCATTTCGGCCGGACCCGAGATGCCGGCATGGGCGACCCGGATCGTCGACAGGGGTCCGTCGAGATTGTGGCTCCAGAAATCGAGGAACTTGATGAGGCGGGGAAAGC
>JAEUMG010000386.1 GCA_016793355.1 Hyphomicrobiales bacterium
TCGGCGGGGGTTGATTTCGCGGGGGGTGCCTGATACACACCGCCCGCTTTCCCACCGGTACGCGGCCATGGCGGAATTGGTAGACGCACTAGCTTGAGGTGCTAGCGGGTAACACCGTGGAGGTTCGAGTCCTCTTGGCCGCACCATATTGACACCTGCAAATCCTCACCAAAATCCCATTGTGCTTGTTTTCTTAAGCCTCGGTTCGAGTGAACTGAGACAACTCTAACACGGGAAGTAGGCGCATTTCCGATGAGCAGGCCGAAGCCCCGCGCTCATGGCGAGCCGGTAATCATTTCCGCCGATGGATCCGCTGTGGGCCTTCAGCGCTCGCTCAACGATGTTCGCCTTACCGAGAATCGCCTCCAGGATTTAGTGCACCGCCATCCTGAAATTCTCCCGATCGCTGAGATCGAACCCGCCTTCACGCATCCAATCTCGGTTTGTCGTGAGCTGCGAACACAACACGGTCCGATCGACAATTTGCTCATCACGCCGGAGGGCAATTTGATCGTAGTTGAGGCGAAGCTTTGGAGAAACCCGGAGGCGCGTCGCAAGGTCGTTGCCCAGGCTCTCGACTATGCTTCGTGCCTCTTCGAATTGGACTATGAGGGGCTGGAGAGGGCGGTGCTTGATGCCAGGGCGGGTGAGGGAGACGCCGCAAAAAGCCTCTACGAAATATTCGCATCCCTCGATGAAGCCCCCGGTGAATCTCAGTTCGTCGACGCGATCAATCTCAACCTCAGGCGTGGGCGCGCCCTGATACTCGTCGTTGGTGATGGAATTCGGACTGAAACCGAGCGGCTCGTCGACCTTTTTCAATCACATGGAACCGCGCATTTCACCTTTGCCCTTGTCGAACTCGCGCTTTACTCGCTTGACGAGACCGGCCGACTGCTGATCTGCCCTCGCACCTTGGCAAAAACCGAAATTATTGGCCGCACGACGATTGAGCTTGAGGGTCTATCAGGCAAGACAAGGCCCTTGAGTAAGGCAATCGGAACCATTGCGCCCCCAAGCTCGTCTACGCGTGCGCCCTCGATAACCGCAGAGCAGTTTTTCGAATCTGTCGCAAAAATCGATCCGCGTGCGCCTGAAGAGATCGAAAAACTGCAGGAGGAATTCGAGAAGCTGGGAGTCTTCGAAGAATATGCGACACGCCTGATGTTCAAGTGGGATAGTCCGCTGGACAAGACCTACAATATCGGATCGATCCGTCCGGATGGCCGTGTTCCGACGCGCGCAGTCAACTGGTTCGCGCCCACTGACCTGTCGCACACCTATATCGAGGAACTCGCGGCGGCGTGGGGGATGCAGGTCAACAGGAATCATCTCCGGGACTGGTTTGTTGCCGGCCCCGACGGAAAGACGGTCACGCTCGCGGCGATCCTGGGCAAGCTCGAACTCTGGCCGGCAGTCCTGGAGAGATTTCAGAACAGAATTCGCGAAAGAGCGGAAAAGTCGCGTTCGGGCTGAGTTTTGGCGCGCCCCGAGCAGATCTTTGGATACTCCCTGAATCATCACGTTTGTAACATTTCGCAACATCGACGTGATTGCGACACAGTTTCGGCACCATTCGCGGTATCATGGGCACACCCCACGTCGGAGGTCCCCGCTGATGAATCTCACCCGGCATCATGCGTGCAGTGCCTATGTCACCGATTGGCTCGAAGCCTTGGGCATTGACGGCGACGAGACCCGCGATGTCGTCGAGCTTGCCTTGACGGATTGTGAGGCGTTTGGAATGGGAGCGGACGAGGCGGCCGACCGCACGATCCTCAGCTTTCTCCTGGATGAACGCGAACCGGCCAGGCTGGCTGCCTGAGCCCTAGACTGCGGCCGGCCTCTTCCGGTCGCGCCATAATTCCCACAGGCTTTCAAGCACACCGGCGCTGCTGATCAGCACGATGCCGATGACTTCGCGCCAGCCGAAGGGCTCGCCCGACCACAGTGCCGCGGTCACCGCGCCGACGCTGATCTCCGTCATGAACAGCAGGCCGACAATGCCGGGGCTCAGATATTTGGCGCCCCAGATCGAGGTGACCGGCCCCGACACGATGGCGATCAGCATCAGGATCATCCACCAGGGCAGCGACGGGATGGCGGTGCCCCAATCCGGCATCGGCGTCTGGTTGGCAATCAGCAGGATGAGAATCGCTATCAGGAACGACCACAGGAAATTGACATTGCTGAGCTCGATCGCATTGTTGGTCTCGCGCCGCAGCCGCACCGCCGTCATCGCCCACAGGATCCCGGACGCAAGCGCCAGCCAGTCGCCGACATTGCGCGGCAGCGGCAGGCCGGTGTCGATCCCGAAAATGACGACGATGCCGGTAAGGCCGAGCGCCATGGCGAGCCAGCGCACCGGCGTGATCGTTTCGCCCAGAACGACCCGACCGAGCAATGTGCTCCAGATCGGGGTGAGGTAGAAAAGCAGGATCGCCTTGACGATATCGGTATAGAGCACCGAGATCGAATAGAGCACGAGACCGAAGGCTGCGAGAATCCCCGTCATCTGTAGTCCGATGCCGCCGGCGACCAGTTCGCGCCAGCGCCAGACGAGGACGGGCGAGGCGAGAACGAGGGGTGCCGCGTAGAAGATGAGTGTCGCCCACAGGCCGGTGATACCCGAGGCTTCCAGGGTCCGCAGCGGAATCCAGAACAATCCCCACACCATGCCCGAATAGGCGCAAGCGATCTTGGCGAGGGTCTCGATCTTCATGATGCGACGAACCCCACAACCATCATGCCAGCTTTCGCTGGGGCGACGGCACTATGGCTTGCGTAGCGGTCAATCAGATATTCCGTTCCATCGTGCGCACGAAAACGGCCAGCGTCGCGCCCGTCTCGGTGCGCGAATTGTGGATCGTGCCTTCCTTCAGGAGCACGAAATCGCCGGGCCTGTAGACATAGCCGTCGTGATCGACGACTTCGCCTTCGAGCACCAGGAACTGCTCATGGCAGGTGTGTTGATGCGGCTGGCTCGCCGATCCCGGCTCCATCCGGTAGATGTGAAAGCCTGTGCCTTCCGGAAAAGTATCGTCAAGTTGAAGGAAGCTCTGACCCGGCACTGCCGCGCCATCGGTTACAAACGGCTTGAACCGCGCCGACTTGATGTTGGCCACGAGGCGGTCTGCCGGCTTGATCTTGTCCATGGGCGCTCCGGGTCTTGCGTAGGGACCCCAAAACTGTGACACGGGGCGGCACATTTGCGCAATCGGAAGCGGCATGACTGAGACGCAAGCGGCGAATGCAATCCGCGACGAGTGGGGCTCGCTCGCCCCCGGCTACGTCGAGGCGGTAAGACGCGATCTCGCCGATCCGGACCCGCGTGCCATCCGCGCACGCGTCGAGGGTCTGCATGCCGCTGACCTCGCCGACCTGATCGAGGCGCTCGAGCAGACCGAGCGCGTCCGCCTTATCGCCATGCTGGGCCGCAGCTTCGATGTCGAGGCGCTCGCCGAGCTCGACGAGGCCGTGCGCGATGAGTTGATCGAGGCATTGCCCCCCGAAGTTGTGGCCTCCGCCATCGACAAGCTCGACACCGACGACGCGCTTTATCTCATCGAGGATCTCGACAAGGCCGAGCAGGACGAGATCCTTGCCAAGGTCTCGCAGGAAGATCGTGTCGCCCTCAACCGCGCGCTGGACTACCCGGAAAACACCGCCGGCCGCCTCATGCAGACCGAATATGTGGCGGTGCCCTCGTTCTGGACGGCGGGCAGGGCGATCGAGCATTTCCGCACCGAGACCGACCTGCCGGAGGATTTCGTCGAAGTCTTTGTCGTCGATCCGACCTACCACCTGGTCGGCACGGTGCCGGTGAGCCGCATTCTCAGGAGCCAACCGTCCACGAAAATCAGCGAATTGATGGAGCAAGAGCAGACGGTCTTCCGCGTCACCGATTCGCAGGAAGACGTCGCCTACAAGTTCGATCAGTACAACCTGGTCTCGGCCGCCGTGGTTGATGAGGACGACCGGCTTGTCGGCATGTTGATGGTCGACGACGTTGTCGATGTCATCCAGGAAGAGGCCGGGGAGGATATTCTGCATCTCGGCGGGGTCGGCGGCGGCGAGGCGATTTCGGATACCGTATGGCAGACGACGCGCTCGCGCTTTTCCTGGCTTCTCGTCAATCTGGCGACCGCCATTCTCGCCTCCTGGGTCATCTCCTGGTTCGACGCGACGATCGAGCAGATGGTGGCACTTGCCGTGTTGATGCCGATCGTGGCCTCGATGGGCGGCAATGCCGGGACCCAGACCATGACCGTTGCAGTGCGCGCGCTGGCCACCCGGCATCTCGGTCCCGTGAATGCCATGAGGGTGACGCTGCGCGAATCCGCCGTCGCTCTCATCAATGGGCTGTTTTTTGCGCTCATCATGGGCCTTTTCGCCTGGTGGTGGTTCGGCTCCGATGGGCTCGGCATGGTGATCGGGGCGGCGATGATCATCAACCTGCTGGCTGCCGCCCTCGCCGGCATCCTCGTACCCTTGGCCCTCGACAGCCTCGACATCGACCCGGCGATCGCGTCCGGCGTATTCGTAACGACGGTAACCGACGTCGTCGGCTTCTTTGCGTTTCTGGGACTGGCGGCGTTATGGCTGGTGAGGTGACGGTCGCCCGCGTCACGGCCGCCGACCGTGCCGATTGGGAGCGGCTCTGGCAGGCCTGGCAGGACTACATGGAGGGTGCGGTACCGATGGCCGTCACCGCGGCCAGCTGGCGCCTGATGATGTGCGACGACGGCGGCCTGACCGCGCTCATCGCGCGAATGGCCGTTGGAACCGCAGTGGGCTTCGCCAATGTCAGTTCAACACCCTTTGCCTGGACCGGCGGACCGGTGCTGTTCCTGCAGGACCTCTTCGTCCAGGAGGAAGCGCGCGGGGCAGGGGTCGGGGAAGCGCTGCTCCGGGGCGTCTATGACCTCGCCGACGAAATCGGCGCCAGCCAGGTCTTCTGGATGGTCGATGAAGACAACGCACGCCTCCAGGCCTTCTATGCGCGTCACGGCATCCGCACCCCATATTTGCGCTACATGCGCCGCCCCTGGCCGTGGTGATTGCCGTACCGGCATGTGCGGTGTATAATTCAAATAATGGACGATATCGCGAAGAAACCCCGATCCGGCACGGCTGCAAGCCAAGCTGAAACTGCTGGTGACCGGCTTGCTGCGTTGTGGCAGGAGGAAAATCGCGCAGCGCTAAAAGCGCATGCCGAGTTTATTGAAGAACACGGAACACTAGCAGAGCGCCTCAAGGCGTTCGGGTGAGGCAGTTCGACGTCGTTTCCAATCCTCACCGGGCCGCAACTGATACAATTCCCTATTTGGTCGTTCTGCAGCATGACCATGTTCAACCAGCGCCGTCGGTCATCGTCGCCAGCGTAGTCAAATACGGCTTCCTTCCAAGAATAGGCAAGCTCACCTTCGAAGTTCGTATTGGTGGCGAGATTTACCTTGTGCTTGCCTATGACATGGCCGCCATTGCGCCACAAAGATTGAGCTCACCAGTCGCTAATCTGGAAGCGCACCGCGACCAATTCATCGCCGCCATCGACCTGCTCTTCACCGGCTTCTAGAATAGGCGCGGCATCAGAGGACCAGCCGCCATGCTCGCCAACCGCTACCCGACCCTCGATTTCGATCTCGGCGAAACCGCCGAGGCGATCCGCGATACGGTGAAAACGTTCACCGACGCCGAGATCGCACCCATAGCCGCCGAAATCGACCGCACCGATGTCTTCCCGCGCGATCTCTGGCCGAAGCTCGGCGAGTTGGGGCTTCTCGGCATCACTGTCGAGGAGGACTATGGCGGCTCGGGCCTCGGCTATCTCGAACACTGCATCGCCATGGAGGAAATCTCCCGCGGCTCGGCCTCGATCGGTCTGTCCTATGGCGCTCATTCCAATCTTTGCGTGAACCAGATCAGGCGCAATGGCGCAGCCGAGCAGAAGCGCCGCTATCTGCCGAAGCTCGTTTCGGGCGCGCATATCGGAGCGCTCGCCATGTCGGAGCCCGGTGCCGGCTCCGATGTCGTCTCGATGAAGCTCAGAGCCGACCGCAAGGGCGATCGCTACATCCTCAACGGCAGCAAATTCTGGATCACCAACGGCCCCTGCGCCGATATACTGGTCGTCTACGCCAAGACCGATCCCGATGCCGGCGCGCGCGGCATCACCGCCTTCATTGTTGAGAAGGATTTCAAGGGCTTCAGCGTCGCCCAGAAGCTCGACAAGCTCGGCATGCGCGGCTCGGAGACGGGTGAGCTCGTCTTCACCGATTGCGAAGTGCCGGCCGAGAATGTGCTGGGTGAGATCGGCCGCGGCGTGAATGTCTTGATGTCGGGCCTCGATTATGAGCGCGCGGTACTCGCCGCCGGGCCCCTCGGCATCATGCAGGCCTGCATGGATCTGGTGCTGCCCTACATTCACGAGAGGAAGCAATTCGGCCAGTCGATCGGCACCTTTCAACTGATGCAGGGCAAGCTCGCCGACATGTACACGACGATGAGCGCCGCGCGCGCCTATGTCTATGCGGTGGCGAAGGCCTGCGATCGCGGCGCCACGTCGCGCAAGGACGCCGCCGGCGCCATTCTCTATGCCGCCGAGAAGGCGACCTGGATGGCGCTCGAGGCGATCCAGTGCTTGGGCGGTACCGGCTACATCAACGAGACCCCGACCGGGCGCCTGCTGCGCGATGCCAAGCTCTATGAAATCGGGGCCGGCACCAGCGAGATCCGCCGCTGGCTCATCGGCCGGGAACTATTCGAGGAGACGGCCTAACAATTATATATATGTATACAATTCTCCGCTGCAATAGTAGTAATAGTGACTACTAATTGAGAGATTGTTATGCTCGAAGCAAACAAAGACGCGATGCGCCGATTGGTGAAGGGCCTGGAGAGCAACAAGTCCGAAATGATCCGACGCTTGGCGGCGGCGGGTTACCGGCAGGCCGATGTGGCGCGATTTCTCGGCGTTCGCGATCAGTTTGTCTCGAATGTCGTGCGCAAAGAGAAATCAAAGGCATCCGAGAGGTCTTCCGTTACTTCAAAGTCAGCGAGCCGCTCCGCGAATCTGCGCGCGCGATTGACGCTGGATGCGGACGGAAGGATTTCGATTCCCCCAGAACTGCGGGCGGCCATGGCAGTGGCCGGCGGCGATGAGGTGATCGCCCGTGTGGTGGATGGAGAATTGCGGGTCGCTACACCTGCCATGGCCGTCAAGCGCGTGCAGAAAATGGTCCGTGAACTGATCCCCGGCAATGATAGCTTGGCTGATTCGCTGATCGCCGACAGACGTGAAGAAGCCGCGCGTGAGGCACGCGATGAGTGAGGCGGTACTTGACTCATCGGCCGTCCTTGCAATGCTCAGGGTCGAGCCAGGGTCCGAAACGGTTGAACAGCTTGTCAACCGCTCGATCCTGTCGACGGTCAATGCTGCGGAGATCGTGTCCAAACTGATCGATCGCGGCATGTCGGAAGATACTGCGCGAGAAACCGTTGGCGCTCTACCTTGCGAGCGAGTCGATTTTGATGAAGACCAGGCCCTGGCAGCAGGAGGAATGCGATCTCGCAGTCGAGCCATCGGGCTTTCCTTGGGCGATAGAGCGTGTCTGGCCCTGGCAGAAGCGAAAAACCTTCCGGTCATTACGACCGACAAACAGTGGAAGAAGCTTCGATCAACGATCGAAATCCGGCTCATCCGCTGATGCCTCTCGCCATCCATCCCCTGACGCCCGACCGATGGCCCGATCTCGTCGATCTCTTCGGGCCGGAGCGCGGCGCCAATTCCGGCTGCTGGTGCATGTGGCCCCGCATCGCGCGCAGCGAATGGAACACACTTGGCAAGGAAGGGCGCAAACGCCGCTTCGGCTCTATCGTGAAGAAAGGTCCGCCGCCGGGATTGCTCGCCTATGAGGGCGGCATCGCGATAGGCTGGGTCGCGGTGGGGCCCCGGATGAGCGTTGCGCGCTTCAATCAGGGCCGAGCGTCGAGACCCACTGAAGGCGCGAGCGATCCTGACCCTGATCGGACCTATGCGATCACCTGCTTCTATATCCGCACCGGCCATCGCAAGCAGGGCTTGATGCAAAAGCTCGCCAGCGCCGCTGCGGAGCATGCTCGCAAACAGGGCGCCGCCGCGGTCGAAGCATGCGCCATCGAAGCCGACAAGCCGCTGCAATGGGGCGACGGCTTTGTCGGCTTGGCGACCGTCTTCCGGCGCCTCGGCTTCCACGAGGTGGCACGGCGCTCGCCGAAACGTCCCTTGATGCGTCTGGACTTCCGGAATTAGAGCCTACTTACGGCACATTCCGCATTTTTTTCGGATACGTCCAAGGATTCGCCTGCTTCGTTGCGTCTAACTCGTGAAAACGTCCATGGAAGCGAGCGATCTGGACCTGGCCCTGAGGGCCAAAGCTGGCGATGGAACCGCATTCCGGCTTCTGCTGGAGCGGCATTACGACATGATTTACCGCCTGGGCCGCCGGCTTCTCGGCTCGGCCGTCGAGGCGGAGGATGTGGCCCAGGATATATGCCTGGGCCTCGCCGCCCGTATCGCAAGCTTCAGGGGAGATAGCCGCTTCTCGACCTGGCTCTACCGGGTCGTGGTCAATGCCTGCCGCGACCATAGGCGCAAACAGGCAAGCCGCGCCCGCATCCAGGCCGACTACGTGTCCTTCGCCGCCCATGACGCGGCCGACTGGGCCGACGGAGCGGCACGACAGAACTGGCTCAAGGCAGCGCTGGGTAGCCTCGACGACGGCTTGCGCGAAACCGCACTTCTCGTCGTCGGCGAAGAAATGAGCCACGCCGAGGCCGCTGAAATTCTGGGCATCGCCGAGAAGACGGTGTCCTGGCGCATGCATGAGGTGCGAAAGCGCCTCAAATCCATGGTGGGACGCGACACGGATGGATGAACTTGAAAGACTGAAAGCAGAATTGCGCGCCGAAGTAACATTGCCGCCGCCGGGCACGCGCGCGGCCGCGATTGCGCTTGCGATCGCGCGCTTCGAAAAAATCTCCCAGGAATCCCGCCAAGGAACGGAGAGCCCCAAGCGTCTCAATGATCGGGCAGGGGCGTTCATCGGACGACTTAGAGGGAGACCGATTATGCAATCCATTCGATTGAGCCACGCGCTCATGATGGGCACGAGCCTGGCCGTGCTGACGCTCGTCGCCATCAACATCAATACGCTGATACCGCTGATGCGCGAGCCGATGGCCATCAAGAGCGACGCCGGCGAGAAGGAAGTGGATGCGACGACCGCTCCGCGCCAGGATACGCTGGCGGCCAAACCGGTGCCGCTCGGCGAATCCGTGCCCTCTGAACCCGCCGCACGATCAGCGGATGCCCTCGCTACCAGGATCGATGTCGCTGAGAGCCCGCCGGCGCCTGCTGCCGGGTTGGTGAGCGGCGTAGCGAACATGAGGCGCGAGAAATCAGCAGCCGCGCCTGACCAGCAGCCACAGTATTATCGCGACCAGGGCCGCGACAGGTTTACCGAGGTTGAAACTAATCCGGTAAAGGTCACTGCGGAAGAACCGGTCTCGACCTTCTCAATCGACGTCGACACGGCCTCTTATGCCTTTATCCGCGCGTCCCTCAACGACAACACGCTGCCGCAGAAGGATGCGGTGCGCGTCGAAGAGATGATCAACTATTTCCCCTATGACTATGCCGGCCCCGCCGACAGGGCCGAGCCCTTCACTGCCAATGTCTCGGTCTTTCCGGCGCCATGGAATCCGGCAAATCGTCTGCTCCATATC
>JAEUMG010000232.1 GCA_016793355.1 Hyphomicrobiales bacterium
GCGCATCCTGATCCGCCGCGATCATGTGATCGAGGCGATGCTCGCCGGATTGGGCGCGACGACGCGCGAGGTCGTCGAGATCTTCAAGCCCGAAGCCGGCGCCTATGGCGGCCATCACCATCATGGTCACTGACGCCTCGCGATTGCTGCTGCTCCTCAACTGGATGTCGCCGACGTTTCCGGTGGGCGGCTTTGCCTATTCGCATGGGCTTGAATGGGCGATCGAGACCGGCAGCGTGACGGATGCAGCGTCGTTGCGCGCTTGGATCGGCGAGCTTCTCGCGCGCGGCAGCGGCTGGAATGACGCGGTGTTGTTTTCGGCCTGCTGGGATGAGACCGATTTCGACGCGCTGAATGACCTCGCCATTGCGCTCTGCGTTTCGCAGGAGCGCTATCTCGAAACGACCTCGCTTGGCGGGGCGTTTGCGAGTGCGGCCGCGAACTTCAAACGTCACCCCAGCGAAAGCTGGAGTCCCCTGAATCATTGCCGCGCGGAACCGGCTCAGGGGATGCCAGCTTTCGCTGGCATGACGGACAATATTGATGACACCCCCATCGCCTATCCCATCGCCGCTGGGTGCGCTTGCCGAGGGGCCGGCATTGCCAAGGAAGACGCGCTTCTCGCCTGGCTGCAGCAATTTGCATCGGCCCAGGTCTCCGTCGCGGTTCGGCTCGTGCCCCTTGGCCAGAGCAAGGGCCTCGAAGTCCTCCGCGATCTGATCCCCACGATTGCCGCCGTCGCCGAATGCGTCGCGCGCGCAACACTGGACGATCTTGGAAGCTGCACCATCGGCGCCGAGATCGCCGCGATGAAACATGAAATGCAAGAACCGAGGATCTTCCGCACATGAGCGCATCGCAACACGGGCCCTTGCGCGTCGGCATTGGCGGGCCGGTCGGCTCCGGCAAGACGACGCTCACCGAGATGCTGTGCAAGGCGATGCGCGATGATTACTCGCTCGCCGTGGTCACCAACGACATCTACACCAAGGAAGACGCTCTGATACTTTCGCGCCTCCAGGCCTTGCCCGAGGAGCGCATCATGGGTGTCGAGACCGGCGGCTGCCCGCATACCGCGATCCGCGAGGATGCCTCGATCAATCTCCAGGCCATCGCCGGCCTGTCCCGGCGCTTTCCCGATCTGGACGTCGTCTTCATCGAATCGGGCGGCGACAATCTCGCCGCGACCTTCTCGCCCGATCTCGCCGATCTCACCCTCTATGTGATCAGCGTCTGCCAGGGCGAGAAGATCCCGAGGAAGGGCGGACCCGGCATCACGCGCTCCGATCTCCTCGTCATCAACAAGACCGATCTCGCGCCCCATGTCGGTGCCGACCTCGAGGTCATGGAATCCGATACCCGCCGCCAGCGCGGGTCTCGACCCTTCGTCTTCACCGATCTCCTGCGCCGGAAGGGAGTGGCGGAAATTGTCGCCTTTCTTGAGCGTGAGGGCGGGCTGCATCGTCAGATTGAGGGGTATAAGAATTAAAATCTAAGATAGAAATCAATTTGGCAGCATCCTAAGCGCCTAGGAGCGACTTCATGGTCTCCCCGCTATCCCCCTACCGGCCTACCCCGTGAGGGCTCCCAGCGGTCGTTTGTGGCCAATTGAGAGGCCATCCAGGTCGGGTATGTTCCCTTTTCGTATTAGACAACTCAAAACTGCAGCTTATGATTGACAGGCTACGTTTGAGACAACCATTGCGGGTCTATTTCCGGCAAAGGGATCGCCGCCAGCAATTGCTGCGTATAGGGATGCTCCGGCCCGGCGAACATCTCGGCACAGGTTCGAAGTTCCACGATCTCGCCCTGCCGCATCACCATGACCCGCTCACATAAGCGCCTGACGACCGAAAGATCATGGCTGATGAAGGCAAGTGTCAGGTTCATCTCTTCCTTCAACCGCGCCAGAAGGTCGAGAATCTGCGCCTGGCTCGACATGTCGAGGCCGGAGACGATTTCGTCCGCCAGCACGAAGCTCGGCTTGAGCGCGATCGCCCGCGCGATGCCGACGCGCTGGCGCTGGCCGCCCGACAGCTCCTGCGGATAGCGCCGGCCGAGATCGGGCGAGAGCCCCACCATCCTGAGAGCATTCGCGGCGTGATCGGCGAGCGCTTGTCGGCCATTCGCAACACCATGCAATCGCAACGGCGCGGCGATGATCTGCGCCACCGTCTTCCGCGGATTGAGCGAGGACAGAGGGTTCTGAAAGATGACCTGCAGATTGCGCCGGTAGGGCGCCATCGCCTCATCGTCGAGATGGCTGATGTCGGCGCCGTCGAATTTGATACTTCCACCGCTCGGCTCCAAGAGCCGCACCAATGTCCGCCCCAGCGTTGTTTTACCGGAGCCGGACTCGCCGACGATGCCGATCGCCTCGCCTCTGCCGATCGTGAAACTCAGGTCCCTCAATATTTCATTGCGCGGCGGCGGACCGAAGAGCGGCTTGCGCGTGAAGTCGGGCAATGCCACCCGCAAATTCTCGATCTCGAACAGTGCGCTCATGCCCGGCGCCCCGCATTCCACGCCGCATCGGCCCTGGCGACATCGGCACGCAAAGCCTCGATCACCGCTGCATCGACCGGCAGGAGCGAATCACCCGGCCGGTCATAGCGCGGCGTCGCGGCGATAAGCGCCCGCGTATAAGCATGTTGCGGCGAGGCAAAGAGCTGCGCTGCACTCGCCTGCTCGATCACCATGCCGCCATAAAGTACCGTCACGCTCTGGCAGATTTTGGCGACGACACCGAGATTATGCGTAACGAACAGCAGTCCGGTGCCGTGCCGCTGCTGCATATCCGCGATGAGCCGGAGTATCTGCTTCTGCACGGTAACGTCGAGCGCGGTGGTGGGCTCGTCCGCCACGATGAGGCGCGGCCGTCCGGCAAAGGCCGCCGCGATCAGGACGCGCTGGCGCATGCCGCCCGACAATTCATGCGGATAACTGCGCAAGACCCGCTCGGGTTCGCGCAAATGCACTTCATCCAGAAGTTCGAGCGCATGCTTCCTTGCTTCCGTCCTCCCCATCCCGATGATGCGGATGAGTCGCTCGGTGATCTGTCCCTCGATACGCTTCGAGGGATTGAGCGCCGTCATCGGGTCCTGCGGGATGAGGGCGGCGACCTGCGCTGCCGCGCGCCGCCTTGCCATATCGCCCATGCCGAGCAGGTCCCTGCCTTCGAGCCGCACCCGGCCCTCGCGGATTTCGATGGCGCGCGGCAGGATCGCGAAGATGGCGCGCGCGATCATGCTCTTGCCTGCACCGCTCTCGCCGACCAGCCCATGCACTTCGCCGGGCCTTACCTTGAGCGACACCGAGCGCAACAAGCGCGCCGGAGTTCCGCGCAGGCCGGCGCTCAAATTATCGACTTCGAGCAGGGCGTCGGTCATCTGAGAACCGGATCGAAGCGTTCCTTGAGCCCTTCGCCGAACTGGCTGAAGGCAAGGACGGTGAGGAACAGCACGATGAGCGGGAAGACGAGGACCCACCAGGCGTGATGGATGAGGACGCGGCCCTCGGCGATCATCCCGCCCCAGGTCGGTGCATCGGTCGAGATCGAGAGATTCACGAAGGAGAGGATCGCCTCGACGATGACGGCGATTCCCATTTCGAGCGACAGCAGCACGACGATCGCCGGGATGACGTTCGGCAATACTTCGCGGATCATCGTGGCTAACGGCGAAAAGCCGGCGACGCGCGCGCTGTCGACATAGTCCATGCGCCGCTGCTGCATCGTCTCGGCGCGGATCACGCGGCAGAATCGCGTCCAGTCGATGACGGCGATGGCGAAGATCACCGAGGTGAGCCCGGTGCCGATGACCGCGACGAGCAGGATCGAGAACAATACCGGTGGAAAGGCCATCCAGATGTCGACGATGCGCGACACGATGCGATCGGTCCAGCCGCCGAAAAAGCCGGCCAGTACTCCGAGCAATGATCCGGCGATGCAGGCCATGAGGCTCGCGGCGAGGGCAACGGTGAGCGCGATGCGCGCCGCATAGATGAGGCGGGAGAGCACATCGCGGCCGAGACTGTCGGTACCGAGCCAATAGCCTGGTTCGCTGCCCTTGATCCAGAAGGGCGGCAGTTTGCCGAGCATCAGGTCTTGGGCGAGCGGGTCATGCGGCGCGATGAGCGGCGCGAAGATGGCGGCGACCGCGATGATCGCGATCCATGCCCCTGCAAGAATGAGCCGTGCGCCGGCGCGGGGGCGGCGGGTGATGACGGCCGCTTCAGCCATGGCGCAAACGCGGATTGAGAAGACTGTAGGTCATGTCAACGGCGAGATTGATGAGCACGAAGAGCACGGCGAACACCACGATGATTCCCTGGATCATCGGCAGGTCGCGATTGATGACGGCATCGATGGCGAGATTGCCGAGGCCCTCATAGGAGAAGAGCCGCTCGACGATGACCGTGCCGCCGATGAGGAAGGTGAACTGCACGCCGACAAGGGTGAGGGCAGGAATCGCCGCGTTCTTCAGCGCTTCGCGGATGATGACGTGGAAATCGGAAAAGCCGCGCGTCTGCGCCAGAACCGCATAGTCCTGCAGCATCGCTTCTTTCAGCGAGGTCTTGAGCACATGCGCGATCACCGCGGAGAGCGGCAGGGCGAGCGC
>JAEUMG010000009.1 GCA_016793355.1 Hyphomicrobiales bacterium
TGCCATGACGCTCGACATCGCCATGGGCGGCTCGACCAATACCGTCCTGCATCTCCTCGCCGCCGCGCATGAGGGCGAGGTTGATTTCACCATGGCCGATATCGACCGCCTGTCGCGGCGCGTGCCGGTCTTGTGCAAGGTGGCGCCGTCGAAATCGGATGTGCATATCGAAGACGTGCATCGCGCCGGCGGCATCATGGCGATCCTGGGCGAGCTCGACAAGGCCGGACTGATCGATACCAAGGTCGGCTCGGTTCACAGCGCCACCTTGGCGGAAGCCCTGTTGCGCTGGGATATCGGCCGCACCCAGAGCGAGAGCGTCAGAAAATTCTACTGCGCCGCACCGGGCGGCGTGCCGACGCAGGTTGCCTTCAGCCAGGAGCGCCGCTTCGAGGAACTCGATACCGATCGCAAGACCGGCGCCATCCGCGCCTTCGACCATGCCTTTTCCAGGGACGGTGGATTGGCGGTGCTCTACGGCAATCTCGCCGAGGATGGCTGCATCGTGAAGACGGCGGGCGTCGATGAAAGCATCCTGCGCTTTTCGGGCCCGGCGCGCATTTTCGAAAGCCAGGACGCGGCGGTGGACGGCATCCTGAACGGCAGGGTCACTGCCGGCGATGTGGTGCTCATCCGCTATGAAGGCCCGCGCGGCGGCCCCGGCATGCAGGAAATGCTCTATCCCACGAGCTACATCAAATCGAAGGGCTTGGGGAAGGCCTGCGCGCTCGTGACCGATGGCCGCTTCTCCGGCGGAACATCCGGGCTCTCGATCGGCCATGTCTCGCCGGAAGCGGCCGAAGGAGGTTTGATCGGGCTCGTCGAGGAGGGCGATCGGATCGAGATCGACATTCCGGCGCGCCGCATTCATCTGGCCGTGGCCGATGATGTTCTCGCCGCGCGCCGCGCCGCGATGGAAGCCAAGGGCGACAAGGCCTGGAAGCCCGGACCCCGCAAGCGCAAGGTTTCGACGGCGCTCAAGGCCTATGCGGCATTGACCACCAGCGCGGCCAGGGGCGCGGTGCGCGATGCGGCGAAGATCGCGGGGTTCTAATCCACACGACTCTCCATCGGCGGGCTTGACCCGCCGATCCAGACTGGATGGCCGGGCCAAGCCCGGCCATGGAGAAATCTTGGGTTACACTCGCGTGAATGATTGATTCGCAACTGGAGGTGACGATGCCCAGCCGTTTGTCTGCCGCGACTGCCCTTGGCCTGTTCCTCATGACGACCGTGGCCCTTGCGCATCCCACCCAGCGGCCGCTGCTCGGCATCTATCATTATCGACCGCAGCTCAATTATACCGAACAATCCGGCACCTATTGCGTCACCGAACTGGCGCCCCTGTTCCGCGCGGCGGTGGCGCTCAATGCCACTGCGGCTGCGGCTACCGCAACCGTCGATGCGACATCGAACATGCCGACGGCCGAGCGCACGCAGGGCAACAAGCCGGCGCTCTCGGGCAAGATCACCGTCTTCACCGCGAGGAAAATCGTCACCATGGATCCGGGCTGGCCGGAGGGAACCGCGGTCGCGGTGATGGACGGGCGCATCCTGTCGGTCGGGACATTCGACGATCTCAAACCCTGGCTCGAGAAATATCCCTATGAGGTCGACGACCGCTTCAAGGACAAGGTGATCTATCCGGGCTTCATCGAAGCGCACAGCCATCCGGTCATGGGCTCGCTCGCCATCAGCCGGCCGTCATTGAGTTACTTCCCCTTGCGCAACCCTTACGGGCCCGACATCCCCGGCGTGCGCAGCCGCGACGAGGCGATTGCCCGCCTCAAGCAATTCGTCGCCGATGCCAAGTCGCCGGACGAAACCGTGCTCACCTGGGGCTATGATGTCGTCGCCATGGGACAGGGCTTCAACCGCGACGAACTCGATCAAGTATCAAAGACCCAGCCGATCATCGTGTGGGATGCCTCCGAGCATTTCGCCTATGCCAACAGCGCTGCGATCGACAAATACGGCGTGACGCCCGACAAGCTCAAAGGCGTGACCGGCGCCGGCACCAATCCCGACGGTACCTCCAACGGCCAGTTCCTCGGCACCAATGCGGCACGCTTGATCCTTCCCGAAGTCATCGCCGAACAGATGAAGCCCGAGGCGGCGAAGAAGAACCTCACCTATTTCGGCGCGCTCATGCAGCAGGCCGGCGTCACGACGGTGGGCGATCTCTTCTATGGCGGCGTCAATCTCGAACTCGAACAGTCGCTGTCGAAGAGCTTCTACGACAACGACCAAGCCTGGGCGCGCATCGTCCATGTCGTCGATGGCTACACATTGAGCGAGCTCTATGGCGACAACGCCGTCGGCAAGGCGCTCGAGATGCGCGGGCAGAGCACCGATCGGACCATCTTCAACGGCGTGAAATTCTATGCCGACGATGCTTTCTTAAGCCTCGCAATGGAATTGCAATGGCCGGGCTATATCAATTCCGACAAGTATCACGGCCTCTTCATGTATCAATCGAACGATGATTTCGTATCGGCAATGCGGCCATGGTGGCATGCTGGATTCCATATCCACGTCCATGCCAATGGTTCCGGCGGAAACCAGATGACGCTCGATGCGCTGGCCGCTCTTCAGGACGAAAAGCCGCGCTTCGACCACCGCTTCACCTTCGAGCATTTCGGCATCTCGACGACGGCGCAGGGCCGCCGCCTCAAGGCGCTGGGAGCCAGCGTGTCGACCAATCCCTATTATGTCTATGAGCGCGCCGATCTCACCATCCCCGAGATCGGCACGGATCGCGCCTCGCTGGCCTCGCGCATGAGAACGCTGGTCGACCAGGACATCGCGGTGTCGCTCCATTCCGATACGCCGGTCGGCGTGCCGAGCCCGCTGCTCGAAGTCTGGATCGCGGTCAATCGCATCGGTTTCGACTCCGGCAAGGTGCATGCCCCCGCCGAGCGCGTCGATGTGGCGCGCGCCATGCGCATGGTCACCGTCGATGCCGCCTATACTCTGGGCCAGGAGGACAATCTCGGCACGATCGAAACCGGCAAATTCGCCGATTTCACGGTGCTCGAGGAAGACCCGCAGGAGGTCGATCCGATGAAGATCAAGGATATCGGCGTCGTCGCCACCATCCTCGGCGGCCGCGTGACGCTCACCGCGGATACAAGGAAGCCGCAATAGCGGACTGCTCCGCTTCTGTTCCTCCATCGGCGGGTTCGACCCGCCGATACAGACTGGATGGCAGGCTCAAGGCCTGCCATGGAGAGGAAGGTTTGCGAGCAATCTATCCGATCAAACGCCGGTAGAGCGCGGCGTAGCGTGCCGCACTCTTCTGCCACGAGACATCCATCTTCATGCCCATGCGCTGCATTTGCGTCCAGAGCTTGGGCTCGCGATAGAGAGCCACCGCGCGGGAAATGGCGTTCTCCAGAGCACCGGCATCGGCCGGTGCGAAATGAAGACCGCTCGCGACGCCGGCGCTGATGGCCGCGTCATTGGCATCGATGATCGTATCGGCGAGGCCGCCGGTCTGGGCGACAACCGGCACGCAGCCATAGCGAAGCCCGTAAAGCTGGGTAAGACCGCAGGGCTCGAAGCGCGACGGGATGAGGATGGCGTCGCTGCCGCCCTGCACGAGATGCGAGAGGGATTCGTCATAGGCGGCGATCACGCCGATGCGGCCCCGATGGCGCTGTGCCGCCGCGGCGAAGGCCTGCTCGAGCCACGCCTCGCCCGAGCCGAGCAGCGCCAGCCGCGCTCCATGCGCGACAAGACTGTCGAGCGTGTCGGCAAGGATATCCATGCCCTTCTGCCAGGTGAGCCGCGATATCACGCAGAACAAGGGGCCGTCGTCGCGATCGAGACCGAAGCGTTGCTCGACAGCGTGTTTGTTGGCCTGCCGGAGTTCCAGCCGCCGCGCCGTGTAGCGCTCGGTCAGCGCCATGTCGGTCGCCGGGTTCCAGATGTCGGTATCGATGCCGTTGACGATCCCGGTCACCGCCGAACGGCGCGCGCGGATCATGCCGTCAAGGCCCATGCCCTGCTGCGGTGTCGCAATCTCCGCGGCATAGGTGGGGCTGACCGTGGTGATGGCATCGGCCGAGGCGAGGCCGCCTTTCAGGAAACCGACTGCGCCGTAATATTCGACGCCGTCTATGGCGAAGGCGCTTGGCGGCAGGCGCAATTCGGCGAAGATCTTCGACGGAAACTGACCCTGGAAGGCGAGATTGTGAATGGTGAGGACGCTCTTCGCCGGGCCTTGCCAGAAGCGCAGATAGACCGGCGCAAGGGCTGCCTGCCAGTCATGCGCGTGAACGATGCGGGGCTTGTAGTCGCCGACCCCGCCGCAGCCGAGCTCGCCCGCGGCCAGGCCCAGTGCGGCGAAACGGCGCCAGTTATCCGGCCAGTCCCTGCCGTCGGGCCCCAGATAGGGATTGCCGTCGCGGCCATAGAGATGCGGCGCATCGAGGACGATGAGATCGCCGGAGGCCAGCAGCCGCGCCGGGCCCCCGAAGAGATCGGCGAAGTCATGCAGTATCGCAGGCGTAACGAGGTGCTGCATCACTTTGGGATAGCCCGGCAATAACGTGCGCGTGGCGATGCCATGCGGCTTGAGCGCGGCGGGAAGGGCTCCGGTGACATCGGCAAGGCCGCCGGTTTTCACCAGCGGATAATACTCCGAGGCGACGGCGAGGACGTCGATCATTGCGCTTCCGCCAGCCGGTCGATCATCGGCTGGGTGATGAGACAGATGCCCGCCTCCGTGCGCCGGAAGCGCGCGGCATCGAGGACAGGATCCTCGCCGACGACCAGGCCTTCGGGAATTTCGACGCCACGATCGATGACGACGCGCCTGAGCCTCGCGCTGCGGCCGACCTGCACATAGGGGAGGACGACGGCTTCCTCGAGATTGGCGTAAGAGTTCACGCGCACGCCGGTGAACAGCAATGTCCGGCGCAGGCCCGCGCCCGATACGATACAGCCGCCCGAGACCAGCGAGCTGATCGCCTGGCCGCGCCGGCCTTCCTCGTCATGGACGAATTTGGCGGGCGGCGTCAGTTCGGCATAAGTCCAGATCGGCCAGTCGTGGTCGTAGAGGTCGAGCGCCGGGACAACATCGGTCAGGTCGATATTCGCCTCCCAGTAGGCATCGACGGTGCCGACATCGCGCCAATAGGCCTCCTGCTCGTGTTCGGAGCGCACGCAGGAGCGGGTGAAGCGATGCGCCCAGGCTTTGCCGTGCTTGACGATGTAAGGGATGATGTCCTTGCCGAAATCGCGGCTCGATTCGGGATCGGCGGCATCGCGGTGCAACTGCTCGAAGAGGAACTTCGTCTCGAAGACATAGATGCCCATGGAGGCAAGCGCCATGTCGGGCTTGTCGGGCATGCCCGGCGGATCCTTCGGCTTCTCGACGAATTGGACGATGCGATCCGTTTCATCGACATGCATGACACCGAAGCCCGTTGCCTCCATGCGCGGCACTTCAAGGCAGCCGACGGTAACATCCGCGCCGGTGTCGACATGCTGCTGCAGCATCAGTTCGTAATCCATCTTATAGATGTGATCGCCGGCAAGGATCACCATGTAATGCGGTTCGTAGGATGCGATGATGTCGATATTCTGGAACACCGCATCCGCCGTTCCCATGTACCAGCGGTCCTCGGATACGCGCTGGCTGGCCGGAAGAATATCGAAGCTCTCATTGCGTTCATCGCGCAGGAAGTTCCAGCCGCGCTGCAGATGGCGGATCAGGCTGTGCGCCTTGTATTGAGTCGCAACCCCCATGCGCCTGATGCCGGAATTGAGCGCATTGGAAAGCGCGAAATCGATGATCCGCGTCTTACCGGCGAAATAGACGGCGGGCTTGGCGCGCTTGTCGGTTAGTTCCATGAGACGTGAGCCGCGTCCGCCGGCGAGCACATAGGCCATCGCGTCACGGGCAAGCGGGGCAAATTTGCGAGTCGACACGATGTTGCCTCCTACAAACCTTGCATCTCATGCACCAAAAACAATGTCGCCATCGGCGGCAGCACCACCCTCGCGCTGGCCGGCTGGCCGTGCGAGGGATGTTCGCCGGCCTGGACGGCGCCGAGATTGCCCATTCCCGATCCGCCATAGATTTCGGCATCGGTATTGACGGCTTCGCGCCAGCGTCCGGCGCGGGGCAGGGGAACCACATAGTCGTGCCGCGGCACCGGCGTGAAATTGCTGATGACGGCGACCGGCGGATCGCCGCCGCCCGATTTGCGCAGCCAGGCGAAGACCGAATTCTCCGCGTCATCGACGATCAGCCATTCGAAGCCCTCGCCCTCGCAATCGCGCGCATGCAGCGCGGGCAATGTGCGATAGGCGTGATTGAGATCGCCGACGAGCCGGCGCATGCCTTCATGCGGCTTGTATTGCAGCAAATGCCAGTCGAGCGAGCGCGCTTCGCTCCACTCGTCCCACGGCGCCCATTCCTGGCCCATGAACAGGAGCTTCTTGCCGGGATAGCCCCACATGAAGGCGAAATAGGCGCGAAGGCCTGCGAATTTCTGCCAGTCGTCGCCGCCCATCTTGCGCAGCAGCGTGCCCTTGCCGTGCACGACTTCGTCGTGGGAGAGCGGCAGCACGAAATTCTCCGAAAAGGCATAGAGCAGGCCGAAGGTCAGGTCGCGGTGATGATGCTTGCGATGGACGGGATCGCGCGACATGTATTGCAATGTGTCGTGCATGAAGCCCATGTTCCACTTGAAACCGAAGCCGAGGCCGCCGCTATAGGCGGGCTGCGACACGCCGGGCCATGAGGTCGACTCCTCCGCCACCGTGACGATGCCCGAATGCTTGCCGTAGGCTTCTTCGTTCATGCGGCGGAGAAAGGCGACCGCCTCGATATTCTCGCGCCCGCCCGACTGATTGGCGAGCCACTCGCCCTCCTTGCGCGAGTAATCGAGATAGAGCATCGAGGCGACGGCATCGACGCGAAGCCCGTCGAGGTGAAAGCGCTCGAACCAGAAAAGCGCGTTGTTGATGAGATAGGCCGAGACTTCGGTGCGCCCGAAATTATAGATCGCCGTGTTCCAGTCGGGGTGGAAGCCGCGGCGCGGATCCTCGTGTTCGTAAAGTGCGGTGCCGTCGAAGCGGGCAAGCCCGTGCTCGTCGGTCGGGAAATGCGCCGGTACCCAATCGAGAATGATGCCGATGCCTTCGCCATGCGCGCGATCGACGAAGCGCGCGAAACCGGCCGGATCGCCGAAGCGGGCGGTCGGCGCATAGAGCCCGGTCGGCTGATAGCCCCAGGAGGCATCGAGCGGATGCTCGGTGATCGGCAGGAGTTCGATATGGGTGAAGCCCATGTCGCGGACATAGGGCACGAGCTGGTCGGCAAGCTCGTCATAGCTGAGGAACGAGCCGTCATCATGCCGCCGCCACGAGCCCATGTGGACTTCATAGATGGAGATGGCCTTGCGCCGCGGATCGCCCATGCCGCGCCGGCGCATGTAATTTTCATCATGCCAGATGAAGGGTGAGGGATCGGCGACGCGCGAGGCGGTCTTCGGCCGCATCTCGGAGGCGAAGGCGAAGGGATCGGCCTTGAGCGGCAACAGCGTTCCGCCCTGGCCCTTGATCTCGAATTTGTAGGCAACGCCGGGGCCGACATCGGGGACGAAGATCTCCCACACGCCCGTGTCGCGCCTGTGACGCATCACATGCCGCCGTCCGTCCCAATTGTTGAAATCGCCGACCACCGACACGCGCGCCGCATTGGGTGCCCACACCGCGAAATGCACGCCATGGGCACCCTCATGACGGATCGGATGCGCGCCGAGCTTGTCGAACAATCTCAGATGCGTGCCCTGGGCGACGTAATAGTCATCCAGGGGCCCGAGCACCGGCCCGAAGGAATAGGGATCGATGAGCGCCCATTCGCCGGTCTGGTTCTTGGCGCGATAGCGCAGGGCGGTGCGGCCCGTCGCCGCGACCGGCCCTTCGAAGAACCCGCCCTCCCGGCGGCATGTGAGCGTGCCGATCGGCGTTCCGTCCAGGGTCTCGACGGCGACTTCGTCGGCACCGGGGATCACACAGCGCGCGATCCAGTGCCCTTTGCATCTTTGCAGCCCGAGACGCGCGAAGGGATCGCCATGCGTGCCGGCCACCAAAGCGGCCGCCTCGGCCTCATCGAGTTCCCATTCGCTCCGTTCGACAGGCTTCACCATGGCGTTCCCGGGATATTGCCCGTGAGCCTAGCGAAATAGGTCGAAAGTGCCTATGGGCTTGTGGCGGCTTGCATAACGCCGTCTTACGCGAAGCCTTCGCCTGAGCATCTCAGGCATGCGAGAAGGCGAGCGCGGTGCCGAAATTGCGGCCGGCCGGCAGCACGAAGCGATCTGCGATTTTCTGAAGCCCGCATGCGGCGAGGGGCCCGGGATCGCGGCAGCCGATCGTCAGGCCGGCGAGGTGCGGGCCATCGCCGGGATGGGGCGGGGCTTCGCCGAAGGCGGCCGCGAAGGCCTGCGGTCGGGCGAGCACGAGATCGCCGGTGCGGGTCGCAAAGACGATTCTGTCGGAGCCCTCGTTTCTCGCCTCGAGCCCGGTGAGTTTGATCATGAAATCGCAGAGCCCGAGCGCGCCATCGCCCGAAATCCACACCTCGCGCACGCTCTGCGCGGTATTCTTGTGCGTCAGGTAGCGCGCCTGTTCGTAGTAATCGGGCCGGTTATGCTGGCAGGCGAAGAGTCCGATCCACGGCGCTTCCGGGGCGCGCGTGAAGGCAAGCGAGAAGCCGACGGTGATTTCCCCGCCGTCGGGCGTTTTCGCGGCCCGCTGGAAATCGAAGGGCTCGTAAGTCTTGAGACCCGCCTCCTGCCAGGCTTCGATATCGGCGCGCGCATCGGGCGTATCGAACACCAGCATCGCGAAGCCTTCATGGCGCGCGACATAGTCGCGGTTGAAGGCGGCAAAGGAAAAACGGCTGGCACCATGCTCCGGCACATCTTCCGGTCGCACCACGGCCAGCAACTCCAGATAGCAGCCATGGAGCTGGATCACCGCATTGTCGGTCCCGAAGGGATGCTGCCCGCGCGGCGTCAGCGTGAAACCCAGGCTTTCATAGGCGGCACGCATGCGATCGAGATCGTGGCCGGTCAGGACCAGATGATTGAGTCCGCGCATGGCGTTTCCCCCGTGAAGCGTAGCGGCGCAGGGACTGGCTTATGCGGCTTGCGGCGTGCTCGGGCAACCGTCCAAATCCGGTCAAATGCCCGAGCGTCAACTTATGGATGCGACGCTGACGTTGACTTCTTCGGCGCCGGGCCAGGGCAGCCTTTCCTTTCCCGGCTTGGCCTCTTGAAACGAGGCGATGCGGCACCAAGATTTTTCCTGCCGAACCCGAACAGGGCGGCACGGAGGTCAGACGCCTCCGGTCTTCCATGTTGCTCAAGCGAGGATATGGTCATGACAAACAGGAATAGTCTTTCAACCGAGACTTCGTTTCCGCCACCTTTTGGAATTGCAAACCTCCTTCATCCTGCCAATGCCTTCCGTCATCCTTCGGACGTGCTGCGTGACGCCGATCTGACGCTTGGCGAAAAGCGCGCCGTCCTGGCCGCATGGGCATCGGACGCCTGCGCGGTCGAAGCGGCTCCGGCTTTGCGATCCGCGCCGCCCGGGGCATCCCCCGTGCCCGTTGATGATATTCTCCAGGCTCTCTGCGAACTCGACAAGGAGGCGCGCAGCGATGCGGCGCACAATTGGGCCCGCCGTCAGATCCGCAGGCAGAAGATCGAGGACATGCGGCACCGCTCCAGGATGCTGCGCGGCCCGCACGCCGCGAAGCGGCAGGTTCGGGGGAGGCCAGCGTGATGGCCGCCTATAGCGATCCTTTCTCGGCTCTCCTGGCCCTGCAGCGCGCTCTCGAGTCGCGAATTGCAAGCGGCTGGCTGGCGCGCAGCCCGAGCGGAATGGGCGGGTACCCGCCGATCAATATTTTCCAGCAGGGCGACAACTTCGTCGCCATTATCGAGCTTCCCGGCATGGAGCGAAACAACCTCCATATCGAGGCCAAGGAGAACACCATCCGCATTCACGGCAACAAGAGCCAGAATTATCCGAAGGAGGTGAGCGTGCATCGCAGGGAACGTGGCTTCGGTGCTTTCGATCGCACGATCACGCTCCCCATTCCCGTCGACGCGAACGCGATTCGGGCTGAATACAATGACGGCATCCTGGCGCTGTTCCTGCCTCCCGCCGAAAGCGCCAAGCCGCGCAGCATAGAAATCAGCTAGGGGGCAAGCCATGGACCAGCAGGAAATTCAGACCCAGCAGAAGCGTGAAGTCGAAAGCCGCCAGGAAAGCACGATTGCGGCCCGCTCGTTCGTTCCGCTGACCGACATATTCGAGGACGATCACGCCTTGACCATCGTGATGGAGATGCCTGGAATCCAGCGCGACAATGTCGATGTGAGAGTGGAAAACAACATTCTGACCCTCGAAGCGCGCCTCGATTATTCCAAGTATCAAGGGCTGAAGCCCGTATATACGGAGTATAACGTCGGAAACTACACGCGAAGCTTCGAGCTCTCCGGAAAGATCAATCAGGATGCCATTCGCGCCGAACTGACGGACGGCGTAATGACCCTGACTCTGCCCAAGGCGGAGAGCGCAAAGCCGCGGCGCATTCCGATCTCGTGACATCTGCGCGGGCGGGGTCGCCGCCGGCTGGCACAGGCGGCGGTGCGGTCGGCGGCCCCTGCCGTGCAATGATCCGGATTGTAAGGTGATGGCGCGGAAAGCACTGCATGGCTCACCCGATGGTCGAAGAGGCAAGACGCGAGCTGGAACAGGCCCAGGCCCAGCTTCAGACGGCGCTCAATGCCTGGGACGCGAGCGTATCGGAGTTGTGGCGCACCTCGCTCGCCCTGACGCAGGCCCAGAAGCGCGTGACCCACGCGCACGAACTCCTGCGCAACGCCCTTGATACCGTGGACAGGGCCGGGCAGTCCGGCGCTTGAACGTCACTCAGTGGGAAATGACAAAGGTACTTGAAGAAGCGAGCCCGCCCTTAACAACAGGAATCACCATCACGCGGTGGATACCCCGACCGCCATGGACTGCGCCCGGGCGATCAAGCATGCGCTGCAGCTATGACCTCCTGGCTTTCGCTCGCCTGACGTTTCCCCAATTTGTCATCGCCGGACTTGGTCCGGCGATCCATCATGCCGTTACTCCGTGGTCTGAGTAGTTCAATCCATGGATTGCCGGGACAAGCCCGGCAATGACAGTTTGGGGTTTTCAGGTCATGCCGACTTTTGCGCAGCCGGGTGACCGATTGTTAACGATCCGGCATATGGTCTTCTCAACGCTCGGCTGGTAAATGGCGGCAACGAAACGGAGCACCCGCCATGATCGCAAACAAGCTCGTCTGGATTGCCACCCTCGCCTTGTGTATTTCGCTTCCCGCCGCTGCCGATACGAAGCAGCCGCATGTGCCAGGGGCGAAGAAAATCGGCCAGCCGACCTCGCAAGGCCCGATCCCGTCGCTCGCCGTGCTCAATGCCAAAGGCGCGAGCCTGAAAGACGGCAAGCTGACGCTCACCGGTGTCTTGCCCAACTCGATCGTCTTTTCCGACCGGCCATACCGCGCGGCAGGGCATGTGAATACAGCCCGGTTCATCGGGCAATGGGACGAGGGCAAGGGCAGCTTTGCCAAGGATCCGCCCAATGCGACCGTCTCGGTTCTGGGGTCGAACGGCACCGATGTGAGCGACGCCGTCGTGACCCTGCGCAGACCGAAGCTCGATGGCGATACGCTCAGTTTCGACGTCACCGTGCTCGAAGGCAGTCTCGATGGCGCGACCGGCTCGGCGGCGCTCTTCATCGACCATTTCGGGTCGGGCTATTCCGTCGATAGCGTCGATGGCGGCGATCCCTTCGGCAACTATTATGTCGATCCGCGCATGGGCGGCGCCTGGTACCAGCCTAGCGACAATTTCGGCAACTGACGCGATCCGCCCAGAAGGACAGACCGAGGATCATGAGGACGACGCCTGCGAAGGCGTAGAGACCATGGGCGATTTCGACCTTGCCGAGGCCGACGCCTTTGAGCCCGACGATCGTGACCGCGATCAGGAAGATGTCGAGCATCGAGAATTTGCTGATCTTGTTGAGCCCGCCGATCCAGCCGCGGGCCTTCTCGCGCGGCAGCATCGCCCAGGCATAGAGCAGTGTCGCCAGTTTCGCGGCCGGCACCGCCATGCCGAACACGACGATGACGGCAAACAGCAGGAGGTCGGCTTTGTAAAGCGTGCGCGCCGCGCCGATCACCGTCACTTCATTGTCGAGGAAGATCAGAAGCTCGGTGCGGAACAATGGCAGGAACCAGGTGAAGGGAAGCGCGATGAGCGCGAGGATCAGCAAGGGCAGAACCAGTCTGTCCAGGCCTTGCGCCCGCCGGGCAAACGACTCGGGTTTTGCCGCGGAAATTGATAGCATGGGCAAGATTCACGATGCCGCGGTGCGAGGGACAAGACAATGGACGAGAGCACGGAAAATTTCGACGGGCACTGCACCTGCGGAGCGATCCGCTATCGCATGACGAGCAAACCGCTTTTCGTTCATTGCTGCCATTGCCGCTGGTGTCAACGCGAATCGGGAGCCGCCTTCGCGCTCAATGCGATGATCGAGGCCGATCGCGTCCTTCTCATGGCGGGCGAGCCGGAACTGGTGATGACGCCCTCGCAGAGCGGCAAGGGCCAGAAGATCGCCCGCTGTCCCGTCTGCCGCGTCGCCGTGTGGAGCAATTATGCGGGTGCCGGCGACAAAATACGTTTCGTTCGCGTCGGCACGTTGGCCGAGCCCGATCGCCTGCCGCCCGACATTCACATTTTCACCGCCTCCAAGCAGCCCTGGGTGATCCTCGATCCCAGGACACCGGCTGTCCCGGAATTTTACCAGCGCAGCAAATACTGGCCTGCGGAGAGCCTCAGACGCCGCGAAGTCCTCATGGCGGGTGGCTGACATGTGGAAAGAGAATGTCGATGCGAACTGGAAGGTGGAATTCGACCGCTTCATGGTCTTTGCCGGGCTCATCAGCCCGCTTGCGACGATTCCCCAGATCGTCAAGCTCTACGCGACTCATACCGAGCTTGCCGCAGGCCAGTCACTGACCACCTGGGCGCTCTACACGATCATTGCGGCGCTGTGGGCGGTCTATGGCATCATCAACCGGCAGCTCGCCGTTCTTGTCGGCAACGCATTGGGCACCCTCATCTACGCCATCGTCGCCATCGGCATCGTCATTCATGCCGGCTGGACATTCTGAGGCACGCAGTCGTCGCGACGCGTTGCGCCGGCAGGGACGACTCAATCGGCCACGAGCTTGCGGTAGAGATGCCAGGTCGCGTGCCCGAGTACGGGCAGGACGACGGCAAGTCCGACCAGCAAGGGCAGAGCTCCGGCGATCAGCAGGCCCGCCACGATGGCACCCCAGGTCAGCATCGGCACCGGGTTCTCGCGGAACGCCCGCACCGAGGTCCTGATCGCCGTATTGGCTTCGACATTGCGATCGATGAGCATTGGAAAGGACACCGCCGCCATGGCAAGCACCACGACGGCGAAGAGGAAACCGACACCGCAGCCGATGACGATCAGCATCCAGCCGCGCCCGGTCGTAAAGACCTGCGCGATGAACTCTGCCGCCGACGAGGGGAAGGTGCCGCCGAAGAGGGCGAAATAGATCGCGAAGGCGACGGCCAGCCACAGGACATAGATCAGGCCGAGCAGGACGCTCACGGCAAGGATCGGCCCTATCGAGGGCGAGCGCAGGACGCGGAAGGCATCGTCCCAGGTCACACGCAGGCCAAGCTCGCGCCGGCGGCTTATTTCGTAAAGGCCGATCGCGACGAGCGGCCCGATCAGGGCGAAACCGGACAAGAGCGGAAAGACCAGCGGCAGCAGTTCCGAGCGTGCCGCGGCCATGGCCGCGATCAATGTCGCCAGGGGATAGATGGCGACGAGGAATGCCAGATGGCTCGGCATCGCCTTGAAGTCCTCAAGCCCCGACCGGAGGGCGGCCTTGAGATCGGAAAGATGAATCTTGCGTATCGCGAAACGCACAGCATGTACGTCCGCCAAAGCTGCGCTTGTCATGGCGGCGATCCTTCATCGCTAGCCTCGGAGCGCGCAATGTGATGGGTTCTTTGCGAGACACTTGGCTCGGCGCGGGCCCATTCGGGAGGCGATCCGAAGCGATGAGTGCTTATACGCCGGATTCATGCTTATGTCGTATCACATCGGCTTGACATCGGGGGCCAGCGGGCAGCCATGACCGGGACAGCATTGATCGTGGGCGCGGGCAGCGGCATCAGCGCCGCCTTTGCGAGGTTGCTGCATGGCCATGGCTATCGATTGATACTCGCGGCGCGCAAACCCGCCGATCTGTCGGACCTGTGCGCCGAAACGAAAGCCCGGGCGATCGCCTGCGATGCCACCGATGAGTCTGAGGTCGCTTCCCTGTTTGCGGCGGCGGATCGGGAATTCGGCGGTCTCGACGTCGTTCTCTACAATCCAAGCTATCGCACCCGCGGCCCGATTGCCGAACTCGATCCGGAAGAGGTCAGGAAATCGCTGATGGTGAGCGCCTTTGGCGGGTTCCTGGTGGGCCAGGCGGCGGCGCGGCGCATGCTGAAGCAGGGCCATGGCGCGATTCTCTTTACCGGCGCCTCGGCGAGCGTGAAGGGCTATGCGCAATCGGCGCCCTTCGCGATGGGCAAGTTCGCGCTGCGCGGCCTGGCGCAGTCCATGGCGCGCGAACTCCACCCCAAAGGCGTGCATGTCGCGCATTTCGTCATCGATGGCGGCGTGCGCGATGACGCGCGCCGTCGGATCGAGAAGCCGGGCGATCCGCCCGACAGCATGCTCGATCCCGCGGCCATCGCTGAAACCTATCTGGCGGTGGTCAATCAGCCGCGCTCGGCCTGGAGCTGGGAGATCGAATTGCGGCCCTGGGTGGAGAAGTTTTGACCGCTGCATTGCTCCCGCATGAGGTAGCAAGAGCACCAAACCGGGTGTGGCGGTCTGCGTTGGGTTGGGCGATGATGCCTCCCGCTATGGAGGAAGGCCATGGGAGAATACTGGATTTACGAGCATGGGGCGCACCAGCTGGTGCGCGTTCACAAGGGCAGCTGTTTGCATTGCAGACACGGCAAAGGCACGGGCCGGGGCGGCTCAATTGCGCACGGCAAGTGGCACGGCCCTTACGCCGACAGGGACGAAGCTTTTCGGCAGGCGGCTGCGCTGGGGCGAGCGAGGACCCGAGGCTGCAATGTTTGCCGGCCCTGAAATGGC
>JAEUMG010000023.1 GCA_016793355.1 Hyphomicrobiales bacterium
GGCTATCGCCTGAGCGCCGTCACCCCTGTCGACCAGTTCTTATGGTCGCCGCATGTCGAAATCGTCGGCGACTTTGTAAGGTAGCTTGAGGCCGAAATCAGGATTCGGGTGGACTTTCCCGGGCATATGAAACACGGCTAATGTACCTTTGGATACCGAGGTACCGCCATGCCTGAAACTTACGAGATTCTGGGCATTAAGTATGCCCACCTCCTCCAGCGTACGCGCGCCGACAATTTCATGCATCCCGACGATCATGCGAGCCCACAGCCCATCGATTAGTTCTTCTGGGTGGTCCGCAACGCCAACCGCACCATACTACTTGATACGGGTATGGATTCATCTGAGGCGACTTCTTGCGGCCGCAGCGTCGAGATCGATCCCTCGGAGGCACTCAGCCGCATCGGCATCGATGGTGAGACAATCGAGACAGTGGTGATATCACACCTGCATTACGACCACGCCGGCACACCCGATCGCTTTCCAAGCGCGCGCTTTCACATTCAGGATGCGGAAGTCGCTTTTGCAACCGGCCGCTGTATGTGCGAGGAAACACTGAGCAAAGCCTATTTGGATGTGGCGCGGCTGCGCTAACTTCCTTCGCCCCGCGAGGTAGCGGGGAGAAGGAAGAGTAAGCTCAACCTATCACCCGTCATCCCGACGCCAGCCGGGACCCATCGCTCCGCCTACGGATCATCCCCGCTTCCCCTCCTGCGCAAATACCTCGCAGCCATTCTTTCTCTCCATGGCCGGCCCCTGAGCCGGCCATCCAGTCTGGATCGGCGGGTCGAGCCCGCCGATGGAGGTGACATAGCGGCTCCGCCTACGGAGGAGTCTCCTCTCCCCTCCGTGGGGTGAGGCGCGACGGCGAAAGCCGGTATCCATCTCTCCGCCTACGGATCATTCCCCTCTCCCCTCGTGGGAGAGGGCGGGAGCCGCGAAGCGGCGACCGGGTGAGGGGCATCTCCAACTCACCGTCATGCGGTCATAGTGCGGTCCCTCATCCGCCCTGCGCGCACCTTCTCACCGCACGCGGGGGAGAAGGAAAACTGTGGCCCCAATCACCCGTCATCCCGGCGAAAGCCGGGACCCATCGCTCCGCCTACGGATCAGTCCCCTCTCCCCTCCGTGGGGTGAGGCGCGACGGCACAGCGAGTTTACCCTCTCCCCTCGTGGGAGAGGGCGGGAGCCGCGAAGCGGCGACCGGGTGAGGGGGCGTCTCCAACTCACCGCCGCGTCCCTCTCCCGGCCTTTGGTCGGGAGAGGGTGGCGCGCGCAACACGCCGGTTGAGGGAACATATCCGCCTGTCAAAGCTCCGTCACGTTGTACCGCCCCCTGAGCCGGCCACCGGTAGCGCGCCGATCTCCGCCGTGAACTGGAGCGGGTTGTGCGCGGTGCGCCGCTTTCGTGCTTTTCGTCAAGCATAAGAGTTCACATCAATTGATAGCTCGCAATCCTTTTTCCCCTCCATCTAGCGGTCGCAAATCGGGCCCAGCCAAGTTCCAGATCAATCCTTCCAGTTCATCAAGCGGAAGGTGAAGTTCATTGGCGATATCGTTCTTCGTAGTCCGCTCAGACCAGAGTTGGGAAAGCACCTTTCGCCATACGGCGGACGTCTCCCGTTCTATCCCGATAGGCTCTCCAAGCCGATAACCGCGCTTCCCCAATTCGATACATATCGATTTGTATTGCCATTCTGAAAGCGCCCCTAAAGCGTGAAGTCTATAAGCCATCGCCATCGCAGATACTCGCCAACGAGCCTTGCTGTTGAGCACCGTCGAAACTGAAATAGGTCGCGTTATTCGTGCCCTGACATCCTTTGCAGGCATCAAAAAAGCGGAGGCAAAGTGATTTGCCTCTCGTTCAATTGAACGACTTCCTTTCGGGTCACCATGTTTGTGAAGAACCAAATGCCCAAGCTCGTGGGCAGAATCATAGATACTGCTTTCTGCCGTTTTGAAATTGTTGAGAAAAATGAATGGCCTTTCATCGCGCCAAAACGAAAATGCATTCACCGAAGCGGTATTCTCAGAAAGTGAAAATACTCGCACCCCCTGGGCCTCCAAAAGAGAGAGCAAATTGGCAATTGGACGCTCGCCTAGACTCCAATATTGCCTCAAAGCAATGGCTGCGGTCTCCGGGTCCGTTTCATAACTGAGGTCTAGTAGGTTTGGCTTGGGGAGTTGGAAACGGTCCTCAACCCAACCAGCCAACTGCAATCCCAAGCAGCCGGCAGCGATCGCCGCGTCACGCTCCTTGGCGCTCATCTTCGAAAAACTTCGAAAGCTGACGGCGTTAGTATCAATATCGTCTGGATCACGATCGAGAAAAAACGCCTTCGGAAAGCCAAGCGCCTTTGCCAGCTTATCGATGGTCGTTTCATCTGGCACGTTGACGCCATTCTCCAGACGAGAAATGGTATCTGGAGACAATTCGGTCTTTTCCGCCAACGCCCGCGCCGTCAATCGCCGTCGCATCCGCGCAAGGCTCAGCCTTCGGGGATTAAACATTTTATCACGTCACTTACTTGCGGGCGATCTGGGGCTCGAATTCAACCGGAGAATCGCCAGCATCATCACGCCGCCCAAGACCATCGCCGTCATCACCGCTTCCAGTTGAAAGATAAATGCGCTCCGTGGCGGCAATAAAAGTTCCGCCCCTGACAATCGGTCTTGTCAATTCGGCCGCACCATTCTGATCAATCATAAGGTAGAAGAACTGCCACTCACCGGTTTTGTTAGGGGCGTAGCGAGGCGAGTTAGGGAACAAGTCGCCGGTAATCGCACGTTCTGCGCCCGCACCTTTCTTGGTACGCGGCTTGGGCACATGAGATGCATCACAGGCCAGGTCTACATTCGAGAATGCAATCCGCACCTTGCGGGCGTCGTCCCGGATGGCCTCGATACCGTCCGCCCGGTCAAGCTTCCACTCTTTGCCGACAAAGAGATGCCGAAGCGCCCAAGTCCCCGCATGGTACGAGTACGTTCCGGCAGCGTTGGCGGCATGAAATGCCGTGGCATTGGCTGCATCGTTGATGGCAATATCGCGCGCCTCAAGGAGCTTCTTACGCGAGAGCCCCAGTTCTTTCAGCCTAGGCTCTACCTCCCACGATTCGCGGAGGATGATGGTTTCAACGGGGTCCATGCGCCACCTCATGTCGATTTCTACCACCTACTAGTAGGTTATAAAAATCGACATTGCAAGCGGAAAAAATTATGCATCTCCCTATTCGCAACCGCTGTTTTCGCGATCTTCATGACTAGTAACGCGTTGGCAATCACACCGGCTTTGCGCTTATCGACCTTGGGCCGACGTGGTGGTTGCCTGTCCTCCACTCTTGGGCACCGTCTTCTCGCAAGCGGGGCGGTTCATCCTCAAAACACAACGCGTAATTCCGGCATTCTCCCTCAAATTCTTTCATTCCCCCCCCCCCCCATTGACTCTCCATTCCTATCGTTCTATATACGTTCCGTTCGATCCCATGGGGGAGGCGTTGTCTAGACCGTCTCGTCAATGTGGGGTCGGAGGGCGGCGCCCGCGCCGGGGGGAAATAACGGTCCTCCTGTCCCGGGAGCCTCCGGCTAGACCCCGGGACACTACGATCCCGGCGCTTGGAGCAGATAGGTCCCCGTCTTTGCGGACGGGGGTGCCGAAGGGCGAACCGGAGGCCAAAATCGCCGCGAGCGGAGCAGGGCTTTACGCCCTGTAGGAACCAACCTGGATTGCGTGGAGCCCCTTGCTCCGCTCTCTCCCCCGCTCTCACGGCCCGGCGAAATCATCGCCGCCCTTTCCCATGCCTCGATTCAGGAGTGACAGCCGATGCGACGCCGCAAGGTCCCGCTTGAGAAATGCCCCGATCTCAAATGCCGCCGTGCGCGCGCCTGCATGCACCCGTGGCCCGACACGCACTGCCGCAAGGTCTTCGCGGACGTCGAGGACCGGCGCGCGGAGATCGTCCGGAAAATCGCGGAACTGCAGGCCGAATTGAAGCGCGATGGCGTTAAGCCCGAGCCGATGAATATCGTCTTCGAGGATGATGAGGACAGGAGGGCCTGCACCTATTACATCATCTGCCAGGAGATCGCCCAGCGCTTCGCCAGGCAGGGCAGGTCGGTCGGCCCGCACTATATCCCGGAGCGCTACCGGCTCGAGAACTTATACGCTAAGAAGCGGAAATGAACATTCGTCCGAACATCAAGACCGGCATTTCGGTCTGCCCGCATGATTGCCCCTCGACCTGCGCGCTCGAGGTCGAGCTGCTCGATGCCAATACCATCGGCCGCGTCAGGGGCTCCAAGGAGAACAGCTACACGCTCGGCGTCATCTGCGAGAAGGTCGCGCGCTATGCCGAGCGCATTCATCACCCCGATCGCCTGCTTCACCCGTTGAAGCGCAAAGGCCCCAAGGGGTCGGGCCAATGGCAGCGGCTGTCCTGGGACGATGCGATGGGCGAGACGGCGGAAGCCTTCCTCAAGGCCGAAGCGCGCTACGGCGCCCAATCGGTCTGGCCCTATTACTATGCCGGCACCATGGGGCTCGTCATGCGCGACGGCATCAATCGCCTGCGCCACGCCAAGAAATATTCCGGCATGTACGACACCTTCTGCGTGGCGCTCTCCTGGCCGGGCTATCTTGCCGGCTGCGGCCGCGTCGCCGGCTCCGATCCGCGCGAAATGCAGAAGTCCGATCTCATCGTCATCTGGGGCGGCAATCCGGTGAACACGCAGGTCAATGTCATGACCCATGCGGCGATCGCGCGGCGCAATCGCGGCGCGAAGATCGCCTGCGTCGATGTCTATGAAACGGGCACCATGAAGCAGGCCGACGTCAGGATGCTGATCAAGCCGGGCACCGACGGCGCGCTCGCCTGTGCGGTCATGCATGTGCTCTTCCGCGATGGCTATGCCGACTGGCCCTATCTCGAGAAATACACCGATTGTCCGCGCGATCTCGAAGCGCACCTTAAAGACCGCACGCCCGAATGGGCCGCCGCGATCTGCGGCTGCCCGGCGAGCGAAATCGAGGCCTTCGCCAAGCTCATCGGCGAAACCAGGCGTACCTATCTGCGGATCGGCTACGGTTTCACGCGCTCGCGCAACGGGGCGGTCAACATGCATGCGGTGACCTCGATCGCCGCCGTTGCCGGCCTCTGGCAATATGAAGGGGCGGGCGCGCTTCATTCCAACAGCGGCATGTATCGCTGGAACAAGACGGTCATCGAAGGCCTCGATCTCCGCGATCCGTCGGTGCGCGTCATGGATCAAAGCCGCATCGGGCCGGTCCTGCTCAACGATCCATACGATCTCGCCGGCGGCCCGCCGGTCACCGCCATGATCGTGCAGAACACCAATCCGGCTTCCGTCGCGCCCGACCAGACCAGGGTGAAGCAGGGCCTCGCCCGCGAAGATCTTTTCGTCTGCGTGCATGAGCAGTTCATGACCGAGACGGCGCAGCTCGCCGACATCGTTCTGCCTGCCACGATGTTCCTGGAGCACGACGATCTCTATCAGGGCGGCGGCCACCAGCACATCATGCTCGGCCGCAAGCTGGTCGAGCCGCCGGGCGAATGCCGCAACAATCACGAGGTGATCTGCGATCTCGCCGCCCGGGTCGGGGCGGAACATCGCGGCTTCCACATGACGCCGAACGAACTGATCGACGTCACGCTCAAGGATTCGAACCGGCCCGGGCTTGCCGTCCTTGAAGAGAACAACTGGGTCGACGTCCAGCCGGAATTCGAGACCGCGCATTTCCTCAACGGCTTTGGCCATCCGGACGGCAAGTATCGCTTCAGGCCGGACTGGAAGAATGTCCGCTTCAAGCCGGGCCTGGGCCCCTACGGGCCTGTCGACCGGATGCCGGAATTCCCGGACTATTGGAATGTCATCGAGGAGGCGAACGAAACCTACCCGTTCCGCCTCGCGACAAGCCCCGCCCGCACCTTCCTCAATTCGACCTTCAACGAAACGCCGTCTTCGCGAAAGCGCGAGGGCAGGCCCACCGTCTTCGTTCACCCGCAAGACATGCAGGCGCTTTCGATCGCCGATGGCGCCAAGGTGAAGGTCGGGAGCGCGCGCGGCGAAGTCATCATGCATGCCAGGGCCTTCGAGGGTGTTCGCCGCGGCGTCCTGATCGCCGAATCGATCTGGCCGAACGAGGCTTTCGAGGACGGGCAGGGGATCAATACCCTGACCGGATGCGATCAGCCCGCCCCGGCGGCCGGCGGCGCCTTCCACGATAACAGGGTCTGGATCAGGCCGATGAACGGCGGATGAATCGGCCTGTCAGCTTGGGCTCACCTCGCGCGTGGCATAAGGGCGGCAAGTTCAGGGCCTACCTTTTTCTGGAATAGTTTTGCCGCGACGGAGTTGAAGCGATGAATCGGATCATGAGGGATTTAGCCCAAGTGGTTGAAAAGAATCGTTTTACCGTCGTGAGAATCGCATCACACTCCGCCGCCATGGCGAACCCCCGCAGCAACCTGTCATCCCCGTGGCTGGCCCTCTTGGCCGTCGGCTTGGCGCTGGCGACCCTGGCGCCCGTGGCCGTGGTGGCAAGTCGCTTCGTCTGACGCGGCGTCTGCTGCCGGCCTGCTGACAGAAGGGTGGCAGCAGGTCTAGGCTAAGACCCAGCCATGCGCCGCGCCGACCGACTTCTTCAGCTCATCCAGATCCTTCGTCGCAATCGCCGCCCGGTGACCGGCGAGCGCATGGCAGCCGAGCTCGAGGTCTCGCTGCGCACGATATACCGCGACATATCCTCCCTGATGGCGCAGGGCGTCCCCATCCGCGGCGAAGCGGGAATGGGCTATGTCATGGGCGAAGGCTTCGACCTTCCGCCCCTGATGTTCACCGCCGAGGAACTTGAATCGCTGATGCTTGGCTTGCGTTGGGTCAGCCGTTTCGGTGACGCCAAGCTTCAGCGTGCGGCGCGCGATTCGGTCGCGAAGATCGGCACCGTGTTGCCGCAGGGTCTAAAGCCCTATCTCTATGATTCAAGCCTGCTCGTGCCGGCCCCTTTCGGGGATAATCCCACCCCCGTGGACGAATCGCATCTGCGCGCGGCGATCCGCGAGGAGCGCAAGCTTTTCCTCCACTATATAGATCTGGTTGAAGCCGAGACCCGCCGCACCATATGGCCGATCGCGCTCGCCTATTATGATCGCAAACGGCTGCTGATTGGATGGTGCGAGTTGCGCGCGGCGTTTCGCAGCTTTCGTACCGACCGGATTGCCGAGTCCTATGCGCTGCCCGACCGCTATCCCAGGCGCCGACGCTATCTGATGGCCGATTGGGAAAAGCAGATGAAGAAGGAAATGCGCGAGGATTACGCCGTCGATCCGCTCACCTGAGCGGCGGATTGATCAGGGGCGCCGCTGCTGCCGACTGGCCCGAAATCACGACGCGCTCATTCACGACACGCGCCTGACCCGAAGCCACGAGCCGCAGGGCATGGGGATAGAGCTGGTGCTCAGCCAGCAAAACACGGGCGCCGAGCGCCTCGGCCGTATCACCTTCAAAAACGGGGACAGCGGCTTGCGCGATGATTGGTCCGGTATCTACGTCGTGGCGCACGAAATGTGATGTGCATCCATGGAGTTTGATGCCATCGGCGAGCGCTCGCTCATGCGTGTGCAGCCCCTTGTACGATGGTAGCAGGGAAGGGTGGATGTTGATCATCCTGTCCCGCCATGTATCGACGAATCCGGCCGTCATGATGCGCATGAAACCCGCCAGCGCCACGAGATCAATCCTTGCTGAACGAAGTTGAGCATCGATTGCAGCGTCGAAGCTTTCCCGAGTCGCATATGTCGTGTGGTCGATGACACATGTCGAAATCCGGGCGACCTCGGCAAAGGCGAGCCCCGCCGCCGAAGGACGATTGGCCAGGACCAACGCTATTTCTGCCGGGTAGCTCGGATCTCGCGACGCTTCGACCAGCGCCCTCATATTCGAGCCTCGCCCCGAAATCAGTATGGCGACGCGCTTTCTGTCGCTCATGTGAGATTCAAGCGCCCGCTGGCTCTGACCTGCGCCTCATTTCCGGAGCGGGTTGCAATCATGCCTAGTCTGGCGACGACCTCTCCGCACTGCCGCAGCACCTCGGTAACGTTCTCGGCATCACGAGGTGAGACGACGATCACCATGCCGATGCCGCAGTTGAAGGTCCGGAGCATTTCGTGCTCCGAAATGTTCCCGACCCGGCACAACCAGCCGAAGACCGGTGGGCAGGGCACGGCATCGAGATTGATCTCGGCAACGACGCCGGGTGGCAAGACGCGCGGAATATTCTCGAGGAAACCGCCGCCGGTGATATGCGCCAGCCCCTTGACTCCATCGCTCGCACTCAAGGCCGAACGCAGGCTGCGGACGTAAATCCGCGTCGGTGTTAGGAGGATCTGTCCGAGTGTGCCCTCGGGTGCGAAAGGGGCGGGCTCGGAATAAGTGGCACCGCTCAGATGAACGAGCTTGCGGATCAGCGAATAGCCGTTTGAGTGCGGCCCCGACGACGCCAACCCGAGCACGACGTCGCCGGGTTCGATATCGCTACGGGGCAAGATCCTGTCTCGCTCGACCGCGCCCACGGCGAACCCGGCCAGATCATAATCCTCCCCGGAATACATGCCCGGCATTTCCGCAGTTTCGCCGCCAATCAGTGCACATCCGGCCTGCCGGCAGCCCTCGGCGATACCGGCGATGACCGACCGAGCGGTTGTGACGTCAAGCTTGCCTGTTGCGAAATAGTCGAGGAAAAACAGGGGTTCGGCGCCTTGCACGACCAGATCGTTAACCGACATGGCGACGAGGTCGATACCGACCGTATCGTGAATCCCGATATCTATTGCAATCCTGAGCTTGGTGCCGACCCCGTCATTCGCCGCAACGAGTACCGGATCGCGGTAGCCGCAGGCCTTGAGGTCGAAAAGGCCGCCAAACCCGCCGAGAGCCGCATCGGCGCCCGGCCGGGCAGTCGACCGGGCTAGGGGCTTGATGGCCTCGACCAAGGCGTTTCCAGCGGAAATATCGACCCCGGCATCGGCATAGGACACGCCGTTATGTCCGTCTTGTTTCTGCCCGCCCATGCCGTTAGTTTGCCCGAATTGTCTGTGGTTATCCCGATGTGAGGGCGTCCATAGCCCGAAGCGCGCAGTGAATAAAGCGGCAATGGCAATAACCGCAGGATGGCTCAAGGGGTGAATTTGGGAATGCTAAGCCGCTCGTTCGGGGCAGCGTTCGTGGCGGTCCTGACCGTTCTTACGGTGAATCTGGCCGCGGCATCGTTAGGGCGGTCGGCGATGGTCGAGACCGGCCTTTATACGGTGACCGGCGTTGAGGTGGATGTCACGGACAAGGATGCCACGACGGCCCGGACAAAGGCTATCATCGAAGCCCAGGTCAAGGCATTTCCGATCCTTGCCGAGCGTCTGGGCTCGGCCAAAGCGGTGGAACGGCTGGCCGATCTTACGCCCCAGCAGATAGGGCGCATGTTGCGCTCGCTTTCCATCGAGGAAGAGCATTCGGCGCCTGGCCGCTACATTGGCAAACTGACCGTTCGCTTCCTCCCCAACAAGGTCCGGGCCATTTTCGCCGAGCGCGGGCTTCCCGTGGTGGAGGAACAGGCGCCGCCAATCGTCGTGCTGCCGGTCTGGAAGTCGCCAGAAGGCACGTTGGTCTGGGAAGACAATATATGGCGGAAAGCCTGGCTCGATCTGAAGGCAGAGCAGGCGATCGTACCCCTCATCGTTCCCTTGGGCGATCTGCAGGATACCCAGGCGATCACCCCGGAAGAAGCATTGGCGATGGATCCGGTGAAACTTGAATCGATTATGATCCGCTATGCGGCAAAGGCGATTCTTGTGACGATTGCCGAACCTGCCGGAGAGGTCGGCATTCATGCCCTGATGAACGGCAATTCGCCTTTGGGAAAAGTCGCATTCGACGAGAATTATCAGGCCGAGGAGGGCGGTCTCGAGGCCTCCGCCGCGATGGCGGCGCGCAGCTTTCACAATGCACTTCTCGATCACTGGCGCTCTGTGAAGCTCAAGATGGCCGCCCAAGCCAAAGCCGAAGCCGAGGCACAGCGCGCGGCTCAGGCTGTGGCCGCGGCCCGGGCTCTCCCGGTCGCCGTTCCATTCCGCAGTGCCGACGAGTGGAACGCCATCCGCCAGCGCATTCTGTCGGTTGACGGCGTCCTCGGCGTGGACGTCTCAACTTTTGCCCGCAACGGCGCGTTGATCAAGTTGATGTTTGGAAGCTCGCTCGACGATCTGCGCAGCTCTCTTTACGCTTCCAACCTGAGGCTCGAACAAATCAAGGGTACCTGGGTTTTGCAGCCGAGATAGGCGCTGGGGCAAAGACTGCGGCTCCATGAGTGTCCCGAACATAATAACGATCGCCCGCATCCTCCTGGTGCCGCTGACTGTCTGGCTCCTTGTCTCTGAGGAATTCTTGCTGGGCTTCCTCGCCTTCTTAGTCGCCGGCATCAGTGACGGCGTCGATGGCTACATTGCCCGGCGCTACAATCTGAAGACGGACCTGGGCGCCTATCTTGATCCACTGGCGGACAAGGCGCTGCTCGTCTCGATCTATGTAACGCTCGGCTTTCAGGGCGATTTACCGGCTTGGCTGGTCATTCTGGTCGTCTCACGCGATGTCCTGATCGTAGGCGCAGTCATCCTTTCTTTGCTGATGGGTAAGCCGTTGCGCATGAGGCCGCTATTCGTCAGCAAGGCAAATACGGCCTTTCAGATCGCTCTTGCCGGCGCGGTCCTCGCTAATCTCGGCCTGGGTCTCGACTGGGACTTCGTCTTGCTCATCGGCTCACCGATAGTGGCCGGACTGACGTTAGCGTCCGGCGCGCTTTACATGCGCGAGTGGTTACGTCATATGGCCAACGGCCTGGAAGAGGATCGGTAGCATCATGACCCTGCGCGCGCAGCTGCGATTCTGGGTAATAGCTCTTGCGATCCTGATCGGTGGCCTCTGGCTCTTCAGCGAAATACTTCTGCCATTCCTGGCTGGCCTCGTTCTTGCCTACTTCCTCGATCCGGTTGCTGATGCACTTGAGCGCCTCGGATTGCCACGACTGGTTGCAACGCTCATCATCGTGTTGGTGAGCGTCGTCGCCCTGGTTGTCGCGCTGATCGTCTTCCTGCCCATACTCGGCGAGCAGATAGCGAAGCTCGCCGCGGCACTTCCGCACTATGTCTCAGGATTGGTGGCCCGCTTTAATCAGCTGGCGCCTGAATGGCTGAAGAACATATTCACAGAGCCAGGGCCAGAAATGAGCGGGCAGGTAGGAGACTTTGCGGGGAAACTTGCTGGTTGGCTGGCGACCCTGATCGCCTCAGTCTGGTCAGGCGGCCTTGCTCTTGTCAATCTAGTATCGCTTTTGCTGGTGACGCCAGTGGTAGCGTTCTATCTGCTCAATGACTGGGACCACATGATCGCGCGCGTCGATAGCTGGCTGCCGCGGGCCCATGCGCCGACAATCAGGAAACTTGCGCGGGAAATCAATCAGGCCATGGCCGGTTTCATCCGCGGGCAGGGCACCGTTTGTCTCTTGCTTGGCGCATTTTACGCCATAGCACTCTCCCTCGCCGGGTTGAGTTTCGGAATGCTCATCGGACTCGTCACTGGGATACTGAGCTTCATCCCTTTCGTCGGAGCGATCTTCGGCGGCGTGGCAGCGATCGGAATGGCGGTCGTTCAGTTCTGGCCGGACTGGATACAGATCGGAATCATTGCCGGCATATTCGTGCTTGGGCAATTCATCGAAGGCAATTTTCTGTCGCCAAAGCTCGTTGGTGACAGCGTTGGCCTTCACCCCGTGTGGTTGATGTTTGCGCTATTTGCCTTCGGCTACCTCTTTGGATTTGTAGGACTGCTGATGGCTGTGCCTCTCGCGGCAGCTGCTGGCGTGCTGTTCCGCTTCGCGCTGGCGCAGTATCTGGCGAGTCCACTCTATCTCGCGGGTGGAGAGTCGATCACCGAAATTCATCCCCCTTCCAAATCGCGAGCCGCCAAACGCAAATGAATGCGCGACCACCGCGACAGCTTGTCCTCGACATCGCCCCACCGCCAGCTTATGGCAGCGAAGATTTTCTGGTTGCACCCTCAAATCAGCTAGCCTTCCAATTCATCGATCAGTGGCCGCGCTGGCCGTCTCAGACCGGTCTTTTGGTCGGTCCGACCGGGGTTGGAAAATCGCATCTTCTCGAGATATGGCGCCGCCGCTCCGGTGGATCAAACATTAAACTCTCTGCGCTGACCGAGCGCATGGTCCCCGAACTCATGCCGGTCAACGGCGCCGTGGCACTCGAACATGAGTCCGGTGCCAGGATTGAAGAGGCGGCACTGTTTCACCTCATCAATACGGCTCGCGAAAACAGGGGTTCTGTTTTAATGGCCGCAAGGGCGCTTCCAAGAATGTGGGGACTGGCGCTACCGGACCTCATCTCCCGCCTCGACGCTTTCCCCGTCATTCAAATCCAGCCCGCGGAAGATGAATTATTGCGTGCGGTGCTCGTCAAGCTTTTTGCGGACCGCCAGATTATCGTTGACGAGTGGCTAGTCGCCTATTTGATGGCGCGCATGCCGCGATCTCTCGGTGATGCGCGACAGGTTGTTGCGGCAATCGACGAACGAACGCTGGCAAAGGGCACTGGCGTCACGCGTGCTGTGGCCGCACGAGTCCTGGCCGATCTCTATGACGCCGATTTACCTTCAGATGACGCCGGATGAAGACTATTCATAGATTGGTCACATGAGCTATTTATCTCTGACCGAACTTTATTCTTAGATGTGCCCTTATGAACGAGATATCCACCCCCCTGGCGGCCTCGGCAGCTCCCGCGCTCGACGATCCCAGGCGCTTCATCAACCGCGAATTGTCGTGGCTTTACTTCAACATGCGCGTGCTGGAGGAAGCCCGCAATTCCAACCACCCACTGCTGGAACGCCTTCGCTTCCTATCGATCTCGGGGAACAATCTCGACGAATTTTTCATGGTACGGGTCGCGGGCTTGGTCGGGCAGATGCGGGAAGGCCTGCACGAGCTTAGCCAGGACGGACTAACACCGGCAGAGCAACTCGACCAGGTTAGACGCCTGGCGCAGGAACTCATGGCCGAGCAGGACACGCGTTGGCTGCAGCTGCGAGAAGAACTCGGGCAAAATGGAATTGTCCTCGTTCAAAACGAGGGGCTCGATGCAGCCGACCGCAAGTGGCTTGATCAGCATTTCCTGGACTACATTTTCCCGGTGGTCACACCCATCGCCATCGACCCCGCACATCCCTTTCCGTTTATCCCAAACCGCGGCTTTACGATTGCTGTTCAGTTGAAGCGGAGAAGCGACGGCGGCACGATGAACGCCTTGCTGCCTATTCCGCAGCAGCTCGAGCGGTTCATTCAATTGCCGGCCGGTGTGGACCCGTCCGCCCGGTTCATCTCACTCGAACAGATGCTCGGCCTGTTCATCCCGCGCTTGTTCCCGGGCTACGATCTGCTGGGGCAGGGATTGTTCCGGATCATTAGAGACAGCGATATCGAAATCGAGGAAGAAGCCGAGGATCTGGTGCGGCTCTTCGAAAGCGCGCTCAAGCGCCGGCGCCGTGGCACGGTAATCCGAATGGAAGTGGATGCGGCCTGTCCCGAATCGCTGCGTTTGTTCATGGCCGATCAGCTCGACGTCCCTGACGATGTCATGGTTACCTGCGGCGGCCTGATCGGCTATGCCGACACCAAGCAGCTCATCCTGGATGACCGCAGCGATCTCAAATTCAAACCATTTGTTGCGCGTTTCCCCGAGCGCATCCGTGACCACGGCGGCGATTGCTTCGCGGCAATTCGTCAGAAGGACATCGTTGTACATCATCCATATGAGTCCTTCGATGTCGTCGTCCAATTCGTCCGCCAAGCGGCAAGCGATCCGGACGTTGTTGCGATCAAGCAGACGCTTTACCGTACATCGAGCAACAGCCCGATCGTTGCCGCGCTCGCCAAGGCGGCGGAAGCCGGCAAATCAGTGACAGCGTTGGTCGAACTGAAGGCGCGTTTTGATGAGGAAGCCAATATCCAGTGGGCCCGTGACCTAGAACGGGCGGGCGCGCAGGTTGTATTCGGTTTTATCGAGCTCAAGACCCACGCCAAGGTCTCCATGGTCGTCCGTCGCGAGGCCGGCGGCATGCGGACCTATGTTCACCTTGGCACCGGCAATTATCATCCCGTCACCGCCAAGATTTATACCGACCTGTCTTTCTTCACGTGTGATCCTGCTCTCTGCCGCGATGCCGCCCGCCTCTTCAATTACATCTCAGGCTATGCTCAGCCCGAGGACCTGGAGAAGATCGCGCTGTCCCCAATGTACCTCAAGGCGCGATTGCTCGCCCATATTGAGGACGAAATCGCTCACGCCCGTGAGGGCCGGCCGGCGCAAATCTGGGCGAAGCTCAATTCTCTTGTCGATGCCGGCATCATCGATGCGCTTTATCGTGCCAGTCAGGCGGGAGTAAGAATCGATTTGGTCGTTCGTGGGATCTGCTGCTTGCGCCCCGGCGTTCTTGGCTTGTCCGAGAACATAAGGGTAAAGAGCATAATCGGGCGCTTCCTCGAACACAGTCGCATAGTCTGCTTCGGTAGCGGGCATGGACTGCCGCACCCGCTGGCAAAGGTCTACATCAGCTCCGCTGACTGGATGCCGCGCAATCTTCACCGGCGCGTGGAAACCCTCATTCCCATCGAAAATCCTACCGTTCACGAGCAGATTCTCGATCAGATCATGATGGCCAATCTGCGCGACAACCAGCAGAGCTGGGAGGTTGGTTCCGATGGTCGCGCTGCTCGGATCACACCCGGTCCTGATGAGGAGCCATTCAACGCGCATCAGTATTTTATGGATAATCCGTCGCTGTCCGGACGCGGTAGCTCGCTGAAGGACAGGGTACCCCCAAATATTCCCGAGCCATCTGTGCGAAGGAAGAACAAGGCGAGGAAGTGAAGAGGCAGAAGGGATTCGGTACCCAGGCCCCGAAATACCGGCCGGTTGCCGTCGTAGACATTGGATCGAATTCGGTTCGTCTGGTTGTCTATGACGGCTTGCGGCGCGCGCCCACCCCGGTATTCAACGAGAAGATTCTTTGCGGACTCGGTAAGGGCGTTGCGCTGACTGGTCGGCTCAGCGAAGAAGGCGTAGCCCGTGCCCTTGCGGCGCTAAGGCGCTTCCGAGCACTCGCCGGCCAGATCGGCGTAAAGGAGGTGTTTGCTGTTGCGACGGCGGCTGCGCGTGAGGCGAAGAACGGTGAGGAGTTCATCGATCGCGCCGAAGCCGCGCTTGGTGTCCACATTAACGTCCTCTCTGGAAAGGAGGAGGCGCGCTATGCGGCGCTCGGTCTTCTTGCCGGCATCACTGATGCAGACGGGGTAGCCGGCGACCTGGGCGGCGGCAGCCTCGAATTGATTGATATCGAGAAGGGAAAGATACGCGAAGGCGTCACTTTGCCAATCGGGCCTTTGCGCCTCATTGATATGTCAGGGGGATCGATCTCGGGCGCTCGAAGACTGGTCGACGAGTATCTCGACAGCACGGCTGTCGTTGAACGTCTCAAAGGACGGAATTTCTATGCCGTTGGGGGCACCTGGCGGAATCTCGCCCGCCTGCATATGGCTCAGACCCACTATCCGCTGCATGTCCTGCACTACTATACGATCAGCCGAGAGCAGGCGCGCTCCGTTGCCGACCTCGTGTCCGGTCTTTCCGCATCCTCGCTCAAGGACATTAAGGCTGTTTCACGCAGCCGCTCCGACACATTGCCATTCGGGGCGCTGGTCCTGGAACGCCTGCTTTCGCGAGCGAAGGCAAAGACCGTCATCATCTCGGTTCTTGGTGTCCGCGAGGGTCTCCTCTATTCCAAACTTCCAAAGCGGAAAGCGGAGCTCGATCCCTTGCTTGCCGGTTGCTGGGACTTTTGTCGGCGTTACGCGCGCTCACCCGAGCATGAGCTTGAGCTCTGTGATTGGACGGAAGGGCTCTTTCAAGCAGGTGGACTGTCCGAGGATGCCGAACAGAGACGGTTGCGTCTTGCGGCCTGCCTTCTCGCCGACATTGGCTGGCGAGCGCACCCCGACTATCGCGCTGAGCGATCACTTGGCATGATATCGCAAGCCGCTTTCACCGGTATCGATCATCCCGGACGCATTTTCCTCGGGCTTACGGTCTACTATCGCTACGAAGGCCCTATCGACGATGAGCAGGGCCCCTCGAGCAGGCTCGCACGACTGGTCGATGATGACGCACTGCAGAGGGCACAAATCCTGAGTTCGGCCTTTCGTCTTGCCTACAGCCTCTCGGCTGCCATGCCGCGCCTTCTGCCCAAGATCGGGCTGGCTCTCGAGGCCAACAAGACTCTCGTCCTGACTATTCCGCGAAAGCTACAGGACCTGATGGGCGAGCGTGTCGAAAAACGCACCGTGGCCCTGGCGAGCCTCATGGGACGCACGGCGAGGATCAGTATCGAATAGGCTATTCTGCCGCCTCGAGGCCCGGCGCGCCGGCATGCCGCAGAATCTCGGCGCGCCCTCTCTTGAAGCCGATAACGGCGCGCCCGCTTTTGAGCTCCAGCGCAAGGTTGCCAAATAGCCCGCGACGCCATCCAGACATCAGGGGGACAGGCGCGGAATCATTGGCTGCTATCGCTTCGATGTCGGCGGCTGACGCGATGAGCTTTGGCGCAATTCCTTCTCGTTCGCTGACGATTTTGAGCGCCAGCTTCAGGATTTCGGCTGCAGCCTGCGCAGTCTCCGTTAATTCGTCTGGACGGCCATCGGGTTGCGCCAATGTTTTGTGGTCCGTTTCCAAGCCTGCTTTGACTGCTGTGAGAATCGCATCCCCGATCCGGGACTTGGCATAACCCTTTGGTAAAGCACGCAATTCAGCGAGTGCCTCATGGGTCGACGGGAGCTGCGTTGCGATCTCGACCAGAGCGTCGTCCTTGATGACCCGGCTCCGCGGGACGTTTCGCGACTGCGCCTCTCGTTCACGCCACGCCGCAATGCTCATCAGAACGGCGAGTTGCTTGCGCGAGCGGAGCCTGAGTTTGATGCGTCGCCACGCATCTTCGGGGTTAAGAATGTATGTGTCAGGCGACGACAGGATCGTCATTTCCTCTTCCAGCCACGGTTCGCGGCCGGAGGAGTCAAGCGCGAGCTTGAGCTTCTCATACACCGTACGCAGGTGCGTCACATCCGAGAGAGCATAGGCCAACTGTTTATCGGACAGTGGTCGGCGCGCCCAGTCCGTAAAGCGCGAAGATTTGTCGATCTGCGCCTTGACAAGCTTGCGCACGATCTGTTCGTAGCTGACCTGATCGCCAAACCCGCAAACCATGGCCGCGATCTGCGTATCGAAAAGCGGGTAGGGGATGATGCCGCTGCGGTGGAAGACGATCTCGATATCCTGGCGTGCGGCGTGAAAAACCTTAAGAAGGGAGGCATTGGCCATCAGTGCGAAGAATGGCTCAAGGTCGATGTCGGGCGCCAAGGGATCGACAATGGCCTCATGTTTCGAGCCGGCCAACTGCACGAGGCAGAGTTCCGGCCAATAGGTCTGTTCGCGCATGAACTCTGTGTCGACGGCGATGAAGCGGTCCTTCGCAAGTTCCGTACAGAGCGCCTTCAGCGCAGGTGTGGTGGTAATGATGTCCATGGTGATCCTCGGGCACAGTTGCGCGAGTCCGCCTACGTCGTCAATAACTAGCATCGAAATGCTTTGTAACATAAAAATGATAGCAAATACAATAACTTAACGAATATTGGGCTGCGGCAAAGTCTGTGGCCTTGGCACATTCACCAGGTGAAGGCGCGGCTTCACAGATACCGGGAGGAAGCTAGACCCAACAGGCCCAGTTGGGAGACAGCCAAAAAGCCGAGCAGTACGTCTGCCTTAAACCGCGGGTGGAGTTCGCCTGCCAGCAATGGGCCGGCAATCACCCCGGTCGAAAACAGTCGAAAGCGTGCCCTCGACGAAGCTATTCGGCCCCGCCCGGCCGATTTTTCCCACGGGCAGCGAACAGGGGGCAGAGTGACGGGGATAAGCTGCCATGGACGAATCCCGGCATACGGCAGCCATGGCGTGGTGTGTGGAGCGGGAGCCAGCGCTGCCAAGGCGGGAGAGCCACTGTGTCAGCGCTCGGGCAGCCTTTTGGAAATTGCAGGGATGGGCAAACTTGACAATTCTGGTCCCCCATGCGCTTGTCCGGCGCCATTTGAGCCCCAACGAGAGGATAATATGCACGCATATCGAAGCCACACTTGCGGCGACCTTCGCAAGGAACAGGCCGGCGAAAATGTGCGGTTGTCCGGATGGGTCAACCGTGTCCGTGACCATGGCGGCGTACTATTTATCGACCTGCGCGACCACTATGGCGTGACGCAAATCGTTGTTGATCCGGACTCTCCCGCATTCTCGGTTGCCGAGCGGGTCAGGTCAGAATGGGTTATTTGTGTCGACGGTAAAGTCAGGCTGCGTCCGGCGGGTACCGAGAATAACGATCTTCCGACCGGTCTGATCGAGGTCTTTGCAACCGGTATCGAAGTCTTGTCGGAAGCGAAGGAACTGCCGCTGCCGGTCTTCGGCGATACCGAGTACCCTGAAGACACCCGGCTTCGCTATCGGTTCCTGGATCTTCGACGCGACCGTATCCACCGCAATATTATGAAGCGCGGTGCGATTATCGATTCGCTGCGCAAGAGGATGAAGGAACAGGGCTTCTTCGAATTCCAAACGCCAATCCTGACCGCATCCTCGCCCGAAGGTGCGCGCGACTTTCTGGTTCCCTCGCGCATCCATCCGGGAAAGTTCTATGCGCTGCCGCAGGCCCCGCAGCAGTTCAAGCAACTCATCATGATGTCGGGCTTTGATCGCTATTTCCAGATCGCGCCTTGCTTTCGCGATGAGGACGCACGGGCTGATCGAAGCCCCGGTGAATTCTATCAGCTCGATATTGAAATGAGCTTCGTGACTCAGGACGACGTGTTCGCTGCCGTGGAGCCGGTACTGCGCGGAGTTTTTGCCGAATTTGGTGACGGCAAGCCGGTGACCGCGAAATTCCCGAGAATCGCCTATCGGGAGGCAATTCGCAAATACGGCACCGACAAGCCCGATCTCCGTAATCCTCTGATCATGCAGTCTGTAACCGAACATTTTGCGGGTTCCGGCTTCAAAGTCTTCGCCAACATGATTGCAGGCGATCCAGAGGTGGAAGTTTGGGCGGTTCCCGCTCCGAAAGGCGGCTCACGCGCATTCTGTGACCGGATGAATGCCTGGGCACAGCAGCAGGGCCAGCCCGGTCTTGGCTATATATTCTGGCGCGAGGGTGAAGAGGGTGGCGCGGGTCCGATTGCCAAGAACATCGGACTCGAGCGGACCGAGGCTCTCCGTGCCCAATTGGGCCTGGCGGTTGGAGATGCGGCCTTCTTCGTGGCGGGTCGTCCAGAGAAGTTCCGCAGGTTTGCTGGCGAGGCACGAACCCGCGTAGGTTCGGAACTGGGCTTGATCGCCGATGACCGCTTCGAATTCTGCTGGATCGTCGACTTCCCCATGTTCGAATGGAACGAAGAGGAAAAGAGGGTAGACTTCTCGCACAATCCCTTCTCGATGCCGCAGGGGGGCCTGGAGGCCCTGAACGGCAAGGATCCGCTCGATATCCTCGCCTATCAGTACGATATCGTCTGCAATGGCATCGAATTGTCTTCAGGCGCGATTCGCAACCATCGTCCCGACATCATGAGACGGGCATTCGAGATCGCCGGCTATTCGGAAGATGTGCTCTTATCGAAGTTTGGCGGTATGTATCGAGCGTTTCAGTACGGCGCCCCACCACATGGCGGGATAGCGCCAGGGGTCGACCGTATCGTGATGCTATTGTGCGGCGAGCATAATCTTCGTGAGGTGGTCCTGTTTCCGATGAATCAGCAGGCCGAGGACTTGCTCATGGGTGCTCCAAGCGAAGTGATGCCAAAGCAACTGCGCGAGCTTCATATTCGCCTGGACCTGCCGAAGTCTTGAAGGTCGGCGGGCGTATGTCGCGCCGGACCCGCGAAAATCGCCTCACTCGTTGGCGGTTACCGTAACACCCAGCGAGGTGATCGCCGCACCAGGATCCGCTGGGTTCATCGTCATAAGCTGTTGAACCGCGATCGGCTGCGGCGGCTGTATCGTGAGCGCGATCGATTTTGGGTCCTTCAGGAAGCTCGTCACTGCTCCGACGACACTGTCCGTAAAGGCCTGGTTCTTGAGTTGGGCCAGAGTGATCTGGAGCATCGCACCCGCACTGGCGACGAAACCCGCCTCATCCATATTCTGTTGTTTGGCGAGAATCGGAAGCAAGCGCTTTGTCAAGGACCCGTCATCGAAGCGGAGCTGCAGCTTGCTGACGGTTACACCTAGAAGCTGCGGCATGAGCTTGTTAAAATCCGGCTCCTTGTTGGCACCGGGACTGGCGAATTCTGCGTAAGCGGCGATTGGTACATTGGCTGCTGCGAATGCGGCCCTCAGCGTGCCGGCATCACGTCCCTCAAAATACAAGTCGGCATCGAAGCCCATGGTATCGCCGGTGATGGTCAGGTTGCCAGTACCCCCCATGTTGAAGGAAAGATTATTGTAGCCGAGCTTTTTCAATTCGCCGGTCGGATCGAGCATGGCGATAGCTTGGGCTGGAATCGCAATGCTTGAAATCTTGACATCAAACTTTCCTGCACCCGTCGCCGGATCGCCGGACCAGGTCGATTCATATCCAGCTACCGTGAAGGTTTGGCCGGCAGCATCGATCGTGATTGGCCCCGAATTCATACGGCGGGCAACGTTCATCGACGCACGCATGATTTCATTCGGTGTCGGAGTCGGGCCGAGCGTCGTCACATACCAGCCCTCGGCTGAACTTTCCGGCATCCTGACGGTAAATGCCGTGCCATCAGGACCGGAGAAGATGACGATCAGGTCGTCGTACTTCGTGGAAGCGACCTCAAACAAGCCACCACCCTGATCAGCGATTCCCATAAGCTGGATCTTGCCGATATCGACGCTCAGCGTGCCGGGCTGGGCCGGATCCTGGGAGGATATCGTTGCCGCCACGCCCTCGATGGTGACATTGCCGGCGCTATCGGTCTCCAGATTTCGATAAGTCGGTTTGGCTTGGAATTGCTGCTCCCAGGTGCGGAATATGGACTGTACCACCGGCGGCTCGTCCGCAGCTTCGGCGAATGGCGCTAAGCTCAGAACTGTTAGGAATGTAAAGGCCGCGACCGTCGGTCTGAAACGCATGAGCTCACCTCTTTGGTTTGTGCGGATTTGCGCGATGGCGGACATCGCGTCAAGGGATAATCAAGGAAATACCAGCCTTTAGCTTGAGCCGTCCATCACCGCTGCTGACGCAGATGTGTCGTCCCAAACCGTTGCGAAGCCCAAAATCGGCCGCTATTGTCCGCCGCGAGAGATTTTGGGGCGTTTTCGGGGAATTTGGAGATCATGCAGAAGAGCGCGACCTTTGCATTGGTGGGCTTGATCACAATTGGCACCTTCCTTGGAGTCGAATTTATGACGGCTGCGCTCGCGCAGGCCAATTACTCTTCGGCTTACAGTGAATCATTGCCGAAGCAGCCAAAGAAGCCTGTAAAGAAGCGGGGCATCAATCAGGCTTTGCAGGCAAACCAGACCGTTGAGGCCAGAAAAAAGCAATACCAGCTTCAGCAGCAGCGCATTGCGCAGACGAACGCGCGCGCCCGATATGGCCAGAGCGGATGTTACAGTTTCTTTGACTGTTTGCGCCAGAAGAAGCCCCCCCAGCAGCGTCGCGCAACGACCGCCTCGCTGTCGGGGCTTGACCGTCAAACCCGCAGCACAGTGGCCTGGAAAGAGGCGAAATACGCACCCGGGACCATAATTGTAAAGACACCCGAGCGGGCGCTCTACTACGTCCTGCCGGACGGCAAGGCGCTGCGTTATGATGTTGGCGTGGGCAAGGAAGGCTTTCAGTGGAGCGGCAATTCCAAGATCGTCATGAAGAAGGAATGGCCGTCCTGGCGCCCGCCCCAGCAGATGATCGAGCGTGAGGCGGCCAAGGGACATATTATTCCGGAATTCATGGAGGGCGGCCCGGACAATCCACTCGGCGCTCGTGCCATGTATATCGGTGGCACCTTGTTTCGCATTCACGGCACCAACAACGCCGCATCCATAGGCGGGGCCGTATCGTCGGGTTGTATACGTATGATGAATGCAGACGTGATCGACCTCTATGATCGCGTCAAGGTCGGCTCACGCGTTTACGTCTACCAGTAGGCGCGTTGTGACACTGTGTCGGCGCGGTTTCCGGCTCGGTCGATAGGGGCTGCGCCGTGGATTGGACGGGGCCGATTGATGCCTATTGCGAACGCCTGGCACCGGGGCTTCTGGCCGAACCTCTCAACGCGCTGAGCAATCTTGCCTTCTTCGTGGCGGCGGCCTACGGCCTCGCAATTGCGCGGCGCGAGCGCAGCGACCGGGCGGTCTGGTTGCTCGCCTGCCTGGTCGGTGTGATTGGACTTGGCAGCCTGCTGTTTCATACCTTCGCCAATCGCTGGTCGATGTTGGCCGACGTCGTGCCGATCACCATATTTATTTATGCGTATTTCGCTTTTGGGCTACGCCGCTTCCTTGGTCTTACCTGGCCGCTGACAGTTCTATTACTGGGAGCGCTCCTCGCAGCGAATGTTGCTCTCGCGGTCTGGACGCCGCCTGGTCTCTTGAATGGCTCGATCAGCTACTTGCCGGCGCTTCTTGCGGCTATTGCGATGGCTCTGGCGCTGAGATCCAGGGATCACCCGGCGCACGTACATCTGACGGCCGCCGCAATAACCTTTGCCTTTTCCCTTGCATTCCGGACAGCCGACCGGGTCGTCTGTCACGCCGTTCCCACCGGGACACACTTTGTCTGGCATCTGCTGAACGCGCTCGTCCTCGGGCTCTATCTTGAGGCAGCCGCGCGCTTTGGTGGGTACCATGCCCCAAAAACGAACTGACCCCGGCGGACAAGCCAGCCGGGGTTCAGTCCTGAAGCCATAAGTCGGAGAAGGTTACTTCTTCTTCGCCTTCTTGGCGGTCTTCTTAGCCGCCTTCTTCGTCGACTTCTTAGCAGCTTTCTTAGCAGCCATATTCTGTCTCCTGGTTAGTTGAGAGCCCCACAACGCAGGTAAGCCTCACTTTGCCGGCTGGCGCCTTCATAAAACGTAACTTGCCTAGCCGTCATCGAAACGACTTGTGTACCCGTTTGTGTGATTCGGCAATATGCCGTCAACATCTAGTATGTTGCCTCATGCCTGCTAACGAACCGTAAACGGGTTTATGCGCAGACATTTTGTCAGGGCACTGATAAATATGGCAAAATTTGCGATAAGACCTTTGAATTCACGGCTAATCGCAGATAATCAGTCTACAGATTACCGCTCGTTTCGGTACTGTTTCGAGCATCGGCCCGCGTCTGAACGACCGTTGCGCGCCTGACACAGACCCAGGAAATCTAGAGAGAAAAGTCGACGTCCCCGCCGGCTCTTCTCATTGGGGAGCATAGGAATCGCTCTGCTCGAAGACTGCGGCACCCTATGAGCACCCGCTCGTCGAACCACAGGTGTCGCACTTGAGACAGGTTCCATTTCTTACCATGGTGAAGTTACCGCATTCGGAGCAGCTTTCGCCTTCATAGCCCTTCATCCTGGCCTCAGCGCGCCGATCAAGCGTCTGCGCATGCGCCTCATGATGCTCATGGGCATGAACCTCGCTGATCGCAAGCGCCAAAGTGCCATAGCTCTCCGCAGCCCGCATCTGCAGCGCATGGGCCGGCGATGCCGGCGCCGCAGTCCCGGGCATGACGACGACATTCGTCAGCTTCTGGCTGCGGACGAAGCCTGTCGACATCAGGCGTGATGCGGGAACCGGGGCGGGTGCCTTCGGTGCCTCTCCATCACCGATGCCCTTCCCCATGACATCGAAGCCGATATCCGACGGTTCGACATGGGCAAGGTCGTTGCGGCCGAGGTAGGAAACGGCAAGTTCCCTGAACACGTAGTCGAGGATTGATGTCGCGTTCTTGATCGAGTCGTTGCCCTGCACCATGCCGGCCGGCTCGAAGCGGGTGAAGGTGAAGGCCTCCACGAACTCTTCCAGAGGCACGCCATATTGCAGGCCGACCGACACCGCGATGGCGAAATTGTTCATCATCGCGCGCAGCGCTGCACCCTCTTTGTGCATGTCGATAAAGATTTCGCCGAGCCGGCCGTCCTCATACTCGCCGGTATGGAGATAGACCTTGTGGCCGCCTACGATCGCCTTCTGGATATAGCCTTTGCGGCGCTCGGGCAGCCTTTCGCGCTCGCGGTCGCGCACCACGACCTCGACAATCTTCTCAACGATCTTCTCGACCCGCTGGACCTGAGGCCGCGCCAGGAGGCCATCCACGGCATCGGTGTCGTCGGCTTCATCCTCGGACAAAAGCTGTGCCGAAAGCGGCTGGGAGAGCTTCGATCCATCGCGATAGAGTGCGTTCGCTTTCAGGCCGAGCTTCCAGGAGAGCATATAGGCCGCCGTGCAATCCTCGACTGACGCATCGTTAGGCATATTGATCGTCTTTGAGATTGCGCCAGAGATGAAAGGCTGGCTGGCGGCCATCATGCGGATATGGCTCTCGACTGAAAGAAAGCGCTTGCCAAGCCTTCCGCACGGATTGGCGCAGTCAAAGACAGGCAGATGCTCGGGGCGCAGTCCCGGCGCGCCTTCCAGCGTCATTGCCCCGCAGACATGGATATTGGCGCGTTCGACATCGGCCTTGGAAAAACCCATGGCCGACAGCATGTCGAAACCGACATCCGCCAATTCGGCGTCGCTGAATTTCAGGACGTTGCGGCAGAAGTCTTCACCAAGCGTCCATTTGTTGAATACGAACTTGATATCGAAAGCCGAGGCAAGCGACTGTTCAATCTTTTCAATTTCAGTGTCGCCGAAGCCCTTGGCCCGCAACTGCGCTTGATTGACGGCAGGGGCGTCGGCCAGCGTGCCGTGCCCGACTGCATAGGCAATGATCACTTCGATTTGCGACGGCTCGTAACCGAGTGTTCGCAGCGCCTCAGGCACCGCCTGATTGATGATCTTGAAATAGCCACCGCCAGCCAGCTTCTTGAACTTTACCAGCGCGAAATCGGGCTCGATCCCGGTTGTATCGCAGTCCATCACCAGCCCGATCGTGCCGGTTGGTGCGATGACGGTGGCTTGCGCATTGCGATAGCCGTGCTTCTCGCCAAGCGATAGGGCCTTGTCCCAAGCCTGCCGGGCGTGGACGATCAGCGTCGTATCCGGGCAACTGGCGTCGTCCAGCGGAACTGGGGCGGTGCGTAAGTCTTCATAGCCAACTGCGGCGCCATAGGCTGCGCGCCGGTGGTTGCGTATGACTCGCAGCATGTGTTCACGGTTTTTCGCAAAGCCAGGGAAGGGGCCGAGCGCCTCGGCCATCTCGGCCGAGGTCGCATAGCTGATACCGGTCATGATCGCCGAAATGGCTCCGCAAATCGCACGGCCCTCATGGCTGTCGTAGGGGATTCCAGCCGTCATCAGCAGGCCGCCGATATTCGCAAAGCCTAGGCCGAGCGTACGGAACTCGTAGGAGAGTTTTGCGATCTCTTTCGACGGGAATTGGGCCATCAGGACCGAAATCTCTAGCACTATCGTCCACAGCCGGACCGCGTGCTCGAAGGATTCGACATCGAATCGCCCGGTCGCCGTATCGCGGAATTGCAGGAGGTTTAGCGACGCGAGATTGCACGCCGTATCGTCAAGGAACATGTACTCCGAGCACGGATTGGACGCTCGGATCTCCCCCGAAGCAGGGCAGGTGTGCCAGTCATTGATCGTGGTGTGGAACTGGATGCCGGGGTCGGCAGACGCCCAGGCTGCGTAGCCGATTTTGTCCCACAATGCTCGCGCCTTGACCGTCTTTACGGCTTTCTTCGAGAGCCTCGCCGTCAGGGTCCAGTCGCCATTGAGTTCGACGGATTTGAGAAAATCGTCACTCACGCGTACGGAATTGTTGGAATTCTGGCCTGAAACGGTGCGATAGGCCTCACCATCCCAATCGGTGTCATAGGTATCGAAGGCAATCTGGGTATAGCCCTGGCGAGCAAACTGCATGACACGCTTGATGTAATTGTCCGGGACCAGATTGCGGCGCGCATCCTTCACGGCGCGCTTGAGCGCGGGATTCTTTTCGATCTCGAAGCAGTCGCCGTTCGGCCCTTCACAATTGACGCAAGCCTTCATTATTGCGGTCAGGTGCCGGCGAACAACCTTGGAGCCGGTTACGAGCGCGGCGACCTTCTGCTCCTCCTTCACTTTCCACTCAATATAGTCTTCAACATCGGGGTGATCGATATCGACGACCACCATCTTCGCCGCACGCCGTGTGGTGCCCCCGGACTTGATAGCGCCTGCCGCGCGGTCTCCGATCTTGAGGAAGCTCATCAAGCCAGACGATTTGCCGCCGCCCGAAAGTTTCTCGTTCTCGCCGCGCAGGCGCGAAAAGTTGGTTCCGGTTCCGGAGCCGTATTTGAACAGGCGCGCTTCGCGTACCCACAGATCCATGATGCCGCCATCATTGACGAGATCGTCTTCGATCGACTGGATGAAGCACGCATGGGGCTGCGGATGCTCGTAAGCCGACTTTGATTTGACGAGCTTGCCCGTCTCGAAATCCATATAGTAGTGGCCCTGTCCGGGCCCATCGATCCCGTAGGCCCAATGCAGGCCGGTGTTGAACCACTGCGGCGAGTTGGGTGCGCATTTCTGGGTTGCCAGCATGAAGCAGAGTTCGTCGTAAAAGGCTCGGGCGTCTGCTTCCGCGTCAAAATAACCGCCCTTCCAGCCCCAATAGGTCCATGTGCCGGCCAGCCGGTTGAACACCTGCTTTGAGTTTTTCTCTCCGGTAAAGCGCTGCGCCTCGGGTAGCACGGCCATCCCCGCCTCGTCGGCTACAGAGCGCCATAGCCAGGACGGCACGGCTTCCTCTTCGACGGGTTTCAATACGGCGGGTACGCCCGCCTTGCGGAAATATTTCTGCGCAAGAATATCGCAAGCAACCTGACTCCAACTCGCCGGAACTTCGATATCCTCGAGTCGGAATACGACCGAGCCGTCGGGGTTGCGGATTTCGCTTACGCCCTGACGAAACTCTATCGCGTGATACGGGTCCTGACCTTCCTGAGTGTACCGACGTTCAATGCGCATTTATCTTTGTTCCCTTCTTGTCCCGCGCCGCTCGCGCGGTTTCACCCCGATGCACGTGACAACATTCACCCCGCGAAGGCCCGGACCGGGACGCAAAAGCACGTCCGAAAGATCCAAATCCCCCGGTCAACGCTCGACAGATCGATTGAATTTCACTCACAAACAGCAGGAAATATGCCTGCTGGCTCTAGCCCTCAGCCTCTCGACTCAACCTACACCCAGCCAGCGAACTCAGTCAACACCTAGTGTGTTAACAAAGCCTTACCACAATATCTTGTGTCCAATTGGTGCCTGCGACTAAATAGCGAAACACCTGCAGAATGGAGTGTCGGCCGATTCTTGTGCGCCGCTCAAGGAGATTTTCGGGGCGCTAACAGGAGTGCTGCAATCGCTGCGAATGTGATGATTGCGAGCAACATCCAGGCATCATTTGCAGCGAGCGTGAGGGCCGCGACCTCGATATCGCCCATAATCGTCATCAAGCTGACCGGGTCCTCGAAGTTGTTGCCTTCAAGCGTGATGCCCGTGATCCGCGCCGCTTCCGGATCGCCGGCTTTCAATCGCTCCAGCAGGGAATCCGCATAGTCGGGCGTACGTGTGAAGAGGACGGTGTCGATCAGGGCAATTCCGATCGCACCGCCCAGGTTGCGCATGAGGTTAAAGAGGCTCGATCCATCATTCACACGCGATATGGGCAGATGGCCTAGGGCGAGGCGCGTCGGCGCCAGCAGGCAGAGCGTCACACCCACGCCGCGTACGATCTGAGGCCAGAACATCTCGTCATAGTCGGTCTCGATTGTAGAGCTCGACGACATCCACAGACCAATCCCGAAGATCGCGAACGCGACCCCCGCGAGCCAGCGTTCATCAGACCGCCTTTCGAGCTGCACGGCCAATGGCGCACTAATCATCTGCGCGACGCCCGTCACCAGCATGATTACGCCGATCGCCAATGGCCCGTGTCCGCGGACAAACGCAAGAAACACCGGGAGCAGATAGACCGAGCCGAAAAGGCCTGCCCCCAAGACGAAACTCATGATGCAGCCGGTCAGGAAGGTCCGGTCAGCGAAGAGACGAAGCTCAACGATCGGGTGCTCGCGCTTAAGCCCGCGTAGAAGAAAGAGGGCGCCGAGGACAACGAAGAGAACGAGACAGGGCAGGACGTAAATCGACAGCCAGCCGTCCTCGGGCGCATTTTTGAGGCCGATCTGGAAGGCGGCCAAGCCACCCGCCAACGCGATTAGCGAGGTCCAGTCGAGATACCTAAGCTCCCTCAAGACAGGCTTTGCGCGGGGCAGATACAGCAAGCCCACGACGAGCGCGGCAATGCCGGGGATCACGTTGATGAGGAACAACCAATGCCAGGACAGATTTTCGGTGATCCAGCCGCCGGCCAGTGGCCCGAGCGTCGGCGCGAGCACGGCGAGCATGCCGCCCGTGGTCGTCGCGACCGCTTCCTGCGACTTGGGAAAGAGCAGAAACACCGCAGCGAAGACCAGGGGTATGAGGATCCCGCCCGCAAAGCCTTGGACGGTCCTGGCAATGATCATCGAGGTGAAATCGAAGCTCGCGGCGCAGGCAATGGAGGCGAGCGTGAAAACTACAGTGGCGCCGGCAAACAAGAGGCGCATCGAGAAGACGCGGGTTAAAAGCGCCGTCAGGGGTATCGCGATGATTTCGGCGATGAGATAGGAGGTTTGCACCCAACTCATCCGGTCGGCCCCGATATCGAGTGCGACCTGAATAACGGACAAAGACGTCACGACGACCTGGACATCCAGGATCGCCATGAACATGCCGAGGCAAAGCGCGCCAAACCCGGCCCAAGTCGCCAGACTGGCGTGAGCCGGCTGAGTCGCCTCTATTGCGTTCCCCCGCATGCAGCCACTATGGCGGAGCCAAACGTGGCGCGCCAAGGGGTTCCGGGCTTCAGGCCAATGCTTTAATGGAAGTGTTGCACGTTGTTGGCTAGAAATTGGCTATGTCACCGTTTCCAATGATCAAACTGGCGCCCCTGGCCGTGCTCTTGGCGAGTTTTCCCATCGTCGCGGCTTATGCGATGAACTGGGAAGGCCATGATGATTGGATGGCAAATCTGCCGCACGCCTTGGACTTGCAGTCGTCAATGCCGGCGGTGACATTACCCCAACGGCCGGTTCAGATATGTCGCGTTGACATTCCGCGCAATCCCTACGACCAGATACCGCTTGCAACCGAGGAATGCCCTGTGGGCTCGTCCGGTACCGGTAAAGTACGGTCGGGTGCCCAACCCTAGTCTGAACTCGTTATCGACTTGATGTCCACAAACCCCGGCTCATGGAAACCATCCAGCCCTATCTTGATTATTTCGCCCAGAACCCTAGCTGGGCAATCGCCATCGTTTTCCTGATCGCGTTTGGCGAGGCACTTCTCATTATTGGACTGTTTGTTCCCTCGACCGCGGTCTTGGTGGGAGCCGGCATGCTCGTCGGCACCGGCCACCTTGATTTCTGGCCGATCTTGCTGGCGACAGTCATCGGAGCGATTCTCGGCGACCAATTATCCTACTGGGCGGGCCGTCTCTTCGGCGAACGGCTGAAGACTATGTGGCCGCTCAACCGCTACCCGGCACTTGTGGCAAGGGGTGAGGATTTCGTTCGCCAGCATGGCGGCAAATCGATCGCCATCGGACGGTTCGTCCCGGGCGTTAAGGCTGTCGTGCCGGGCATCGTCGGCATGTTTGGCATGGGTCAGCTTTATTTTGCCGCCGTCAACATCTCCTCAGGCATCGTCTGGGGCGCGGCCCACATCCTGCCCGGAATGTTGCTCGGGCAGGGGCTCGCCCTTGCCGGAGAACTCAGCGGGCGGTTAGTCGTCGTCCTTCTCGTGCTCCTTGTCATCCTGGCGATTGCCGGGTGGCTGATCAGGCTTGGGGTCGCAGGTGTATCGCCGCTGATCGGTAGAGGCCTCGGCAGGATCTCGGCATGGTCTCGGCGCCGGTCGAGTCCGTTTTGGCGCCGATTCGGTCGAACCATCGCGCCCGAGAATCCGCGCTCTCTGCTCGTCGTGATCTTTGCTGCCGTGGCCGTGACTGCCCTGATTGCTCTGGTCGACATGACGATCGGCATTTTCGCAAGCGAAGCATTCTTGAACACTGACATTTCCGTCAACAAATTGATGCGCGAATTGCGCAATGCGCCGGCTGACGACTTGATGGTGGCGATTACCATGCTTGGCGATTGGCCGGTAATGACGGCGCTCGGGCTTGCCATGGCTGGTTGGCTGTTTCTCCGCCGGTCCTGGCGCGCCGGACTGGCCGTTCTTGCCGCCATTATATCCGCCCGGATTTTTGTTTTCGCTCTCAAATACGGAATCCAGAAGGCGCGTCCGATCGAACTTTATCCGGATGCTGCCGCATATGCTTTTCCCTCGGGGCATACAGCTATCGCCACGGTGACACTCGGCGTTCTGGCTGTCCTTGTCAGTCATTCCATGGGCCGATGGGGCCGCTCCGTTGTCTTTGCGATTTGCGGCATAGCCATTGTCGCAATTGCCTATTCACGTCTCTATCTCGGCGTGCATTGGCTCTCGGACGTTCTTGGGGGATTTCTCTTCGGTGCCATTGTCACGGCCGCTTTTGGCGTTGTGCTTGAGACTATCCCGCCGCGCCGGATCGCACCTGCTGGGCTTGCCGCCATGGCGCTAGCGGCGATCGTCGTGGCGGGAGCCGCTCACATCGGAGCTGGCTTCGCTCATGCCGTGGAACTCTACGCGCCTCGGCACATTGTTCACCGCCAGAGCATCACGGATTGGCAGACAACGGGATGGAAGAAGCTGCCTTATCGGCGCATTGATCTCGCCGGAAGGCCCGAGGAGGTGTTCGCCGTCCAATGGCTTGGCGGCCCGGCGGCTCTTGCCGCTGTCCTGGATGAGAATGGCTGGAAGCTTCAGCCAAAGTGGCATTGGAAGGACGGTCTGCCCTATCTCAATCCCCAGGCGACCCTGGACGAGCTTGCCCCGCGCCCGATCCTGCATGAGGGCTTGCGGTCGCTTCTGACCTGGACAAAGTCGTCAGACGAATCCGGCGACAACCGCCTCGTATTGCGCTTATGGAGATCTGACTACGAAGTCGTCGAGCGGGGCGGATCTGAGCCGATCTACCTGCTAAGCCTGACGCGGGAGAGATTGAGGCGCGGGATGCATCTCTATGCCGTCCCGAGCCCAGTGCCACCGACCGAAGAGGATATGAAGGCGTTCCTGAGTGTTATGGAACGCACTCCGGCAATCCGGATCATTGCGGGTACAGAGGCAACCGACAGGACGGTTCCGGTGCTCGTGACCGCGGCCCAGTAAGCCTATCCGCCGGACAACTGCGACTGGACCTTCCAGCCCGCTTCGGCCATAGTCCGCGCCAATTTCAGCCTTTGGAGCAAGGACCGCGCGGGCAATGAAGCTTCTGAAGCAGATATTCACGTGGTGGAATGGCGAGACCATTGGAACCCGATTCTGGACCTGGCGGAAAGGCGAGTTCGTCGGAGACGACGAGTTCGGCAATCGCTATTTCAGGGCGCCTTCGTCTATTCCAGCCTCGATCCGGGAGCATCGCTGGGTCGTCTATAACGGATATGCTGAAGCCTCGGCCATTCCACCGGGCTGGCATGGCTGGATGCATCACAAGATCGATACGCCGCCGGTTAAAGGGTCCTACAAGCCGCGCGAGTGGCAGTTGCCGCACCAGCCTAACCTGACAGGCACGGCGCAAGCCTACCGGCCGCCCGGCAGCATTGTCGGCCCCGGCAAACCCAAGCCGGTGGCCGCGGACTATCAGGCCTGGATCCCGGAATAGGTCCGGCGCTTTGCCGCCACATTTTGCAGCTTTTGTCGGCTGTGCGAACCTGACCTAAAGCTTCGATTCTTCGGACCCATGGCATGAGCAACAATTCGACGGTTGAGACGGCGATCGGCGCGGCCGTTATTTTGATCGCAGCCATTTTCTTCGTCTACGCTTACCAGACCTCCGGCAAGGCGGAAGGGGCGGGCGGCTACTCGGTGACCGCCGAGTTCGACAATGCAGCCGGGGTAAATACCGGCACCGACGTTCGTCTGGCGGGTATCAAAATCGGCACGGTCACTGCGCAGATGCTCAATCCGGAAAATTATCAGGCCGTCATCACAATGGCGATCGACCCCAAAATAGCGCTGAGCGACGATACAACCGCAAAAATCACCTCTGAGGGACTCCTCGGCTCCAATTTCATCGCGATAGAGCCGGGCGGCTCTGATGTCAGGCTTACCGAGGGTGGGCGTATCGCCTATACGCAGGGTGCTGTAGACATCTGGTCTCTGATCAGCCAGGCCATGTTCGATAACAAGTCCAAGTCCGAAGAGACCTCGACTCAGGGCGGTACCACGCCATCCCCCGGCGTGGACGAAACGCCAGCGGAGGACCAATCCGCGCCAGAGACCGCGCCCCAGTGACAACGGATATTTCGGGCGGCCGGATTGGCCCGGCCGCGATCGTGATTTGCGCGATCATGGTCCAGACGGAAGTCTCGTTTGCCGAGCGGATTTCCAACCCGATTGCCATATTCTCGGGCCTCGACAAGATAACCGGCGTTACTACGACCTTCGAGGTCCAGATCGGTCAGGAGGCGCGCTTCGGCGGCTTCGCTGTACGCCCGCGCGTATGCTATTCGCGGCCGGCGACGGAAGAACCCAAGACCACTTCGTTTGTCGAAGTTGACGAACTCGAAACCGATCGGAACCGCAAGCGCGTCTTCACTGGTTGGATGTTTGCGGAGAGCCCGGGCTTGAACGCTGTCGAGCACCCGGTATTCGATGTTTGGCTGACCGGGTGCCGTGATCCAAGCGCGCCTCCCCCTGTAATCGAGGCAACTCCCGAGACAGCGCCAACTGGTGAGAGTGAAGAGGTGACCCCGGACGATTAGGCCGGCCTCTTGCCACGCGCATTGGCGAGAACTGCATCCGGATCGTCGTCTTGGGAAAACCTGAAGAAATCTGCATCGGCGGCCAGCGCCGGCTCCAGCCTCTCATGATATTCGATGCGACTGAGCGGAATCGCACCGAGCCGGGCAAGGTGGGCATTCATGAATTGCGCGTCGAGCAACCGAAAACCGCCACAATTCAATCTCGCAACCAGATGAACCAGTGCCACTTTGCTCGCATTGTCCCGCAATGAGAACATGCTTTCGCCGAAGAACGCGGCGCCAATTCTCACG
>JAEUMG010000066.1 GCA_016793355.1 Hyphomicrobiales bacterium
GACAACATGGACTGCTATCCGATGTTGTGGATGGAGCATCAGCGCCGTGACGCCTTCTGGAAGCACGGTTCCGTCTGTGAGAATTACGATTCGATTCAGTGCCCGGTTCTGACGGTGAGCGGCTGGGTCGACGGCTATACGGCGGCAGTGTTCCGCACCGTCGAAAACATCAAGAATAGCAAAGGCATTGCCGGCCCATGGGGACACAAATACCCGCATGTCGGCGTGCCGGGACCTGCCATCGGCTTCCTTCAGGAATGCAAGCGCTGGTGGGATCGCTGGCTCAAGGGCATGGAGACGGGCGTCGAGAATGACCCCGCATTGCGCTTGTGGCTTCAGGATTCGGAAAAGCCGAAACCGCATTTCGACAGTCGCAAAGGGCACTGGATCGGGCTGCCGCAATGGCCGAGCAAGAACATCAAGGTGGAAAAGCTACATCTTGGCGATGCGACGCTCGAGGCAAAGCGAAGCAAGGCAAAGCCGAGATCGATTTCCTCGCCGCTGACGACCGGCCTCGGCTCCGGCGAATGGTGCGCTTACGCATTGGGCAAGATCGCTCCCGAACTGCCGCTCGATCAGCGCGAGGACGATGCCGGATCGCTGGTCTTCGACGGCGCACCGCTCAAGAAACCCTTGGCGATCGTCGGTCGCAGCTACGTGCGTTTGCGCGTCGCCTCAGACAAGCGGCAAGGACAGGTTGCGGTTCGCCTGAACACCATACATCCTGACGGCGCGGTTGAGCGGATCACCTATGGCCTGCTCAATCTTGCCCATCGCGACAGCCATGAGAAACCGGCGCCGCTGACGCCGGGCCGATATTACGACGTGACCGTCGAATTGAACGAGATCGCACAGACGATCCCCGCCGGTCACCGTCTGCGCCTCTCGGTCTCGACCAGCTATTGGCCGATCGCCTGGCCGTCGCCGGAAGCAACCACGGTAACGATCGACCCGACGAAGTCGTCGATCGAACTCCCCGTCCTCGCTTCGGAGCGCGGCTTGGCAAAAGTCCGGTTTGCCTCCCAGGAGCAATCTCAAACCGCGCCCGTGACAATCAAGGATGCGGGTGCCGAGACACGGCATGTCGTCAAGGATATCGGGAACGAGCGCACGAACTTCATCATCAAGCGTAATGACGGCACGTATGTGATCGATGAGATCGGCACAGAGATCAGTTATACCAAGCTTAAGGATTTCGGCATTGGCTGGCGCGACCCGAATGGGGTTCGCTCGCTCGTCGCCTGCACCGCGCATTACCAGCGCGGCGACTGGGATGCGCGCGTCGAAACCGAACTCGTCATGACCTCCGACAAGACGCATTTCCATCTTGAGGGAAAGGTCAGGACTTTCGACCACGGCAAAGCCTTCATCGCACGCGACTTCAAGCGGTCGATCAAGCGCGACAATGTGTGATTAAAGAGAGTTTAGGGAAACAAAATTGACAGGTCCGCGACTCCGGTCCAGTGTTTCGGCCCGGTATTTGCTTAAGACAAGAAAATCCCAGGGAGGGTCAATATGATTAGGAATGGCCTGAGCAGGCGCGCCCTGCTCAAGAGTGCTGCGGTGGCGTCTGCGGTGGGTCTTCTCGGCATCAAGCCGCAGCAGGTCCTGTCCGCCGAGGGCGGCCTGCTCAAGGTCCGCATGGAAGCCGATATCCAGGTTCTCGATCCCGGCTACATGATCGGCGGCAGCGAAACATCGATCCAATATGCCTGCCTGCCGCGCTTGGCGGTTCCGGTGAAAAAGGGCGACACCTGGGATTGGGCGCCGTCCGATTACGTCGAGAAGATTACCCAGGACGACCCGACTCACATTTCCTTCACGCTGAAGCCTGGCCTCATGTGGAGCGGCGACAGCGGCGAGGTGACGGCCGAGGATGTGAAGTTTTCCCTCGAACGCATGCTGAAGTCCGATTGGGCGGCACGCTATCCGACTTTGGAGAGGGTCGATGTCACGGACAAACTCAGCGGCGTGATAATTCTCAAGTCGCCCTTTGCCGCGACATTCCTCATGGGCATCGCTTCGGAATCGGGATCGCTGGTGCCGAAGGTCGCTGTTGAGAAGCTTCCTGACCAGAAATTCACGACCGAACTGCCGGGTCAGTGCGGCCCCTATTCGATGACGGAGTGGACCCCCAAGCAGCGCGTCGTCCTCAAGGCCAACCCGGATTGGAGAGGAACGCCGGTCGCATTCCAGGAAGTCCAGTTCATCAACATCGAGGATACCAAGGCCGCGGAGCTCGCCTTCGAGGCGGGCGAAGTCGATGTCACCGGCGTGCTGCCTGAAACCGCGGCGCGGTACGGCAAGGGGATGCCTGCAGGTACGAAGCTCACGGGCGTACCCGGACCATATTATACATGGATCGGGCTCAACACCGAGCACGAGAAGCTAAAGGACATTCGCGTCCGCAAGGCGATACAGCGCGCGATTGATGTTAAGTCCATCCTGGACGCCGCCTATGGCGGCGTGGCACAGCCGGCCCATGGCATTGTCACGGAAGGTGTAACAGGTCATCGCACCACGTCGAAGTACTCCTACAATCCCGACCAGGCGCGCGCTCTGCTTGCCGAGGCGGGCGTGAGCGATCTGAGCCTTGAATTCAAGACATTGAACGAGGCGTATCGCGTGACGGCGGCCCAGGTCGTCCAGGCGAACCTCGCCGATGTCGGCATCAAGGTCGACATCATTCCGCTCGACTCCGGGCCGTTCTGGAATCTCGGACTCGAATCCAAGGGAGACGAGTGGAAGACTTTGCAGATGTGGTGGATGCGCTATCGCATGTCGCCCGATCCCTCCGATGGCATCCAGTGGTTCTTGAAGAACCAGGTTGGTGTCTGGAACTGGGAGCGCTGGTCGGATCCCGAATTCGAGGAACTGTGGACCAAAGGCTTGAGTGAGACAGATCCGGCCAAGCGAAATGCAATCTATCTTCGCATGCAGGAGATCATGGAGGATACCGGCGCCTATGTCTGGATTACTAATGATCCCTTGAGTTACGCTCACAAGGAATCCGTCGTGCCCGGCTTTGACACCGGCGGCGAGATCCTCGTCGAGATCACCAAGAAGGCATGACATTGAAGGCAGGCTGGAGAAATCCAGCCTGCTCCGCTTTCGCGCAATGCTCCTCTATGCCCTGCAGCGCACTGGCTTGGCCATACTGATCTGCATCACCTCAATGGTGATGCTGTTCTCGGCATTGAAACTGATTCCCGGCGATCCGGCGACGATCATGCTTGGCGCGCGCGCCAGTGCCGAGATGAAGGCTCGAATCACCGAAGAACTCGGCCTCAACGACCCGATCCCGGTGCAGCTGGCGACCTTCTTCGGGCGCATCCTCCAGGGCAATCTCGGCACCGACATGTGGAGCCAGCGGCCGGTGACCCAGATCGTGCTCGACAATCTGCCCTACACGCTTGTGTTGATTGCCGCTGGGCTTGGCTGGGCGGCCCTGATCGGAATCCCCTTGGGTTGTTACTCGGCGATCAGGCGCAACTCTTTCATCGATAAATTCACTGCAGTCATTTCGGTCGGCACCATCTCCATTCCGTCCTTTGTCGTTGCGATCTACCTCATTCTTTTCTTCGCCATAGAACTGGGCTGGTTGCCTGTGATTGGTGCCGGGGAGCGAGGCGATTACCTCGACCAGGCTGTCCATCTGATCATGCCTGCCTTCGCGCTTGGTCTCGGCTGGGTGGGCTACCTGTCGCGCATCGTGCGCGCCTCGATGCTGGAAGTCATGGGGGAGAATCACATCCGTACAGCGCGCGCCTTCGGCCTTCCGGAATATCGCATTGTCAAGTCCTATGCCCTGCGCATTGCTATCCTGCCGACCATCACGCTGCTTGCGGTAGCGATCGGCGGCCTGCTCTCAAGCGCCGTCTTTGTCGAGGCGATTTTTGCGCGACCCGGCATTGGCAAGCTGATTGTCGATGCCGCCAATATGCGGAACTTCCCCGTCGTACAAGGTGGCGTGCTGACGACGGTGGCGCTCTTCGCTCTCGCCATGCCCATCTCCGATATTCTCATTGCCTGGCTCGACCCACGTGTCCGTGCAACTCTCTGAAGCGGTTCTCCCGGCCGCCCCCGGCGCGTTGACTCTGTTCCGGCGCAGGCTCGCCCGCGATCCGCTCGCCATGCTCGGTCTAACCCTCGTGGCGATCGTCGTATTCTGCGGCATATTCGCGCCATGGATCGTGCCTTACGATCCGTTCAAATTGTCGATCCCGGATAAGCTCCAGCCTCCCTCCCTCACGCATTGGTTCGGGACAGACAATCTCGGCCGCGATATTTTCAGCCGCATCATCATGGGAAGCCGCATCGCCCTGAGCGTCGGCATCTCGACCATCGGAATCGCCCTTTGCATCGGAATTAGTCTGGGCCTGATTGCCGGCTACGGCCCGCGCTGGCTCGACAATTTCTTGATGCTGCTCTTCGATTCGGTCTACTCGTTTCCGACCGTTATCATGGGCCTGACGGTCGCCACTCTGCTTGGAGCCAGCGTTACGACCCTCATGTTCGTCGTGATCCTCGTGCAGACGCCGGCCTATGCGCGCCTCACGCGCACTGCGACTCTCTCTCTCAAGAACTCCGAATATGTCCAGGCCATCCGGTCGCTCGGCGCTTCGCCCTTCCGCATCATCGCCGTTCACATTCTGCCGAATGTCGTCGGTCCCTTGCTAATCATTGCCAGCATGGACATTCCTTCCGTCGTGGCGCTGGAAGCCGGCCTCACCTATCTCGGCATGGGCATACCGCCGCCGGCGCCAAGCTGGGGCCGCATCCTCCAGGAAGGCTATAATCTCATTCGTGAAGCGCCATGGATGGTTGTGGCCGGGGGTATACCGCTGATTATAACCACGCTCGGCTTCACGTTTCTTGGCGAATCCTTGCGCGACATGCTCGATCCTCGACTGCGACGTATCGTATGAGCGGAAATGTCGCGGCAATCAGGGACCTGTCGATCCGCTTCGACACCCAGCAGGGACCGGTCTACCCGTTGCGCAATGTCGATGTCGACGTGCCGCGCGGCCAGATCGTTGGCATTGTCGGCGAAAGTGGCTCCGGCAAGTCGACGCTGGCGCTCGCCTTGATGCGCTTGCTGCCGGGCAATGCGGTTGTCACCGGCGGCGAAGTGGAATTGCTCGGCAAGGATTTGCTGAAGCTTCCTGCCGAGGAGATGCGCGGCCTTCGCGGTACCCGCCTCGCCATGATCTTTCAGGATCCGATGACTTCGCTCAATCCGGTGCGCAGCATCGGCCAGCAGATGCTCGATATTCAGTATCGAAGCCCGGCGTCGCGCGCCGAAAAGATCGCCAAGGCAGCCGATGCCCTGAAGCGTGTCGGTATTCCGGATGCGCGCGAGCAGCTCAAGCGCTATCCGGCGGAATTCTCGGGCGGCATGCGCCAGCGAATTTGCATTGCCATGAGCCTTCTCCAGAAACCCGAGCTACTCATTGCCGATGAGATCACCACCGCCCTCGACGTGACATTGGAAGCGCAAGTTCTTCATCTCCTGCGCGAATTGCGGGCGGAGCTCAAAGGTTCGATTCTCTTCATCTCGCACAATCTTGGTGCGGTCGCGGAAATCTGCGACCGCGTCGTCGTACTTTATGCTGGCGAGGTGGTTGAACAGGGCCCGGTCTTCGAAATATTCGATCGCCCGCAACACCCCTATACCCGGGCCTTGGTCGAGTGCGATCCGGCCCGCATCGAGACAACCACCCGCGAGTTGCCGGTAATCCCTGGCGATGTGCCGAACCTCCGGTCGATCCCCCGATCCTGCATCTTCGCTGCGCGCTGCGCGGAGGTCATGGAGGTGTGCAGGCGCGACCGCCCGCCGCCGACGGTCATTGGCAAGGGTCACAGCGCGCGCTGTCACCTGCTGGAGGGGGTGGAAAGTTGAGCCTGCTCTCCGTCCGCAATCTCAATGTGCGCTACGCCATTGCCGGGCCGGTGAAGGCCATGCTGACCGGCCTGTCATCCCGCTTCATCGATGCTGTGCTTGATGTATCCTTCGATGTTGCGCAAGGCACCACCCTTGCCATTGTCGGCGAGAGTGGCTCGGGCAAGTCGACCTTGGCCCGCGCCATTGTCGGACTGACGCCCATCGCCTCTGGCGAAGTGCGCTTTGCGGGCAAGAATCCCTTTGCCGATGGCGCAGCCGGCCGGGCCTATCATCGCGAAGTTGCGATGATGTTTCAGGATCCGGTCTCTAGCCTGTCGCCGCGCCGCACCGTGCAGTCGCTGATCTCGGAGCCGTTCATCGTTCATACGATGAGGGAAAAGGACCTCGCATCCGAGGCTCGCCGCCTGCTCGCTTTGGTCGGACTGCCGAAGGATTTCGCAAGTCGCTACCCACATCAACTCTCCGGTGGGCAAGCGCGTCGCGTCGGTGTCGCCCGCGCCATCGCGCTCAACCCGAAACTCATCATTGCGGATGAGCCGACCGCCGGGCTCGATGTTTCGGTCCAGGGCGAGATCCTCAATCTACTGACGCGGCTTCAAGGCGAGTTCGGCCTCACTTATGTGATCATCACCCATAATCTTGCCGTGGTCCGCCATGTGAGCGACGAGACCGCGATCATGTATATGGGGCGCTTCGTCGAGAAGGGCCGCACTGCTGAAGTCTTTCCCGATCCCGCTCATCCCTACACCCAAGGCCTGATCGCCGCGCAGCCGCATCCCGATCCCGCCAGGCGCCGCACCGGCGTCGTATTGACGGGCGAGGTGGCGAGCCTGCGTAACCGGCCGCCTGGCTGCGAGTTCCATCCGCGCTGTCCGAGCGCACAAGATCTCTGCCGAACGATTGCACCGCGGATCGTGACCGAGTTCTCCGGCCGAACCTATCTCTGCCATTACCCCGTGAACCGGCCAGCTCAGCCCGCCCGGCCGTAGAAGCCTAGGCGTTCTTCTTCGGTGAATCTGACGCCCGGCTTTTCGTCGTAGGAGAAGACGGCGATGATACGGGGTCTCGATCCTTGCGTGGTCGTAACGCGGTGTGCCGTGTTGCGCCCCCGAAAGACATTAAGCGTTCCGGGCGAGAGTTCGAGAATCCGCGCTTCGGGATCGGCGCCGAGAAGCAGGCGCGCGACGCCATCGTAATTCGGCTCGCTGTCGCTGCGCAGATCGGTGCGATATTCGAACTCGCCGCCAGCTTCAGGCTTTTGCAGAAGCAGTGTCGTGGTGAATTCCGATCGGTCGAAATGCCAGTTCAGAGCCTCCCCGTCGCGATATTCCATGACATTGGCGCCGGCGAGGGGGTCGGCCATGATGTGGAGCCTCGGCTTTTCCATCACGGCCGCGAGGAACGGTGCCATCGGTGCAAATTCATAGACGCTTCGCACCAGTGTGCCCGCCAGTTGATCGGTGCAGATCGTGTGGTTGGTAGTCCTGACCTTGCGCAGCGCCAGGTGATCGGGCGGCAGGCCGTCGATACTGGGCTTGAAGTAGATATTGTGCTCGCGCGTGTGCGCATAGGACTCACGGTCGAGCACCGGTTTCACCTGTGACTCGGCAAGATCGACCGCTGCGGGTGTGAGAAATCCGACGAGATTGAACATGCCGTCGCGAGCAAGCGCGCGCTGGCAACGCGCAACGAGGTCGCGATAGCTGCCGGAATCGGGCTGGTCGATCGGGTAGCGTTCCAGATCAATGGCCTCTTCAACGCGCATGAGTTAGGTTTCTTGCGAATGCAGGGGATGGGCAGAGTGGGCGCGGCCAGCTATTTCGTCAACCGGTCTCAGCGATACCGCCCGTGACCCGCGGCGTGTTTCTCGCAGCCCTTGCCGCGGTCATCATCTGGAGCGCGGGTCCGGTGGCGACCAAGCTGGCCGTCAATGAACTGCCGGTCTGGACCGTCGCGATTCTCAGGACCGTTCTGGGCGGTGTCATCGCGCTTCCGCTGGTGCTTGGTCTTGGAATTCCGTTGCCGCGCGAGAGACGCCAGTTGGCGCTACTTGTTGCTTCCGCCCTAGCGAGTTACGTCGCCTTTCCGGTTCTGTTTTGCCTCGGCATGACGCGTACAAGCGGCATCCATGGTGTCATGATCCTGGCCTTCCTGCCAGTGCTTACCGGACTCATGGTGCACCTTTCAGAACGCCGCCTTCCACACGGCCTGTGGTGGCTTGGCTGCATTATCGCCTTGTCCGGCGAACTGCTGCTGCTCTCCACCTCGAATGCTACCGCGCAGTCGGAGTCGATCCTTGGCGATCCGCTGGTATTTGCCGCGACCATCTTTCTGGCGCTGGGCTATGTGACCGGTGGGCATCTCACGCGGAGCGGCTATCCCGCGCAGGGGACGGCCTACTGGACTGTTGTGGTCGGCAGCCTCGTGCTGGCTCCTATCCTTCCCGCTGCACTCACAATAGCTGACCTTGCATCGGTGGGTCTCCTCGCTTGGGCAAGTGTTCTTTATCTTGCCCTGGGTGTGACCGTTGTGGGCTACATCCTCTGGTTCTGGGCCATGGCGCGTGGCGGAATTGGCCAAGTCGGCCTCATTCAGTTCTTTCAGCCTATCTCCGGGGTGCTTATTGCACATATGCTTCTTGAAGAGCCCTTGTCGCTCTTGATCCTCGCGTCCGGCGCATTGGTGATCGGCGGTATCGCCATTGCTAACCGTGCGAAGGCTGGTTAAGTCCGGCTGGAATTGTTTGAGTGAAAAATGGGGGCGGTGCCGCGATGAATATGATCACCAAGTTTCCGCGCGAAGTGCGCGAAATCGAGAACGTCTTCATCCCCATGAGCGATGGCGTGAAGCTTGCGGCCCGCATCTGGCTGCCCGCCGACGCCGAGGCTGATCCGGTTCCCGCTATTCTCGAATACGTCCCTTACCGTAAGAGCGACGGCACGATTGAGCGCGATGCGCTCACTCATCCTTACTTTGCAGGACATGGCTATGCCGGTGTGCGCGTCGACATCAGAGGCTCCGGCGATTCCGAAGGGTTGCTGCTTGGCGAATATCTGAAGCAGGAGCAGGACGATGCCCTTGAGATCATCGCCTGGCTCTGCGCGCAGCCTTGGTGTTCGGGCAGCGTCGGCATGATCGGCATTTCCTGGGGCGGCTTCAATGGATTGCAGGTCGCCGCCCGCCGCCCTAGGGCATTGAAGGCGGTGATCTCGCTGTGTTCGACCGACGATCGCTACAATGACGACATCCACTTCATGGGCGGTTGCCTGTTGCTCGACAAATTCGCTTGGTACTCCACCATGTTCTCGCTCAACACCGCGCCGCCCGATCCGGCGCATGTCGGCGAGAAGTGGCGCGACATGTGGATGGAGCGGCTTGAGAAGAGCGGTTTCTGGATAGAGGACTGGCTCAGGCACCAGCATCGCGACGACTTCTACAAGCATGGGTCGGTCTGCGAGAACTGGGATGCGATCGAATGCCCGGTCTATGCCGTCGGCGGCTGGGCGGATGGTTATTCGAATGCGATCTTCCGGTTGCTGTCCAATCTGAAAGGCCCGAAGAAAGGTCTGATCGGGCCATGGGCACATAAATATCCGCATTTCGCTAAGCCCGGTCCGCAGATCGGATTCCTGCAGGAATGCTTGCGCTGGTGGGATCAGTGGCTCAAGGGCAGGGAAACCGGGATCATGGACGAGCCGATGCTGCGCGTCTGGATGCAGGATCCGGCACGCCCGGCGCCGTTCTATGAAACCCGGGACGGACGCTGGGTCGCGGAGAATGCCTGGCCGTCTCCCCGCATTTCAGCAACGCCATATCCGCTCCATGATGGACGGCTGGGAGAAGCCGGGACTCCGGCAGGGCAGGGCACCGTCTCCGTCTCTTCCCCTCAGACGACAGGCATCGCGGCTGGCAAATGGTGTCCTTATGGCATGTTCCCGGACCAGCCGCTTGACCAGCGAACCGAAGAGGGCGGCCAGCTCATCTTCGATTCCGCCCCACTGCAGGAAGACGTCGAGATACTTGGCGCTCCGATTGTCGAACTTGCCGTTTCCGTCGACAAGCCCAATGCTTTGCTTGCCGTCACCTTGTGCGAAGTATTCCCCGATGGCGCGGCGAGCCGCATCAGCTATGGCCTTCTCAATCTGACGCATCGCGACAGCCACGAGACCCCGGCCCCGGTCATTCCCGGCGAATTAATGCCAGTCAGGATTCGCCTGAATGAAGCCGCGCATCATTTTGCCAGGGGTAACCGCATTCGGGTTGCCGTTTCGACCGCCTACTGGCCGATCGCATGGCCGTCGCCCGCAACGGTGACAGCCAAGATCGATCTGCGGACAAGCAAACTCATTATGCCCGAGCGTCCGTCAGGTGCTGACGACGGCAAGCTTGCTGAATTTCTGCCTGCGGAGCACGCAAGCCCGGCACGCCAGACCTACTTGCGCGAAGCCGTCAATGGCTGGACCATCAATTTCGATGCTTTTACGGGAGAAACCGTTGTCTCGCGGATCGGCGATGAGGGCGTGCGCCGTGTCGAGGATCTGGGCCTCGAAGTCGAGATTGACCGCCGCCACGATTATCGAATCAAGGCCGATGACCCACTATCGGCCAATGCCTTTTTTACCTGGAAGCGCAACTATCAGCGCGGTAGTTGGCGGGTTTGGAGTGAAACCATGCTGAAGGTGTCGTGTACCGCGCGGGACTTCGTTTTGGACGCAACGCTCGATGCCTATGAGAACGGTAACCGGGTTACATCCAGACGTTGGAATATGACAATTCCGCGAAATCTGGTCTAACGTGCCTCTGATGTTGCGGCATCTCTGCCGCGGCGGCGCGCGAGAGAGTAAAGCGTTCCGGCACCAAGCAGCACGGCGAAAAGCCAGGGCAGGATGTTTAGCGGCGCTTCCGGCACGGGGTAGACCGAACCTGTCACAACGAAGCCCAGAAGTGACAAGGCGACCGCGGCGATGATGGCATTGCTGGCGCGCAATAATCCGTTGCGGTGGAGATAGACGGGCGCAGCGGCGCAGACCATCGCATAGGCGATCACGCATCCATATGTTCCGAAAGTGCCGAGCCAGTCATAAATGTCGAGCGGCTTGGCAAAGATTGCCAGCGCCAGCGTCAATCCCATCACCATCAAGGCTGAGATGCCGACCCCGATTGTTGGCCGTGACCGCCGATCGAGCCGGCCGATGATCTCCGGCAGATCGCCCTGGTGCGACAAGGCGTAGGCGATGCGGGACGCCGCAACCATGGTGGCGACGACGCAGGTGAAAAGGCTGACCGCCGTGCCAAGCGCGACCAGGGTTCCGAGACCGGGCAGATTGAGCGCGTGAGCGAGATCATCCAGGGGAGCGCTGCTGGTCGCAACCGCGATATTGTAGCGGTTGAAGCCAAGCACGATGACGTAGGCGGCAAAGACGAAGAACAGCCCGGCGAGCAGGGGCGTGAGCACCAGGGCACGCGGAATGTCGCGCAAGGGTTTCCTGCTTTCATCGCCAAGCGTCGCAGCGGCCTCGAAGCCGGCAAAGCTCAGAACCGCGATCAGGAGTGCGTTGCCCAGGCCCCCGGAAGCGAGATTGCCGGTGTCGAACTGCGAAAGATCGACCGCCAGACCCTGCCGGTGCAGGATCGCCAGTCCGAGTAGGATGACGAGGAGGATGGAGAAGCATTCAAGCGCGAGCATGGCCAGCGTGGAGAGGCGAATGTCGCGGAAGGCGAAAAGCACGGCGACCGAACCCTCAACCGCCACCCAGAAGACGATCGGCAGGGAAAGCCCGGCTGAGACAAAGAGCGTCGAAAGATAGGCAGCGCTGCCGGCGAGCGTTGCCGCCGAGACGGCGATATAGGCGATGAGAAGCGCCCAGGCGGTGATGAGCTTGGCCAGCGGACCCAGTCCGTGGCCGGCGAAATCGGAAAGCGAGCCAGCACCCGAGAAGCTGCGCGCGAAATGCCGCAGATTGAGCGCGACCAGCAGCATGCCGCAGGTGGCGATCAGATAGGCGAACCACGAGCCGCTTCCGGCGACTGCGAAGACGAGCGCGACATTGATGGTCGGCGTGGTCGTTGGCGCGACGCCGGCCACAGATTGTCCAAGAACCCCGAAGAATCCGACCTCGCGGCGAAGTCCCGAATCCTTGGCCTCGCTGTCACGGACCATTTCCGCTCTCCTGTGGAGGCAGAACTCTAGGCGATACCGATGACCAAACCCCTACGACGTGATGCTAGTTTTTCTTCTTCGCCTTGAGGCCTGTCTCCTCAAGCAGACCTTTGCGTTTGGCTTCGTAGTAATAGCCGCTGCGATAGAGCCTGGCGGCGCGTTCGGCGTTGCCCCCGGCCACGAGATAGGCGCCGGCCAGATACTTGCCGCCATATTTGAGGTTGGTGGCGGGATCGAGCAGACCTTTGGGATCGCCGCGATAGCCCATGCTCTTGGCGGTGGCGAATTTGATCTGCATCAGACCCCAATGGCCGCGAAACGCCGCTGCCGGGTTGTAGTTGCTCTCACGCTTGATGATCTTGTGCAGCAGCGTGGGTGGCAGCTTGTACTCGGCTGCGGTCGCGGCGATCAGCACCTCTATGTCCGGCGCGGACTCTGCCGCCTGTACGGGCGGTGCCCACAGACCGAGGAGAATAGCCATCAAAAAAACCAGATGCCGTGTCATGTCATCTCCTTCACGGCTGAGCGGGTAGCCGCTTTCTTGGTATTTTTCAATGGCATGCGGGGTTGATCGGGGACCGGCTGGGAGTTTGGCGAAAGCCGTCATCAGGGCCGCTCGGCGGGGTTGCTCCAGCATCAAAGCCGGACTACAAACCCGCCTCACTCTGACCCCGGGCGAGTCAGCACCACTGTTCAACGCGAGGATTATGGAATGCGCTTACCCAAACTGGCTGTGATCGCCGCAGGTCTCGCTCTGGCAGGCTCGTTTTCCGCCGCTTTCGGGCAGGAAGCTGTCCAGAAGACCTTCGGCCAGTGGCGGGTCGAGTGTAACCCGAAGGCGGCTAAGGAAAGCCCCTGCGTACTTGTCTTTGCGCTCATTCATCCGAAAGACAAGAAGGTTGCTTTCGCCTGGTCGATCGTTCCGGACAACGAAGCCGGCAAGCAGAAGGCCGTTGTCCGCACCCTCAACGGCACGCTTCTAGCTGACGGGATCTCGGTCAAGTTTCCCAAGGGCGATCCGTTAAAGATTGCTTACTACACCTGCGGTCCGCGCTTTTGCTTCGCCGAGTTTCCCTTCAGCGAATCCTGGCTGAAGACTTTCAAGGCCCAGAAGGGTTTCGAAGTGAGCTACGTCGCTGTAGACGGCAAGCAGGTCAAGCACGATGTCAGCCTCGATCAGTTTACCCAGGCCTTCGAGTTTTACACGGCCAATCTCGCCAAGACGAACTAACCCCCGATCGCCAGGCCTGAATCGGAAAATTAAGCGATCTGCGTCATGAATGTGCCGGGGCGGTTGCACCCGGCCGGCGCACGCCCCTGTTCGATCACGTCGGGAGCGCACCTATGCCTGCCCAGTTCGTCGTATTTTCGGGGTCACTCCGGTGGCTGCGTTATCTTGTGCTGTTGGCTCTTCTGGGCTTGCCGGCGGTCCAGTTTGTTAGTCCGGCGGCACGGGCGGCCGAAGAGGTGCCAGCTGCAACCTCACCCGATGTGAAGAACTTTCTTGAACTCCTGGCCAAGCCCGACGTCCAGAAATGGCTGACCGAGCAGGGAAAAGGCCCCCAATCTGCTCCGGCTACCACCGGGCGCCCGGCCGATACCGGTCTCTTTACCACCCAGATTGGCGATATACGCCGTCATATCGCTGCCGTCCTTGAGGCGGCGCCGCAACTGCCGAAGGACCTGATGCTGGCGGCCCAGCTCATCAAGGTCGAACTCGCCGGCTACGGACCGCTCAAGGTTCTAGGCCTGTTTATCGCATTTGCAGGTTTGGGCCTGTTGCTCCACTGGCTCTATCTTCGCGCAACCGCCGGACTTGGCCAGCGCATATCCGGTATCGATCTCGGAACGGCGCGCGGAAGATTGAGAGCACTCCTTGCCAGACTGGGATGGCAGGTGGGGGCCCTTGCGGCCTTTGCGCTCGGCAGCGTCGGTGTCTTCCTTGCCTTCGAATGGCCGCCCCTGCTCAAGGAAATCGTCGTCGGCTATCTTCTCGTAGCTCTGGCCATATGGGCAGCCGCGGCAATACTCGATGTGCTTCTCGCGCCCCCCGGCAAAGGCGCGACAGATGACGCGGCGCGCCGCCGCGCGGTTCCGATCGCCGATCAGGCTGCGCATTTCTGGTATTGGCGGATACTCCTCGCTTTCGCAGTCCTTGTCCTCGGCTGGGTAACCGTCGCGCTGCTCGAACTGCTCGGCATCCCCATCATGTCGCTTCTGATCATCTCCTACGTGCTCGGCATTGTGCTTCTCATTCTTGCGCTCGACATGGTCTGGCGTGCACCGCCTTCGACGCGCCCGGTCTTCGGCACGGGATTTCTTGCGCCGCGCGTGCGCAAATCGCTTGCTTCCATTCTGCTTGTCCTCATGTGGTTGAGTTGGGCGGCGGATGCCATGCACATATTCTGGCTTGTCGCGGTTCTGGTCCTCATTCCGCTGGGCTCGAGTTTGACCGAGCGCACCGTCAATCATCTCCTGCGCCCGGCGGGCGATGCGGTCTCCAGCGATGCACCACCGAGTGTCGCCGCTGCCGTCATCGAGCGTGGCATTCGCGCCGGCCTGCTCGTCGTCGGAATCCTCATTGTCGCGCGCGCCTGGGATCTCGATCTGCGCCAACTCACGGCAACCGAGAGCCTTGAAACCAGATTGATCAGGGGCGTCTTCAGCGCTGCGGTCGTCATTCTTGTCGCCGATTTTCTCTGGCACCTGATCTCAACCATCATCGACCTGAAGATCGCCCAGGCCGAAGTTGCGGGTCCGGGAACCGATGAGGAAATCAGCCGCCGCGCCCGCCTCCGCACGCTCCTGCCCATTGCCCGCAACATTCTCATGGCGACCATCGCCGTGGTCGCGGTTCTGATGGCGCTTGCGGCCCTGGGCGTCGAGATAGGACCCCTGATTGCCGGAGCCGGTGTCCTCGGCGTGGCGATCGGCTTCGGCGCGCAGACCGTCGTGAAGGACGTCATATCGGGCATGTTCTACCTGATGGACGATGCCTTCCGCGTCGGTGAGTACGTCCAGAGCGGCAGCCATGCCGGCACCGTTGAATCCTTCAGCATCAGGTCGGTCAAACTGCGCGGCTCGCGCGGATCGCTCTTCACCGTTCCCTTCGGTGAATTGGGTTCGATTGAGAATCAGAGCCGCGACTGGGCCGTCGACAAATTTACCATCGGCATCACCTACGATTCCAACATCGTCAAGGCCAAGAAGCTCATCAAGCAGGTCGGCATTGACCTCAAGGGCGATCCCGACATTGGTCCCGACATCATGCAGCCCTTGAAGATGCAGGGCGTCGATTCCTTCTCCGACAATGCGGTCAAGATCAGACTGAAGATCATGACCAAGCCCGGAACCCAGACGACGGTCAGGCGGGCCGCGTATTTTCTCATCAAGAAAGCATTCGACGAAAACGGCATCAAATTCGCCTTTCCGCAAGTCCGCGTCGCCGGCGAGAGCGGCCTCGCCGCCGCGGCATCGCAGACCGCCATGGAGGAGAAGCCGGCGGCGTGAACGGCCAGGCCGGAGCGGGCCCGGCTACTTCTCGTGCATCGTGAAGGCGCCGTCCCAGTCTGGGGGCGGGGGATCCGTCTGAAACTCCGCAATGCGCGCGAGCATGGCGTGGGCCGGCCCGTCATCACGCACGATGTCGAGGCATGCGCGGAAATGCGCTGCAGCCGTCGTCCAGTCGCGCGTCCGATAGGCGGCAAGGCCGGACTCATAGCGCTCGATCAGTGTGGCCGAATCTGCCGTTTCGGCCGCGGAGGCCCCGAGCACCTCGAAGACCGAGACCGGGACGCTCCTCCCCTTGACGACGATCCGGTCGACCTCGCGGAGCTGGAAATGGCCGCGCACGGCCTGGGCTGTCGCCTCATTGATGAGAATGCGCGTACCATAGACGCGGTTGATGCCTTCGACACGCGAAGCCGTATTAACCGTGTCGCCCATGACAGTGTAATTCATCGACACGCTCGAACCGATATTGCCGACGATCACGTCGCCGGTCGCGATCCCGATGCGGATGCCGATATTGGGAACGAACTTCTTGTAGCCGAGGAGCTCGGGAACCTCGGCAATGAAGCTCTCGAACCGGCCGATCTGGGCAAGCGCCGCTTCGCAGGCAAGTTGTGCCTGCTGATCGGCCGCGACGAACGGCGGCCCCCAGAAGGCCATCACTGCATCGCCCATATACTTGTCGACGACGCCGCCGCGCTTGCGAATCTCCTCCGACATCAGCGTGAAGTAGCGGTTGAGGAGTGTCACCAGAGACGCAGGCGTTATCTCCTCGGAAAGCGAGGTGAAGCCCTTCATGTCGCAGAAATAGACCGTCATGTTGCGGCGGTCGCCGCCGCTGCCGGTAAGCTCCGGCCGCTCGATCAGGCCGGCCACGACCTTGGGATCGACATATTTGCCGAATGTGTCGCGGATTTTCTCCTTAAGCTTCAGTTCGCCGATCATCAGATTGAAGGCGCGCGTGAGTTTTCCGATCTCGTCGTCCGAAGTGACCGGAAGCTCGCTGTCGAACTTGCCACGCTCGATTGCCTCCGTGGCGCTCATCAGCGATTTCATCGAGGCGACCAGATTGCGCGCCAGCCGCGCCGCCAGGATGAAACCGATGCTCGCCGCAATGAGCAATGTTACGAAGGTCAGGAAAATCACGCGCTGCTGATCGGCGCGCGCCACCGAGACGGCGTGTTCGGAAATCGCCAGCATGTGGGTGCGCGTGTCCTCGAGGTGCTCATTGAGCTTCGCGCGTTCGAGGTCGAGTTGGCGCAGGGCGCTCTCCATGCTCGCGCGGTCATTGGCCTTCAGCGCCGCGACGAAATTGGACACCGCCCGCTTGAAATGTTCCCGGTCCTTCAGCATGTCGTCGACATGACCATCGAGCCGGCCGAGTTCGAGGTCGTCTCCGAACCGGACCTCGCTCGCGACGTGGGCTGAGATCGCGTCGCGTGCATTGGCAAGTTCCCTTTCGGACTGGGTGCCGAATTCCTCCGCCGAGTTGAGCATCTGCTCGATCGCCGCCTCGTCAGGCGAATCTTCCAGCCGGGCGATCGCTGCCTCGCGCAACATGAAGGCTTGCTCGAGCGCGCGGATATGCGAGCGCGCCAGTTCGCCATAGGCCGGCAGATAGGTCTTTCCGACAACAGTGATGAGCGAGCCGACGCGTGTCGACATGACTGCATTGAGTACCGTCACACCGGCCATCAACGCCAAGAGGATCGCCGTGATGAAGAAGATCCGGTTGGCGATCGACGGGTTCACGCGAAGGCGCATGCGATCCGGGCCTTCCTAACCTTGTCCGTCACCCGGTCTCGGCTGTTCGTCGCTGCCGTCCATTCCGTTTCCGGCCAGCGCCTGCTCGGCTTCGGGATCGTATGAGGCGATTTCGGCGAAGGCGAAGAGGAAAAGGACGACGCCGGCGATGATTTCGAGCGCCGCAAGGGTGCGTGCCGCGCTCGTGGTGGCGACAATGTCGCCATAGCCGATCGTGCTGATGGTCACGATGGAGAAATAGATCGCATCGGCGAGATCGAGCGGCTGCTGCGTCCCGTTCAGGGCGAAATGCGGCTTGCCGCTGATTTCGTCGAGCAGCGAATAGAGGGCGCCGAAAATCATGGTGAGGAAGATGTAGACGAGAAGAAACGAGAAGACGGGGACGGCACGTTTGACCATCCGGCCCACGAACTTCTTGAAAAGATGCCCGGTCACCGCCAGGAGAATGATCAGGTCGCTTATCACCAGGCTGACGCCGACGGCGACGGCCGCCATGCCGGCGAGCAGGCTGACGGCGTGCAAGGTCGCTTCCTTTCCCTCGAGGGCAATTTCGCCGGCGATCGAGATCGTGCTGCCCGCGAGCAGGACCCAGGCGATCCCCCGCGCCAGGAGCCGCGCTTCGACGCGCCGGTGAACGAGCTGGTGATTGAGCTCGACACGATTGCGCCAGACGCTCCAGGTAAAGCTGATCAATGGCAGCAGACAGCCGATATAGGCCAGTAGCGGGCTATTGCCCTCGAAAGCCTCGATCGCGATGAGCGCGTAAAGGCACATATAGACGGGGATTCCGACTGCCAGCGTGGTCGTTATGAAGGGCGCACCCGGCAGGCATTTGCGCACCACGATCACCACCACGACGACACTGACAAAGAGAATGGGAACCAGCATCGGGCGATGGGCGCCGAGCGCCGTGCCCACCAGGGCGAGTGTGACGAGGGAGAGCCCGAGCTCGGCCAGAAGATCCCTGCGGCGTGAAGCACCGTTTTCGCTCATGCGGTTTTCCCCCCGCCCCGGCGCCTTGCGAAACCTGCCAAGGCTCATGATTCGCTCCAACGCAAGAATCTTTAGGCGAAGTCGGCCCGAGGCTCCAGCGGGTTGACTTGCGAAGCTCCGCCCCCGAAAACGGTCCGATGCAACCACGATTGTGGAATATCGGACTCACCGCGCGCGATCTCGAGCGCGAGCTTGAATTTCTGACCGGGCTTGGGGCGAAGCTTCTCCTGCGCGAGAAATTCACAGGGCCGGACGGCGAATCCGAATATGCGCTCCTCGAATTTGGCGGAACCAGGCTCTTCGTGACGCCGAAGCCGGTCTTCGAGGATCGCCTGGAGAAACCCTTGTCCCCGGGTTTGACTCATGCCGTCTTCGAAGTCGCCGATGTCGATGCCGAATGCGCAAAAGTAATCTCGCAAGGCGCGGTGTTGCTGCTCGGGCCCGACGAGATCACCGCCGGCTTCGGCTCGCGGCGCATCGCCTTCCTGCGTTCGCCGGGCGGTTTCATTTTCGAATTGTTGCAGATCCGCGAATCGAAGATCTGATCGAAGCGCTGGCTATTCCTGGATGCTGATCAGATAGTCGACGAGCGCATTGACACGCTTCCTGATGCTGCCTTCATCGCCCTCCGCGCCGCCGAGACCTTCCTCCGCCTCGATCTTGAACCATTTCCCCCAAACCGGCATTTCGCGGCTGCCATGCGTCGAAACGCTGGCGCGCCCGTCTATAAGGGCGGTCACCGACTCGCGTGGGAAGACGCCCTCGTGACGTTCGGCAAGTCTTGTGAGGTCCGGGGGCGGAGCGGTGAGGCCGAAGGCGCGCGGGCCGTTGCCGCGCGCGTCATCGCCATGGCAGTCGGCGCAATACATGTTGAAATCGGCCTCGCCGGAGCGGGTCAGGTCGTCGGCGCAGGCCGATCCGATCTCAAGCGAAATCACGGCGGCCAGCAGAATTCCGCTGGTTAGTCTCCCCCGGCTTGACGACATGGGCCGATACCCCTCAATTGCGATCCGCCATTAACTGGCCGCTTATCGCGGCCATGGCATTGATCGAAGTCAAGCGAGCCGGGGAGCCGCGACGGAGCCAGCTGATGGAGTATAAGGACTACTACAAGATTCTGGGCGTGGAGCGGAGTGCCTCGGCCGATGACATCAAGGCAGCCTATCGCAAGCTGGCGCGCCAGAATCATCCCGACATCAACAAGGAGAAGGGTGCCGAAGCCCGCTTCAAGGAGATTGCCGAGGCCTATGAGGTCCTGAAGGACCCGGAAAAGCGCGCCGCCTATGACCAGGTCGGGCAGGGCTTCCGGCCGGGCCAGGAATTCCGCCCGCCGCCCGGCTGGGATTCGGGCTTCGAATTCAGCGGCGGCGATCCGGGCGAAGGCCAGGATTTCAGCGATTTCTTTGAATCCCTGTTCGGCCGCGCCCGGCAGGGCCGTGCCCGGCGCGCCGGCAGCGCCGAGTTCCGCGCCCGCGGCCAGGATCATCATGCCAAAATCTTCATCGACCTTCCGGATTCCTATCAGGGGGCGACGCGCATCATCACCTTGCGCGGCGCCGAGCTCGACGAGAACGGCCAGGTCCGCATGCGCGAACGGCAGGTCAGTGTCTCGATCCCCAAAGGCGTGCAGCCGGGTCAAATGATCCGCCTGAGCGGGCAGGGGAGCCCCGGCATCGGCGGAGCAGCGGCGGGCGACCTTTATCTTGAAGTCGAATTCAACCCCAATTCCGCCTATCGCGTCGAAGGCAAGGACGTCTATCTCGACCTGCCGGTAGCGCCTTGGGAAGCCGCACTCGGCGGCAAGGTCAAGTCGCCGACGCCCTCCGGCGTGGTCGACCTCACCATTCCGGCCAATTCCGGTCAGGGCCGCAAATTGCGGCTCAAGGGTCGCGGCATTCCGGCGCGCGAACCGGGTGATCTCTATGTGGTCCTGCAGATCGCGCTGCCGCCCGGCAACACGCCGGAGGCCCAGCGCATCTATCGCGAGATGGAGCAGAAACTCGCCTTCAATCCGCGCCAAAGTCTGGGAGTGTGACGATCATGGCCGAGACCAAGCATGAAATCCTCACCGGCTGGGTGGTCGATGAATTCACCGAAGTGACGATCGACGATCTGACCCGGTTCTGTTCGGTGCGCCGCGAAAAGATCGTCGAGCTTGTCAGCGAAGGCATCATCGAACCGGTCAACCGCGCCGAACGCGACTGGCGCTTTCCGAGCCGTTCGCTGTCGCGGGCCGGCCGCGCGGTAAGGTTGGAGAGCGATCTGGAGATCAATCTCCACGCCGTGGCGGTCATCCTCGACCTCCTCGACCAGATCGACCGGCTGCGCAGGCAAGGCCCCGGCCGCGAAGCGTGACGCACCGTCGCCGCAGCCATGCGATCGGGCTGGAAAATTGCCGCGGAACATGTGAATTTGTCGGCCGGGCGGAGGAAGGTTCTGGAGTTTATGAAACGCGTTCTGGTTGGCGGGGCGGCACTTATGCTTGCCTGTTTGGCCACTTTTTCATCCGCCACCGCCGGTTGCAAGGATGCCGCGGCCCCCGCCGTCGACTGGCAGGGCTGCAACAAGCAGCTGCTTCAGCTCGATCACAGCGACCTTTCCGGCGCAAATCTCGAAGGCGCTTTCCTGTCCGGCAGCACTTTTCACGAAGCCAATCTGACGGGCGCTAATTTCCGGCGCAGCGAATTGCTGCGAACCTCGTTTATCGGGACCAATCTGAGCGGTGCCGATTTCGAGAAGGCGCTCGCCAGCCGGGCCCTGTTCGAACAGAGCAACCTCAAGGGCGCGCGCCTTGCGAAGGCCGAGTTCCAGCGCGTGAGTTTCGATGAATCCGATCTCACCGGCGCCGACATGGAAGAGGGCGATTTCGTCCGCAACAGTTTTCGCAAGTCGAATCTGACCGGCGTCAACTTCACCGGCGCGCTCCTGCCGCGCGCGGCCTTTAACGAGGCGGTCCTGAAAGGCGTTAACTTCACCCGCGCCTATCTCTACTGGACGCGGTTCGAAGGCGTCGACCTCAGCGATGTCACCGGTTTGACACAGACGCAGCTCGACATGAGCTGCGGCGACGACAAGACCAGGCTGCCGCCCGGCTTGACGGCGCCGGCACGCTGGCCCTGCGTCTATGAGTGAACATTAAATCTCGCGCATTGAGGCTTTGCCGGCCCTGCGCCCCTTGCATGCGACATGGCCGAGTGGCAGGAGACGGCCGGCGGCGCCTCGCCCGCTTCGTTACAATTCGACACTCAATGTCTTCACCAGGAGGTCTGACGATGATGCGACTGAACCGTGTCGCCGGTCTTGCGTTGCTTGCGAGCCTGGCTTTGGCCATTGGCGCGGGGCCGTCATCCGCCGGCGAACCGCATGTGCCGGGCGCCAAGAAGATCGGCACGCCTACTTCGCAAGGCCCCATTCCCTCGCTTGCGGTGCTCAATTCAAAGGGTGCAACGCTCGAAGACAACAAGCTCACGCTGACCGGCGTCTTGCCGAACTCGATCGTTTTTTCCGACCGGCCCTATCGTGCCGCCGGCCATGTCCTGACCTCGCTCTTCATCGAGGAATGGGGCGACGGCAAGGACAGCTTCGCCAAGGACCCGCCGAATGCCACGATCTCGGTGCTCGGCAGCGATGGCACGACGGTTGACGATGCGGTCGTCGTGTTGAAGTCACCCAAGCTCGAGGGCGACACTCTCACCTTCGACGTCACCGTGCTCGAGGGCGATCTCACCGGCGCCACCGGGTCGGCGGCCCTGTTCATCGACTGGTTTGCGGTCCATGGCGGCGGCTGGGGTCATGGCGCCTGGTATGGC